>NZ_LR215036.1:310591-621182 GCF_900660645.1 Mycoplasmopsis citelli | reverse complement strand
ATATATATATATATATAATATTGCTATGAAAAGAAATAATTTTTGAAAATTTTGATTGCTTTTTGTAACCCCTGTAGCAGCATCAATTGCTGCAGTTTCTTGCTCAAGCTCACAAAATAAAGACCAACCTCCAGCTCAGTCTCAACCGCAACCAGATAAATCACCCGAAAAACAAGTTGAACCACCAAAACCAAAAGATGAAACAAGTTCCTCAACACAAGAAGAGCCATCAAAACATAATAATGCTCCAGATGATACCCAAAATCCTGATAAACATACAGATAATACTCCTAAAGAAGAAAAACCAAATTCTGCAAAAGGTCAAGAAGGTACTAAACCAGACAAAAAACCTGATCAATCAGAAACTAGCTCCCAAGATACTAAAAATGAACAACCAAGTGTTGAAATTATTCAACCAGCTAAAAGCGATCTTGGCAAAAAATTAAGACAAGATCTTGAACAACTTGTCCTTTATAAAAATTTACCAACAGTAAAAGAATATAATGAATTTTTTGAAAATCTTGAAAAATCTTATCAAAAAGGTTTTTCAAAAATTAAAAATTATACTAAATGAGATTTCTCAAAGGATGTTTGATTTTTACAAGATGCATATGCTCAAGTAATAGCTCTTAATCAAAAAATTGGTACGATGAACCAAGAAGAACTCAATAAATATGTTCAAGATCAAAAACAAAAATCAAACAATATTTTTACTTACACCGATAAAGATCCGAAAGTAAATGTCGATAAAGTTAATCAATTGTTTTCAAATTTAAGTGTTTTACAAACAAAATCTCAAAATAACGATGAAATTCCTGGGAAACCAAAAGATAATTCAATTAAAGGGTTAGTACATTTTCCTGGATTTGGGTGAGTTAGAAAAGATTTAGAAGAAGCACGCAAAAAAGCCAAACCTAAAGATAACTCGATCCCAGGATTGTTCCATCTTCCAGGCTTTGGATATATTCCATCAGTAGCTGAGGAAGTTAAAAAGAAACTTGATAGTGTTAACACCATTCCAGGTATAATTCATTTCCCTGGTTTTGGATGGATTCCTTCTGTTGCAAAAGAAGTAGAAAAATCACAAAAAGCTCATAAAGAATCATCTTTAGGAACAAAAACTACTTTTACAACTACACAAAGTTCACAAACAAGTCAAAATACACCAAAAGCACCTTCCAATCCTCAAAGTCCAAGTAAATAAATTACATAAATTTAATGACTAAAAAAGCAAGCTTCCGCTTGCTTTTTTAGTGTTTTTTTGAATGTGGAAATTTTTACAAAAAACTTGCGATATATATATATATATATATATAATTTATTATAATACAAATTTTTGGGAAAATACCTGAACTTATAAACAGTAATAATGGAGATATATATGAAAAATAAGAGGAAAACACTCACCGCTTTAGGTGTAGTTTCTGCTGTCACTGGTGCTGGTGCGTTACTTACAACAGGGTTATTGTTATCATTACATAGTAGCTATAAAGTTCCTCGCCATCAAACTTATTTTTTCTTAGAACTTAAAAAAGAAGTTGAAAAAAATCAAAGAGCTTTAGAGTCGCTATCTATTTCCGAAAATAACCAAAATAACACCAATGAAATTAAAAATCTTTTTAGTGAAATAGATTATGCAAGACAACTTTTATCTAATGAAGATTCAAGTATTCCAATTATGCTTAAGCAACGTAATATTCTTAAGCAACTTGGTCTTAAAGCAATGCTCAGTGTTGTTAAAGAAAAAACCGAACAAGAAAAAATAATTAATGAGTATTATCAGCTAGTTAAAGAAGTTGATTTTTTAAATATTGCTAAGGAAGTAAAAAATCAAGCATTAGTTTCTTTAAGTAATACAGCTATTAATAAGTTTTTTAACGATATTGATCCGCTAATTAAGAAACAAAATGAATTTTCATTTGCCCTTGAAACTAAAGTATGAACTGATTATGATAAAATCCTTAAAAACAATTCAGAAACTTTAACTGCAGAACAAAAATCAACTTTAGACTCAGCTATTGAAGAGATTTTGAATTTGTTAGGACAAAGTTGATATTCCAAAGATGCACTTCTTGAATATGGGAAAGTTTATGATAGTGTTATTAAGTCTATTAGCATTAACAAAGCCCCAGAAAATAAAAACTTAAAAGCTTTCTTAGATAATGTTATTCATATTAGAAAAGAAATTGACTTGCTTAAAGTTAAAGAACAAGTCAAAAGAGATTTTTTAACTCGCATTGATAATTATAAAAAACTCGCATTAAGTCCTTCGCCAAAATTAGCAATAACAAAAGCTCAAGAAATACTTTATTTAAATGATTTAGTTAATAATCAGCTTGATACTATCACCAAAATTCAAGACGAAAATAATCTTCAAAACTCACAAATACTAAATCAAAAAATTCAAGATTTGGAAAGTCTTGATGTTAATACAAATTTAAAATCTTTAGTTACTGCTCAAGTTGAGTTAATTAAAAAAGATTTTAGTCAACACCCACAAAATATTTTTAATAACATTTCAGCAGCAACTAATTTAAAAACTGCAATTGATAATATTGAAAATTTAATTAAGAAAATTAAAGAAAAAATCACCGAGTATTTAACCAATTTAAATATTAGTTCAGATGAGGCTAATAGTTTTAATACACAATTAAGCGAAATTGTTAAAGAAAAACATAACAATATTAACGATTATTTAGAAAAGCTAAATAATCTTTATAATCGCATTTATGATAACAACTTATTAAACACTACTTTTAAAAGCTCCCTTAAAACACTTCGAGAACAAGTAAAATTATCGCTTGATAAAGGATTTGAGGTTGATAAAAATGCTTTAGTAAAGATTAATTCTAAAATTAATGAGTTAGTTGATGGAGCTTCAGCACTTAAGGATTTAAATGATGGATTAAGAATTTTAAGCAATGATTTAAGAAACTCTAATCGGGATGAATTGAGAAATTTATACAACACTACAGTATCACTATTAAGCGGAGAAAGTCTTGTTGCTGAAGAAATTAAACAACGTCTTAAAGATTTAAATTCAAAATCCAAACCATTAATTGAACCTTCTTCAACAGCAATTAGAGATGATTTGCAGTTTTTAATTGGTGAGTATAAAAAAGAGCTTCAGCGTGCCAATGTTAACGGAGAGTTGCAAAAAACCTTGTTTAAACACTCTCAAGTTAGGTCGCAAATTGAGAAAGTTTTTGGTGGCCCAGAGCAAATTTTAAAATCACCATTTGGAAGAAAATTACTTGAACATGCTGATGATCTTAAAAAACAAGCTGAAATTCTTTCGCTAGATCCTAATCCTGAATTAACTGAAAAAGATAAAAGTAAAAAACTTTTTGATATTCGAGAACAATTACAAAATTTACAAAATAATGCCCAAAACTTTAAAGATCTTGAAGTAGCAGTTGCAAACGGAAATACTGCCCTTGAATCTTCAAAAGGAAGAACCGCTGAACAAGTAGCCTTAGAAAAAGAAGCATTGCTAATTAAACAACTTCAAGATGCAGCTTTTGAATCTCTTAATAAAGCTCCACAAACAAAGGATGTTTCTGATATTTTAACTAAGCTTGAAGATGCGATTAAAGATTATAAACAAAAGCAAGCTTCATATCAATCAACTAAAGATTTAGACAAGAAATTTGAAGAAATTAACAATGTTTTTGCTCCTTATGAAACTAATGGTAAAAAAACCCAAACTCAAGAAAATTTAATCGATAAACTTAAAGATTACTCAAAACAACTAAGTAATCCAAATTTAAGTAATGAAGAGCGTGAAAAAGTTCATACAGAAATTAATCACTTAATTAGTGTTGTTTCATCATTTAAAGATCTTGAAGCTAACAATAATTCTCTTAAAGCATTAGTTAAAGATACTGAGTTTTTAGATTTTGGTACTTTTAAACCAGATCAAGAATATGCTAATTCAAAAACCCTTAATAATGAAATTGATGCTTATTTAGTAAGTGCTTTTAAAGCACCTTTTAATCGTAATGAAATAGAAGATAAAATCGAGAAAATTAAAACTCAAACCAATAATCTTTCTCTTGCTATTTCAGTGGCATTTTTAAGAAAAATTAACGATGAACTTCAAGCTCATAAAATTACTAATAATGCTCTTTTAAATACATCTCCATACCAAGAAATTAATAATTCAATTGAAAGCTTAAATGTAAAAACAGATGAGTTAATTGCTCAAAATGATAAAACAAGCGATCAAATTAATGAGCTTACTAATAAATTATCTAAATACAAATATTTAGTGATTGCTCTTGAAAAAAGTGGTCAAAAATTAGCAACCATTGATCAAACTCAATTTCCCCTTTCATATCAAAAATTGCTAGAATCAATTATTGGCATTCCTCCATTAGTTGGAGCAAATCAGCCCCAAAATACACTGGTTAATTTAGATGATAGTAGTTTTGTTATTGATTCAAAAACTTCCATTTTAAATGAAGAATTAGCAAAAGTAGAGACTCGAATGAAAGTTGAAAGTGCTTTGACAAATTTAAAAACTGTTTATGGAAGTAATGAAGCCAATCAAGCTATTTTTGATGATGCAATTAATAAATGAGAAAAACAAATTCGTTCATTTACTGCACAATTACAAGATTTTTATGCTAATAAAACAAAATTAGCTTTACTTAGAGATGAAATTGTTTTCTATGCAAATAATCAAGAAAAACTTAAAAATGAAATTCAAAAACAATATCAAGATACTCTCAATGAAAAAAATTCTCAACTTTCTAAGTATGACTCTCGTGCAGAAAAAATTAATCTTCGTATTCATGCCAAACTTGATGCAGTTTTTGATGAATTTGATAATTTAGTCAACGCAACTAATGCAAATGGTAAAAAAACCACAACAATTAAAGCTTTAAGAGCTAAATTTGATGAGTTACCACTAGCTTTTATTAAAGATTTATTAATTAAAAGAGTTGAAGCTCTTAAAAATAAAATTAATAATGATACATTTTATTTTAATCACCATTCAACTGAGTTAAAAAATGCTTACTCAAATAAATGAAGAGATATTCTTAATAATTGAATTAATGCAATTAATGATACTGCTCAAAGCTACACTTCTTCAGAAGATGTTATCAAAATTAATGGTGATATTGCTAAAATCGCTTATTTAGATAACCTAGCGACTGTATTAAATGATACTTTTCGCTCTTTAGATACTATTTACCCAGAAAGCACACAAAAAGAATTTAAACTGCTTCAAACTCAAAATCCTAATAATATTTTATTTACGAAACTTTTAAATACTAATGTTTACGAAAATGCTGATGTATCAACTTTATATAATTTCAGCACTACTTCAATGATTGTTTTACAAAATGAAATTCGTTCTGCTTATGTTGAAGTTAGTACTTTAGGAAATCTTAAACGAATACAAGTTCCGACAATTGCAGTAGCAAGATCTAGTTTCATAGCTGACTTAGTTAGAGGTGATTCATATGATCCAAATTTTGAAACACAATTTAATAATAAAATCGATGAGTTAATTAATCAAACCAATAATGCAACTAATAAAAACACCATTATTGATGCAAATAATAAGTTTTACCAATTACTAGAGAAGGAAGATTCTTTATCTAAACTTGCAAGAAGAGCTTATCAAGCAAAGTATTTAGTTAGAGCAAATTTAGATGCTCCAGAAGCAGGAAAAGTGAGTATTGCTAATTCAATTCAAAGTATTTATGACTCTTTTAAAGATAATTACTTTGAATTGAGTATCCAAGAAATTATTACTAAGGATCAAGAACTTGAAGAAAAAGGTGTTTTATTAGAAAAATTCTCTGAAGTTTATGCACAAGTTGAGCAAGCAAAAGATCAAATTCCAACTAATTATCCAGATGGAACCGGTACTAAAGGAACCGGAGAAGATGGTAGACAAAAAATGGAAGCTTACTATGATTTTCTTCTTAATAATTTAAACACCGAACCAATTACTCAAAGTAAACTTTTTACAATTACCCAAACACTAGCTTCACTGGAAAAACTAATTACTCTTCATCAAGAAAAAATCATCACTCAAACAAGTGTTAAAGATGATAGTGATTATACAAGTTTTACCTATAAAACCGGAGAATCTACTACTTATGGATTTGAAGATGATGCAAATAAATTAGCTGATGATATTTTAGAAAGCATTCCGGATACAACCAAAAATGCTTCTAATATTGACAATGAATTGTATCCAAAATTATCGGATAACTTTAAGATTAATTATCAGTTATATTTAGATAGAAAACAAGCCCTTGATTTAATTTATAAACAGGCTCAAGGTTCTGATCCAAAAGGAATTAAAGTTGAGCAAATTGAAAAAATTACCGATCAAAATGGTTCTGTTGATACAATGTATCAGCAATTACAAGATAAAGGCGATGACTTTTTCCACATTCAAGCAACAAGTATTCAAAATGCCACCAGCAATTCTGAAATTAATCAGGCTATTCAAGCAGTATCTGAAACAAACTTTTTCTTTGATAAATATAAAATGATTGCTGAATTAATTGCAAAAGCAAAAGCAGCAAAAGATTTAATTACCAATGCCCCACAAAATGTGCAACAAAACCAAAATGTTATGCAATCACTTGCTAAATTAGAAGCAGAAATAACTAAAGGAGAAGGATATTATTACACCGAAAAAGATCAAGTAAAACTTGATAATAATATTTTCTTGTTAAAAACTTATGTTGAGCGTTTAAATTTAGCAACAGAAGTAGCTCAAGCTTTAGAAAAGCTTAATAACTTTAACACTGATCCAAATCAAGGTGAGTATTTAAGTGACCAAGCTAAAGCTCCACTTAGAGCTATTATAAATATGCCCTTTACTTTACTTAATGGAAATACTAATTTAGAAAACGAAGAAGAATACAAACGTTTATTGCAAACCTATGTACTTAGTTCAAATCCGCAATCATTTAATGTAGCTTTCTTAAATTCCATAGAATTGCAAAGTAAAATTCAGAAAGCACAAGAATATTTAGATTCATATAATGCTCAAAAAGCACAAAATCAAGATTATGAACCACAAAATATTCGAGATTTATATGCAAGCACAAATGCTCAAGCAGTAACTTTAGAATCCAAAATAGCTCAGGCAACAAGTATTTTAAATACAATGAATCATGATGAAGTTGCTAAAGTGCAAGCAGCTTCGCAAATTTTTAACTCTAATGATGGAATTTTAGACTTAATTTTCCATGCTGAAAAAGAAAAAATTGAGCAAGTTTATAAAAGAAATTTAGCTTTGAAAAAATTTATGACTGGTGCATATAATAATGCAACCCAAGGTCAAAAACAAAGTCCTATAATAGATGATTACGAAGCAATTGCACTTGAAGCAATTCAAGATATTGACATAGCTACTCCTGAAAAACTTGTTCAGTTAAATACTAAATATTCGCAAGCAAATGATAAATATTATGAGCAAGTTCTTGCAGTGTATAAATGAGAAGCATATCGTTACAAATCATATAAAGAAAAAATTCAACCATATACAAATTTATTTACTAACGCTACTACTGATAATGCTAAAAAAGAATTTATTTTAAAAGTTACTGGAATAGATGAAAATGTGGTTACAGGTTTAATGGAAAAACTAAATCCAACATCAGTTGATAGTTCATATAAAAAGGCTAAAGAAAGCTCTGATCATATTAGTGATGGTGATGATGCCATTCGAGCGTGATTAAAAGAAGCACAAACTGTTCCAAATTTAGTAGTTGAACAACTTCATGATGTTGGATCAGAATTTTTAGATTATTTTCAAAATTTAATTTCAATTACTTCAGTTCCTTTGCTAGGATTAACTTTTAGTCAATTTAAGGATATTAATGAACAGTTGCTTGTTGATAAGGGTACTCAAAGTGTTGGATATGCACTTCAATTATTTGGCAAATTAAGTGAAATTCAAACTAAAAGTTCAACATTTAAAAGAACAATAACAACTGATATTGATCCAAATTTACATACACAACTGCAAATTGGAATTAATGAACAAGGGTTAACATTTGAACAAGAAACCCCAACAATGTATACTAATCCAAGAAATAATTTCTTTAATAAATACAAGGAATTAGCAACTAAATTAGCTATTGCAAAAGAAAATCTTAATAGCTTTGTATTTGGAGATAGTCCTACTGATAATATTAATTTAAAGAGCATCTTGCATAAATTTATTGTTGGTGAAAATAATTATGATGGAAGAGCTAATTTAGATAATTTATTAAAATATATTGCCGATCCAAGTCAATTAAATGTTACTGGAGTAAATGACCGATTTGCAGTAGTTAAGGATGAATATAACAAAATCGCAACCCCAGCTACGCAAGCAGAAACTTTAGTTGCTAACCTAAATAAAGCAACTTCAAGTGATTTAGACATTCATGATGCTATAACTAAAGGATTTTCTAAAGCTTCTATTTTATATGATTGAATGACTGATTCTAATAACACTGATTTATTTTTTGAATATTTAGGAGAAGTATCAAGTGGAATTTTAAATTATGCTGATATTCTTCCGAAAGATTCAACTTTTATTAAGAATTTTGAAGATTATATTCAAGGCCAAAATGTTCTAGAAACTACTATTAGAATTAATCAAACTGATTATGATGCAAAATTACTTAATCAACAGTTTCTTCGAACAAATGTAAATTCATTTATTGGTGGATTGTTTGAAAAATTTAATGTTTTAAAAAACGATAGTTTTACTTTTAATCAAGATAATGTAGAAGTTTATGCTTACAAAGAAAAAGCTCAAAATAATCAAGTAACTCAATATATAACTCAAAAACCAACAAATGATAGCACAATTCGTAGAGGGTATATTAATTTATATTTTAAATTTAAAAAACCTTCTCAATTAAATGATACAAATAGTGCTTTTGCTAGCATTGAAGATTTTGGGGTTAAATTTGAAAATGTCGGAATTAATTTTAAAACCTTAGATCGCTTTATTATTCAAGCTGGAAATATTCAAAATGAAAATAGTTTAAATGCTCCACTTTTCAGGGTTTCAGATGCAGGATGAAACAATTTACAAGCACCATATCACCTATCAAGTGCCTTTGTAAAATATTCATCTTTAAAAGCTCGTAAAGATCAAAGTAATAACGATTTCTTTGTAGAAAAAGTTGATGAACCACTTTTTGGAACCGATAGAGTATCTAGCTTTGCTAGCGGACCAGATTTTAGGGTTAAAGTTAAATTAGGAGGTCAATATAAAGGATATACTCAAGTTGGAGATACCATTTATTGAAAAACTTTAACACCATATGTGGCTTCAGATGAGGATCTTTTATATCAAAAAAATAATTTAGAGTATCAAAGAGGAATTCTTGCTGATAGTGATAATATGACCCATAATTGAAGGGATAAATATCAATACTTAACACCAGATCAAGGTCAAGGTCAGCCAACAAGTATTGATCAATTTAAAAACTTAGCATTTCTTCCACTTGTTATTGGAATTCCGGTAAGAAACGTAGCTGGAGAAGACGCCTTATTAGTGCTTTCATGACAAATTTTAAACCGCTTTAGTTATGATAAATTAGATTTAAGTGAACCCGTTTCACTAGGGACAAATGATAAATTAAGATATGCATATTTCTTTAAACCTAGTGCTGTAGGAAAAGTTCAATGAGGAGTGCCCGGTTCAAATACCGTTATTCAAACTCAGGAATTTTATTCACATGTAATGAATAAAATTAAGTACCGTGATTTAGTCGGTTTAACTTTTACTGATTTAACAAAATCAGGATTATGAGGAACAGATAACTTAATTGAATTAGATAATACCAATTCAGGAAAAGGTGGAATTGGATATCCTGATTTTTATCAAGCAATTAATACAGTAACAGGACGTTTTGAAATTCAATTTAAACTACATTAAGGAGCATTTATGCCTAAAAAACAAACAAAGAAAAGCTTCGTTATTGCTTCTTCAGTAACTGCTCCCCTTGCAGTAGCTTTAGGTGCAACTCTTTTTAGCATTCACTCAAATGAAGCAGTCAAAAACAATAACGTATATCAAAACTTACTTGAAGGAGAAAATCTTTTTAAACTTTATTCTCCTTACTTTAGCATTAGCAATCAAGAAAAAAATGATATTCTTTCACTTTATTCTGAAGCTAAAAATCAATGAAATAGTCCTGATAAAAAACTTCAAGAAAAACTCACTCTGCTTGATGGAGTTCAAGCAAAAGTTTTTGATTTTTATATTAATAATCTTGATAAAGTTGATTTCAAAGAGCAAGAACCTACAATTTTTTGAAAGAAAATTTTAGATAATCAAGAAGCTCGAATTCGTGAATCGGATTTACAAAATCAACTAACTCAACTTAAAGAAGATTATTCATTTAAATTTTTCGAAGTCCTTTATAACTCTACTAATGAACAAAAACAAAATTATTTAAAAAATATTGCTCAAGAAATTTCTAAATTAGTAGTTGCACAAAATGAAATTTTAAGTCCATTTATCAATTTACTTGAAGGAACTTCAAAGAAAATTGACGCAATTGTCTTTGATGGACTTAAAAAAGAAGTATCTTCATCACTTGTTCCGCTTTATTCTCGTATTATTGATAACAATATTCATTTAAATGAAGTCCAAATCGCTTCTCAAGATACAACAAATAAAGTTGCATCACTGCAAGAAATATTAGAAAAAAATCAAGTTGAGATTAATGAAATCAATGAATATTTAAAATTAATTGAACCATATACTGAAAATGTTGCATATAATAATAAGCAAAAAGCAAATGTGAAAAATTTTCTTGCTTCAACAAAAATTAATTTAAATATTGCTCAAACTGCAGCTGATATTAACTTAATTAGAAATAATTTAGTAACTTTTTATGAACAAATTTCTGATTCAAGCAAAAGTGTTTCAGAAATTAAGCAAGTTATTGGTGAATTAAATGATTATGTTGATAAATTTGATGATTCACTAGATTTTAATAAAAAGCTAGTTACCAATTTAATTGAAAAAACTCTTTTAATTAATGATAAAAATAACTTAATTACACAAAAATCAGAACTTTTTAGCGAATTTTACTCACTAAAATTTGTTAACGAATTACTCAATGATTTAAAAAATAAAGTTTCTTTATCAGTTAAAGATAATTTAATTTTACAAAGCAAAGCAATTATTATTAATTCTCAAATTGATACAATTTTTAATAAAAAGCTTCCAAATAAACAACTTGCTAGTGAATTTTTTAGCTTTTATAATACTCAAATTAAAGAATTGGATTTACTTAAATATTTAAATAATGAATTAAAACTTATTGAATCTCAAAGCACTTTTGTTAAAAACCTTTCATTTGCAAATGAAGATATTTTAAACAAACTCAAAGAATTACACAATCAAGTAGTTAAAACCTATTCAAATGATGTCTCATCAACATTTTTAACAGAAGTTAAAAATAAGCTTAATGAAGAATTTCGCTTGATTTTAAAAGGTTACTTAAAACAACTAATTTTAAAAGCAAATGAGCAATTAAACCTTTTAAGACATGTTGATAATCCAATTAACAAAGATGTTATTGACCAAGCAAAAGACCTTGAAGCAATTGCTCTTCCAATGACTGAAGATTTTAATCCAGTTCCTACAGTAATTTTAATCGAAAACATTAAAGCATATAACTTTAAAATTCAAAACTTAATTAATGCAAATAAACAAAGTCAAACTGAAATCATCTCAGAATTTGCTGATGATTATTTAACTGTAGTGTTTTCAGGTCGTGATCCGAAATATATTCCTACAAAAAATGAGCAACAACGGATTGACTTATATAATGATCTTAAAAAACGTCTTGATGAATTGAGAAAACTAGTTAATGAGGGTAATGGTACTCCAGAAATTGAAAAAGAACTTGAAGAAATTAAGCAAAAGTTACAAAACATTATTGATACAGCTGATAAATTTAGAGAAATTTCTAATCTGGATAAAGAAATTTTAGATACAATTAAGCGAAAATTAGAGAGCGAAAATGCTAATGAGCTAAAACCTTATGTTGAAGCAATTGAAAAAATTCGATCTCAACTTGATGGCCTTTTTACCAATCCAAATGCTACCAATGAGCAAGTTCAAGATTTAATTAATCAACTCAATAAAGCTCTTAAAGATTTAAACGAAGTTGATACTAAGGAATTACTTGAGAAAAAAATTAATGATTTGAAAAAGATTATTAATGATAAATCTAATCCAGATAATACTAGTGCAGGTTCAAGTGCATTAAATGATCGGCTAAGGGATCTTATAAAAGAAACAGAAGATGTTTCAAATCAACAAAAAAGTAATCAAGCAATTGATCTTGCCAAAAAACTAATTGAAATAGCTCCAGTGCTTTTTGAATTAGAACTTAATAAAAAAAGATTATTAGAAATTATTGAGCAAAAATCTTCAGATCAATATAGCAAAACTCGAACCATTCAAGCAATTAAAAATGGAAAAGAGCAAATTGTTATTTCTGATGATTTAGTTGCAAGGTTAAACGACCCCAATAATATTCCAAATTTAGAAGCTTTTGAAAATGAAAAATTACAACTTTTCTTACGAGGAAATGAGATTTTACTTGCTTATGAACAAGATAAAATCGAAACAATTAATGAACTTATTCAAGCTACGGTAAAAACCCAAACTACCGAAGCAAATTCTCGTTATAAAACCTCTTTAGAACGAATTAATAATTATGCACTTGTGAAAAAAAGTGAGCTTGAGTATGAAAAGGCACTTGAAGCTTCAACTAAAATGGAAAAACTACTTGCTCTTGCTAATGTTTCTTCGCAATTGCTTGATTCTTATAATCAATATAATGTTGGTACAACTTTATCACTTGCACAATTTATTGATAGTTTATTATTTAGAAACGAATTATTATCTAGCGATAGTGATGAAGTAATTGAACGAAAAACTCAAACCTTACTTAAAGCTCAAACCACAATTAATACCAAAAAAGAGTTTTTGGATGTTTATAATTTATTACCAACTATTTTAACTGATGATGCTAATTGAAAAATCTATACTCAATTAAAACACGATATTACTTTAGCTACTTCTGAAAATAATGAAATTAATTTTAATAATAATTTAACCGTTGAACAAATTAATGCTAAAAAAGTGCAATTAAGTGCTAAAATTGCTTCTTTTAAACGTCAAAAAGAAACCTTAATGGAAGCTTTTAACGAGGCAATTAAAGGGGTTGATGATCAAGTTAAACGTTTAGATAATGAAGCACTAAAAATGCGTCAAAGCAACCCTTCTTATACATTTAATAATTATTACTTAGTTGCTAAAAAAAATTACAATCAAGCAAAAGCTGAAGATCAAAGAGAAAATGTTAATACTGAAGATATTAACAACCAATCATTAGCTTTACAAATTGCTTATCAAAAAGATCTTGCTTTAAATAAACTTAAAGACATTGAAACCTTTGCTGGGTCTGAAACTTTTGTTGATACTACTACATTTTACAAAGGTACAAAAAGCGAAGTTTTAGCTGAGCGGGCAACTTTTGATTCATTAATGAAACTAGAAATAGCTAAAGATAATTTATCTTTAGATGATTTAAAAACTATTAATGAAAAAATTAAAGATTTCTTTGAATTATTTAATTTTCAAAAAAACGCTATTGATTATATCGAAAGCTTAATTAATGCTGATATTACCGATCTTATCCATATTCATCAACTTACTTCGGATATAGTTTCTCAAGCAATTAATTCAACTCTTCCAGCTTCATATACTAATTACAATGATTTAAAAGAGAAATACTCTCAACTTAGAGATGTTTTATTTAGAGAATTTGACATTGATAAAATTCGCTTACTTATTGAATTTACTTTGGAAAATACCGATAATACCAAAGGTCCATTTGGAATTGTTAAAACTTTTAACGATGGAGGTGGAGTTAATTTTGATACTGGAGCTCCAGAAAAATTAGAGTCTTGAGTTGATGAAATTAAGCGACAAACTCGGGACGCAATCATTAAAGATCAATTAATTCCTATTATTAACCGAGTTAATAAAATTAAACAAGAAGTTTCAGCAATTGCAGATCTTTCGCAAGCAGCTGGTGAAGCAAATGAAGCAATTCATAATTTAACTAACGATAACTTAGCTCTTGTAAAGTATTATTCTGTTTCTTTAGCTGGATTTATTGTTGAAGCAAGAAATAGTTTCTTTATCGAAAATGATCAAGATAATAATAACTTTTACAATACATTAAAAGACAAAATTAGCTTTAGTCATAAAAAAATTCTTCAAGCAGATTTACTTGCAGGTAAACTTGAAGAAATTCGTGAAATTGTTAATGACAATGCATTTAACTTGCGTAGCATTGGAAATCAAAGCGGTATTGATAAGTTAAATGATTTAAATAATTATTTAAGATCCTTTGAAACTACAGCTCAAAATGAAGATTATTCACAAGTTGCGGTAGAAAAAATCACTCTTTTAAAAGATAAAGCAACTCAATTTAAAAATATTATCGATGCTGCTAATACTGTTTTAACAACAGTTAATAACTGATTAAATCAGTCAAGTGCATCTAAAATAACCGATGCTAATTCATTATTACAACTTGTATGAGATGCCATTCCAACAAATGTTGCTAATCCAACTTCAGTTTTAGGAAAACAAGCCGGAAATACTTACAATGTTAATGATTTATTTGACCTTTCTTCAACAAATACTTTAACTCTTGAGCAATATACCCAATTAAGTGAAAAAATTGTTCAAGAAATAACTACTGAACATCAAAAAATCCAAACTAAAAATGCCTATCGTGAAACTACTGATGCAAAAATTCAAGCTCTTAAAGCAAAAGATTTTACTGCTGTAGTTCATAATGATTTCAAAGACTCTTTATTAGCATTTTTAACTCAATTAGAGCAAGAAAATAATTCTCAAATTAGCTTTACCACTAGCCCGGATGAAAGCGGAGATTTAAATCAAACTCGTGCAAAAGTAGAGATTGTTGGAAATAATTTTGATGTTCTTAAAACATTAGCTCAAAAAGCTTTTGAATTAGCTAATTTAAATAACCAAATTATTTCTACTGATAATAAAGTTATTGCTGAAAAAACCAAAGCTCAAGAATTACTTAATAAAGTTAAAAGTTACTATGATGATTCAAATAAAATGTCTGCTACAGGAAATGATTCAATTGCAAGTGTTACAATGGAACTTGAAGACCAATTCTTTAGACTTACTTTATGATCAAAATATCAAATTGTTAAAAATTTACTTGACAATGATAAAACACTTGATCAAAATCAAAAAACTCCAATTCAAGCTAAGCTTGATGCTTTTAACAACGAATATAATGATGTAAATTCAGTTCCTAGAGATTTATTTAATAAATACTTTAGAGATGTATCTGATGTAGGTCAAAATGAACCTGCTAGTGCTAAAAATAATCTTATTAAATACGTTTTAGAAAACTCAATTAATCTCAAAAAAGTTTTAAATGATGCAAATGCTTTTTTGAGTCTTGAAGATCAAGATTTAGATGATGCTGATGTTCAAAGTAAATTTAACGTTTTAAAAGCAACAATTAATAATCAACAAAATAATCCCACTACAGCACTTAGTGACAATAACAATAGTGAAGAAGATAAGGTTAATTTATTTAATGCTCTTAATGATCAAATTACTAACTTAGTTACTGCTAAAAAGAATCAGATAGATCGTCAACTTATTTTAGATAATCAAGTTAAGGATTATGTTGATCAAAATGCAAGTACTTTTAACAAAAATATGCTTGCTGATCCATATGTTCGAAATTTTTTAGAAGCTGCAATTACTAATTTACAAAATGCAAGTAATGATATAGATAATATCTCCTATTCAGAAGCTAATATTTTAATTAAAAACGCTAAATCAGTGTTAAATGATCAAATTTTTGATTTATATACCAAAGCAAAGCATGAAGTGCAAACAATTCAAAACTCAATGATTGATTATTTTAATGATTTTGACGCAACTCATGTTGATGTTCGTAATGGAGCTGGTGTTAGTGGTGCAGAGTATGCTCCACTGGTAAATTTAAATAATTTAATTACTACCGCATTGGCTCAAGACCTTAATAGTTCTGCAAATTATGTAAATAAAATTAATACAATGATTGCAGTTATAACTTCCAATGCTGATAATATTATTTCTACTTTTGCAACTCATGTTAAAGACTCTTTTAAACATAAATTTAATCCTAAATCAACTCAAGCAGGGGCAGGATTGCCAGGATTTTATGTAAAATTATTTGAAATTTTAGATCCGCTTCAAAATCATATTGCTGGTAAAAATCAAAATCATTACCTATATAATGATTTATCGACTTTAGAAACTCAATACAATCTTTTAAAAAGCGAATTTAAGAACGTTAATGATTTTTATGGAACAATTATTGATAAAAACGATGCTACTTCACTTTCATTATTTGCAGTTAAAGTAGATTCATTAAATAAAAAATTTGTCGCTTTCCAAAACCAAGCAAGAAAATTAGCTCGAGCAGCAGTAGAAAATAACCCCCTTAAAGATATTTTTGCTGATTTATATATAGCATCACATTCATATGACAAAAATCAGTCTGAAACTGATGAAATTAAAAATGAATATCAAACTTTTAAAGCAACTCTAAACCAAAAAATAGTTAATATTAATGAACTAACTTTAGATAACAATACTTTTAATAATTTAACCGAAAATAGTAATAATGGTAATGTTATTTTTGATGCTTTAAGTGCTTTATATACTAATAAAGATTGAATTAATGATCAAGGTCGAAAAGAGAAATTATTTAGTTCTTTAAATGTTAATCCAAATAGAACTAATCCTTTAGAAGCTACTGCTAATGATGATCTTAGAAATAAAAGTCAATTTGATCAAAAATTTAAAGTAATTATTGCTAAAGATGAATATACTAGAAGAACTTTCGAGCAAAACTTTAGTGAAATTCAAAGGTTAAGTGTTGTAAATAATCCAAGACAAACTAACCGAGTTCGAATTGATAATAACGATAACTTTTTGGATATGTTTAAGCAGTTTGCTTTCACTAAAAAAGACATTCAAGTTGATAGTGATGTTAAATCAATTTTTTCTCCTGTAACTTTTAAAGTGTACATTGAAAAATACGATCCAAATAATTGATTTATGAATGTTGATGATCCACGACAACAAGATGTTGATCGTCGTTCATTAAAAGCTAAATTAGTCTATGTTTATGATTCTAATGCAGCTAATGTAGGTAAAATAGAAGTGTCTAAAGAAGTAGTAATGACTTTTAAAACTGTTGATATAGCCCAAATTCCAGATGGAAATAGCAGTATCTTTTTTGATCCAAGTAAATCAGCTACTAGTAGCAGTGATGGAATCGGATATTCACAAAGATTTGCTGTTTTAGATGTTGATGAAGCTGGATGAAATATAGCTCAGTCAACAAATGCTAACGATACTAATCTTAAAAATCAAGTCATTTTAAAAACTTATAATTTAATGAAAAAAGCAATCTTTGGATTTAATGATTCAAATTCAATAATTGATGGTTCAGGAATTATTAAAGAAAATAATAATTACAATAATTTTATTAGTTCACCAACTAATTCAGAATTTAGTAATGTTTCTTCAATTGGTGGTGGTATATCAAATCGGATTAGTGCATTTTTAAATAAAGATAATCGAAATTCACATACTAATTATGCTTTTGACATTCAAAATCAAGAAAGTATTGCAGTTACCTTTAATACACAACTTTCAACCACTAAAGATGATGAATACTTACGTATTTTTCCTCTTGATCAAGAAAAAGGATTTGCCTTTTTACAAATTCAAGGTGGATTTTTAACTGGATATGTTCCTAATGGGACAACTGCAGGGACAACTTATTCTCCTCAAGTAAATGATAATAAAATTCATGATCCAAGCTCTGATATTTATCGTGGAAATGCTAATTGATGGGAAATTGATAAAAACAACCTTCCTTCAGGAGTTAATATGAATTTATACAAATTCAATATTGACTATAATCCAGTTACCAGAAAAGTTTATATTTATAATTCATGATTAGAAAACTCTTTATATTTACCTAATCGAAGAATAATTGGGGCTAAAATTATAGATTTTTATGATCAGATAAAAAATAATAACTTATTTAATTTAGAAGATCGGAATTTCCTTAAAACAATTGGTGATAGCTATAATGGAGGAGTTACTAATTTTATTCCTAGTCCTGAGCAACTAGCTAGAGTATATTCAATTGTTTCGGCTAATACAGGGACAATTTTTTCAGAAAATACAAACCCAACCACTTCGAAATTACCAACTACTTCAGATGAAGCTCTTGGTTCTGTTTCATTTCCTCCAGTTAGCGGTGGACAACCAGTAATAGTTCGTAGTATAGTTGCTCTTCCTCAAAACTCCCCAACCCCTCCACCAACAGATACATTTTTAAACCCTGAAAATGCTGTTAATGATACAAAAAGCACTTTGTATACAAAAAATCCTGGGACTGATTTTATTGTTAAAAAATCAGCGAGGGTTCCTCTTTACTCAGCATCAATAAACAAATTCTGATTTAAAATTAGAAATCGCTAGAAGTTTATCATTTAAATTAATAAATATCAAAAACACAAATGAACAAGATAATTCTTGTTCATTTTTTTGATTTAAAAAATAAAAATTTTTGATATTTTGTCTAAAAATCTTATTACTATAATGGGTAGGTGTTGTGAAAAATCGTTTTTTAAGCATTTATTCCAATTATCAAAAAAGTCCATACAGTGGCATCTACAGTAAAATATTTAAAATTCAAAAAATAAAAACCCAACTTCGTTTAAAGAAACATTTAAACACAATTAAAGCTTAAATTGTTATATAATTTTTATAAATAAGAGGTAAAAATGCAAACAATAAAGCAACAAATTCAAGAAGCAATGTTTAAAAACTCAGGAAAAATATATTCAGCTGAAGATTTTGAACATATCATAAATAAAAATTCCGTAAAATCAATTTTACAAAAATTAGCTAAAGAAGGTAAAATTACAAGATTAATTAACGGCTTATATACTAAGCTTGAATATAGTAAATTTTTAAAAAAAGAATGTTACCCTTTGCCTGAAGCAGTTGCTGAAAAAATAGCACAAAAATTTACCTGAAAAATTGCTCCAGGTGGCGAAGCGTCTTTAAATTACACTGGTGTTTCAACTCAGGTCCCTAATGTTTATTTTTATATTTCAGATGGCCCTTCTCGTGAGTATCGTTATAGAAATAAAAAAATTACTTTTCAACATACCAACGAAAAATTTATTACATCAAGATCATTACAATTTGCTGTTTTAATTGAAGCAATAAGAATATTAGGGAAAAAAGATATAAACAAAAAATGAATAGTTAAAAAATTAGCATTTTTTGCTCAAAATATCAAAGAAGATTTGCAAAGTGATACAAAAGATCTGACTTTTTGAATAAGGAATGTTTTACTAAAGATTAAGGAGATCAATGATCATCGACAAGTTTTATAACTTACCCGATAAAGAAAGAAAAAAAGTTATTCAAGAAACAATATCTTTTTAATAATTTTAAATACAAAGATTACATTGTTTTTAAGGGAGGAACTAGTCTTTCAAAAGTTTATAATCTTATTGAAAGATTTTCAGAAGATATTGATTTAGCACTTGAATGAAGGATTTTAGGTTATCCAGAAAAAGAGCCATATAAGAATCGAAGTTTTTTGAAACAAAACAGCTAAATGAGCAAATAAATCAAAAAACGGCAAACTTTTTAAAAAACAAAGTCATTCCACAGCTTGAAAAAAGATTTAGCTCACATCTTAAAAGATAAAAAATTTAAGTTTTATATCGACGAAGATAATCCACTTATTTTATGTTTTGATTATCCAAAAGAATATCCAAATGATGACTCTCTCTTAAATGTGATTAAATTAGAATTTAGCACTTTATCTGAACCTATCCCATTTTTTAATAGATCAATTAAGCCATATATTTCTGAAGTTTACCAAGATGCTTTTCCTGAAAAAATCAATGTAAAAGTTGTAGATTCATTAAGAACTTTTTACGATAAAATTACCATTTTACATCGAGAAGCAAATCGCATAAATGGAAATTATCCAAAAAAATATTCACGACACTATTATGATATTTACAAAATGCTCGAGAGTAATTTAAGAGAAAAAAGTTTAAAAAATTTAGACTTACTTGAGTCTGTTATAGAATTTAAGAAAAAGTTTTATCACTGTAATTTCGCTAATTATGATCAAATATATCGAAGTAAATTAAAACTCATTCCATCTCAAAAAGCTATTGAAGTTTTTGTAAATGATTATAAAAGCATGAAAAATATGATTTTTGGCGATATTGTTAGCTTTGAGCAAATTATTAAGACACTAAAAACTTATGAAAATGATTTAAATAAAGCAATTAAATCATTTTATAAATGAACTTATAAAATTATCGGTTTAAAATAACAAAATATACCAATTAAGACAGGAATTTTCCTGTTTTTTTCTTTGCTAAAAAATAATCAAAAAAATACAAATATTAAAGCTAATTTTATAATCTGGAAAATTTCAGAAAAAACTTGTCATATATATATATATATATAATATTTAAAATTTACACTTTTAATAAAAAATATACAAAAAAGTGTTTTGTAACAAATAACAAAATAAAAATTTTTTTGGAGATTAATATGAAAAATCAGAGGAAAACACTCACCGCTTTAGGTGTATTTTCTGCTATAGCTGGTGCAGGGGCACTAGTGTCTGCTGGATTATTATCATCATTACACAGTAGTTATAAAGTACCTTATCACCAAACTTATTTTTTCTCAGAACTTAAAAAAGAAGTCGAAAAAACCCAAGATGCTTTAAAAACATTTTCGATTTCTGAAAATAATAAAAATAATACTAACGAAATTAAAAATCTCTTTAGTGAAATTGATTATGCAAAGCAACTTTTAGCTAATGTTGATTCAAGTGTTGCATTGATGCTTAAGCAAAGAAACGTCTTAAAACAATTAGCTCCTAAAGCAATGCTAAGTGTAGTAACTGATGCTTCAGAACAAACAAAATTAATTAATGAGTATTACTCATTAGTTAAAGATGTTGATTTTAAATCAGTTGCAACTCAAGCTAAAGATAAAGTTATTGCTTCGCCAACTCAGAGCACACTAACTGCTTTTTATAGTGAAATTGATCCTTTCATTAAACAGCAAAATGAATTTTCATTTGCTCTTGAAACTAAAGTGTGAACTGATTATGATAAATTGCTTAAAAACAATTCAGAAACTTTAACTGCCGAACAAAAGTCAGCTTTAGATTCAACTATCCAAGAGATTTTAAATTTATTAAATCAAAATTCATACTCTCGAGATGCATTACGTGAATATGGTAAAGTTTATGATCAAGTTATTAGTACCATTAGTGTAAATAAAACTAGTGAAAATGAAAAATTAAAAAACTTTTTAAAAAATGTAATTCATGTAAGAAATGAAATTGGATTATTAAATATTAAAGATAATGTCAAAAAAGATTTCTTCAATCGAATTGATACTTACAAAAAATTGGCTTTAAGCCCATCTCCTCGTTTAGCTATAACTAAAGACCAAGAGATAAATTATTTAAATGATTTAGTTAATAATCAGCTTGATATTCTTGTTAAAGAGCAAAATGATGATCAAGTAAAAAATATGCAGTTATTAGCTTCAAAAATCCAAGAGTTAAAAAACTCTCAAGTTGATGAAAATGTGGCAAAACTTATTGCTAGTCAAATAGAGTTAATTGAAAAAGATGTAAAAGAACATCCGAGAAATCTTTTAAATAATCTTTCTTATGCAAGTAATTTGGACACATCGGTAAAAAACATCAAAAATTTAACTGAAAACATTAAGTCAAACATTGCTCAATATTTAAATGATAAAAATATTAGCTCAGATGAAGCTAATGATTTTAACGTTTTATTAAATCAAATTATTCAAGAACAACACCAAAATATTAATGATTACTTAGAAAAACTCAATCAACTCAACAATAAAATCAAAGACAATAGTTTACTCAGTGTTGTATTTAAAGAATCTCTAAAAACTCTTAAAAAACAAATTGAGAATTTACTTAGAGGATCACAAGATTATAAAAATGATTTAATAACACTAAATAATAAACTCGATCATTTAATTAATAATGCCACACCACTTAAGGATTTAAATGATGGGCTTAGAATTTTAACTAATGATTTAAGAAACATTAATCGAAAAGAGTTAACTGATTTATATAATGTTGCCAAAGCAGTTTTAAACGGACAAAGTATCGCCTTAGAAGAAATTAAAGAACGTTTAGCCGAATTAAATAACAAAGCTAAAGATTTAATTAAACCTACTTCAGCGGCTTTAAGGGAAGATTTACAGTTTTTAATTGGTGAATATAAAAAGCGACTTTCACAAGCTAATATTAGTGATGATTTACGTCAAACTTATAAAGTACATGCAAAAGTTACCGAAGAAATTAGCAAAATTTTTGGTGGTGAAGCTGAATTGGCAAATTCAGAATTTGGAAAAAAACTTCTTCAAATTGCTGATGATTTGAAAAAACAAGCTGAAATTCTTTCGCTAGATCCTAATCCTGAATTAACTGAAAAAGATAAAAGTAAAAAACTTTTTGATATTCGAGAACAATTACAAAATTTACAAAATAATGCCCAACACTTTAAAGATCTTGAAGCTGAAGTTGCAAGCGGAAATACTGCCCTTGAATCTTCAAAAGGCAAAAATGCTGAACAAACAGCTTTAGAAAAAGAAGCGCTTAAAATTAAGCAATTGCAAAATGATGCTTTTGATGCATTAAATAATGCTCAAAACCAAAAAGATGTTTCTGATATTGTAACTAAACTTCAAGATGCCATTAAAGATTATAAAGATAAACAAGCTAATTATCAATCTACTAGTGCTTTAAATGATAAATTTAAAGAAATTGAAGATACTTTTGCTCCTTATGCACCCGCAGGGAAAAAGACTCCAACTCAAGAAAATTTAACTAATAAATTAAAAGAATATCAAAAAGAACTTACTAACCCAAATTTAACTAATGAGGAGCGGGACCAAGTTAATGACAAAATTGCTCAGTTAATTAATGTTGTTGGAAGTTTTAAAGACCTAGAAGTAAATAATAATGGCTTAAAAGAACTAATTAAAGACACTGAATTTTTAGATTTTGCATCCTTTAAACCTGAAAGCGAATATACCAAAGCTAAAAATTTAAATGCTGAAGTAGATGCTTACTTAGTAAGTGCTTTTAACTCACCTTTTAACCGCAGTGAAATTGAGAGCAAAATTCAAGCTCTTGTAGACCAATCGCATGCATTAGCATTAGCTATTTCGGTGGCCTTTTTAAATAAAATTAATAGTGAAATTCAAGCTAATAAAATTACTGATGCAACTATTGCTGCTCAAGCTCCATATCAAGCAATTAATGATTCAATTACAACTTTAGATACCAAAACTAAAGAGTTAATTGCCAAAGTGGATAAAACTCAAGAACAAGTTGATGAATTAACAAACAAGCTTAAAAACTTTAAAAATCTTGCTGTTGCCCTTAAAAATACTGCCGATAAACTCCATACTATTAACCAAACAAGCAATCCAAATTCATACCAAAGTTTGCTTGATTCAATTACTAATAAACCAAGCGGAGGTGGTGTAGATGAACCAAATAATTCACTAATTAATTTTAATGATTCACCATCAGTAATTGAATTTAAAATTCGAATTTTAAATGGTGAAGTTGCTAAAACTGATACTCGTGTGGAAGTTGAAAATCACATTAATCAGTTGAAAAATGTTTACTCAACAAACGAAAGAAACAGAGTTATTTTTGATGAAGCCATTGCTACTTGAGAAAATAAAATAACCGAATTTACTAATAAATCTAAAGAATTTTACTCTTCTAGAGCCACTTTAGCTTCACTTAGAGATGAAGTAAACTTTTACATTACTAGAGAAACTAACATCAAAAACTCAATCCAAAAAGAATGAGATGACGTTGTTGCTCAAAAAACAGCTTTAGTAGCTGAATATAATCAACGCAAAAATGCTGATGGGTTAACAAGTATTACTAACACTGAGACTATCTTTAGTGCTTTTGATACTTTAAAAGAAGCTAAAACTGGAGATAAATTTACCACTACAACTGCTTCTTTAAGTGCAAAACTTAAAGAAGTTCCCCTTGGGTATGCTAAGGATTTATTTACCAAAGACGCTGATGCAGTAATAAGTAAATTAGTTCCTTTTGATACTTACACTAATAATGAACTTAAAACCACTTACTCACAAAAATGAAAAAGTGCAATTACTACTTGAGTTAATGCACTTAAAGCTAAGGTTAATGGATATGGAACTTTAGATGATATTTTAAATATTAATTTAGATCATCAAAAACTTTCAGCACTTGAACTTTTAATTGATGAACTTAAAGATATTTTTACTTATTTAGATACAAACGCTAAATCAGATGCATCTAATAAAAACTATGAGTTGTTAAAAACTCAAAATCCAACCAATGCGTTATTTACAAAATTAGGAAGTGAAAGTACCTATAATTCTTCAAATCAAGATACTTTATATGCCTTAACTCCTGATTCAACTATTACCTTAAAAAATGAACTTCGAAATGCCTTTTTTGATGTAGTTGATCTTGTGGATGCTAAAGCTGCGATGTTAAATAAAATTTCAACTTACAAAACAACTATTAGTAATGAATTAGATAATGCTAGCCCAAATATTGATGCAGGATTAAAAACTCAAATTACCAATAAATTAGATGAGCTAAAAACCCAAACAGAAGCTGTAACTACCGGAAGTGAGTTAGTTACTGTTGATAATTCTCTTAGTGATATTAAATTTAAACAAGGAGCCTTAAAGCAACTTGCGATTCGAGTTAAAGCTTCTGAAGATTTAGTAACCAACCAAAATGCAAACCAAAATGCCAGTGGAGCTGGAAAAACTAGCATTATTACTTCAATTCAAAATGTTTATAACTCATTTAAAAATGATTATTTAATGTTAACTGCTTCAGATTTAATTGCCAAAGAACAAGATCTTGTTAATAAAGTAACCTTGCTTAATAACTTTGTTCAAGTGTATGCAAATGTGCAACAAGCAAAAACTCAAATTCCTATGAGTTATCCAGATGGAACTGGACAACACGGAACTGGAGCTGAAGGTAAACAAAAAATGGAAGGATATTATGATTATTTAATTAACGATCTTAATACTGAACCAGTTACTGAAAGCAAATTATTTGCCACAACTGAAACTTTAGCTTCATTAAATAAATTAATTCAACTGCAAAATGATAAAATTCAACTTCATACTCAAGTAAAAGATAATAACGATTATAAAACCTTTACTTATAAAACTGGTACAGCTGCTGCTAATTATGGATTTGAAACTGACGCTAATAAGCTTGCTGATGATATTTTACAAAGCATCCCTGATAATCCTAAAACTGCTTCAAATATTGATAATGAATTATATCCAACTCTAGCAAGCAATTTCCAAAATAAATACGATCTATATTTAGCTCGTAAGGAAGCATTGGACTTAATTTATAAGCAAGGAACTGTGGATGCCCAAAAAGGAATTAAAACCAAACAAGTTGAAAAAATCACTACTAATGGGCAAATTGATGCAACTTATAATGATCTAAAAGCTAAAATGGATGATTTTTTCCACACTCAAGCTCAAAGTATCCAAAATGCTACTACCCTCAGCACTATTAATGATGCAATTCGGGCAGTTGCAGAAACAGACTTTTTCTTTGATAAATATAAAGAAATTGCCGAATTATTAGCAAAAGCTAAAGCCGCAAAAGCTTTAATTACTAGTGCATCTCAAAGTGTACAAAGTAATGCAAATGTTACTGAATCACTACAAAAACTCGAAGGAGAAATAACCAAAGGAGAAGGATATTATTACACCGAAAAAGATGAAGTAAAACTTGATAATAATATTTTCTTCTTAAAAACTTATGTTGAACGTTTAAAATTAGCTGAAGAAGTTGCTAAAGCTCTAGAAACTTTAGATGGATTTAACACTAATTCAGCTCAAGGTGAATATTTAACTGATGCTGCTAAAGCTCCACTTAGAGCAATTATTAATAAACCATTTACTGAATTAAAAGCTAATGCTAGCTTAGAAAATGAAGAAGAATATAAGCGTTTATTAATTACTTACGTTACTGGTTCAGGACCACAATCATTTAGTGTTGCATTTTTAAATTCTAAAGAATTACAAGCAACCATTCACAAAGCTCAACAGTATTTAGATTCATATAATGTACAAAAAGCTTCCAATCCTGATTATGAACCAGCAAATATTGCTAATTTATATGCAACTACTAATGGTGGAAATAATACCTTAGAAGCAAAAATTGCTGAGGCAACTATTGCTCTAAATAATATGAATCATGATGAAGCAGCCAAAGTGGAAGCAGCTTCAGCAATTTTTAACTCTAATAATGGAATTTTAGATGAAATCTTCAAAGCTGAAGCGGCTAAAATTGAAGCAGTTTATCGTCGAAACTTAGAACTTGATAAATTCATGATTGGTGCATATTTAAACGCTAATAACGCAAATCCTCAAGCTCAAAATCAAAGCCCTAGAATAAATGATTATGAGTCAATTGCGCTTGAGTCAATTCAATCTATTGACACCACTACTCCACAAAAATTAGTGGAATTAAACAATAAATACAATCAAGCTATTGAAAAATATTATGATCAAGCTCTTGCGGTATATCAATGAGAAGCTCATCGTTATAAATCTTATAAAGACCGAATTGAGCCTTATACAGGATTATTTAATAACGCTACCACAGCTACTACCACAGGAACAAACGCTAAAAAAGAATTTATTCTTAAAGTTGCTGGAGTTTCTCAAAATGATGTGAGTGCATTGATGGAAAAATTAAATCCAACAACTGCAGATACTTTATACAAAAAAGCTAAAGATAGCTTTGATCACCTTGCTACAGGAGTTGATGCAATTAAAATGTGACTAAGAGAAGCCTCAACTAATGCTAATTTAGTCATTGAACAGCTTCGTGAAGTGGGAACTGAATTTTTAGATTATTTCCAAAATCTTATTTCAATTACTTCAGTTCCTTTACTTGGATTAACTTTTAGTCAACTTGAAGCAATTAACTCTCAAATCCAAGATACCGGAAGAAGTCAAACTATCGGAACTGTACTTCGAAAAATTGAAAAACTAACTGATATTCAAGTTAAAACTAATCCATTTAATACTTCTTTAAATAATGTTGATCCAAATTTACATAGACAATTGGAAATTGGAGTCAGTGAACAAGGGTTAACCTTTGAACAAGAAACCCCAGCAAGATATACTAATCCACGAACTTCTTTCTTTAATAAATATAAACAACTAGTAACTAGCTTAGCTGTAGCTAAAGAAAGATTAGAGAGTTTTGTGTTTGGAGATAATCCAAATGATACTAATACTTTAAAAAACATCTTACATAGGTTTATTCTCGGAGAAGGAAATTACGAAGGACGCGCTAATTTAGATAATCTTTTAAAATACATTGAAGATGCTATTCAGTTAAATATCACTGGTGCAAACGATAAATTTAAGGCCGTTAAAGATCAGTATGCAAAACTTTCAGATCCAGCTAAAGAAAACGAAGCTTTAGTAGCAGCTTTAAATAAAGATACTGCCACTGATTTTGATATTTACGATGCTTTAACTAAAGGATTTTCAAAAGCAGCAACCTTAATTGATTGAATGAGCGATAAATCAAATACCAACTTATTTTTTGATTATCTATCACAAGTGTCAAATGGAATCTTAAATTATGCTAACATTGTTCCAAAAGATTTAACTTTTATTAAAAGTTTCCAAGATTACATGAGCAAAACTCTTTTAGAAGCTCCGGAAATATCTCTTGATATTGACGGAAGCTCTTATGATGCTAAAAAACTTAATGGAATTATTCTTCGGGATAGTCCACTATCATTTGTTGGAGGATTATTTGAAAAATTTAACGTATTAAAAGGAAATGAATTTACTTTTAATAACGATAATGTTGAAGTTTACATTTATAAAGCAAAACCCGCTCAAGGACAAACTACCTCATATGTAACCCAAAAAACAACCAATGATACTTCAATTCGAAGAGGATTTATTAATTTATATTTCAAATTTAAAAAACCATCAAATTTAACTAAAGACAATAGTGCCTTTTTCGATATTGAAGACTTTGGGGTGAAATTTGATAATGTAGGAATTACCTTTAAAACCTTAGATCGGTTTGTAATTGATGAATCAAACATTCGTTCAGTTAGCGATTTAAACCGTACCTTATTTAATGTTTCAGATGCTGGATGAAATAAATTGCAAGCTCCATATAACTTATCAAATGCTTTTACTAGATATTCAACTTTTAAGGCTCGTACTCAACAAGGAAATAATGACTTCTTTATTGAAAATGTTGATAGTCCGCTTTTTGGACCTGATACAGATCCTTTAACTCAACAATTTTCTTCTGGACCTGATTTTAGAATTAAAGTTAAATTAACCAATACATATAAAAACTATCGCCAACAAGGTAATGTCATTTACTGAAAAACTTTAACTCCAAATATTGGAACTGGACAAGATATTCAATATCAAAATCAAACAACTTATCGTTCAAGTGTCATTTCAACTATTGATGATATGAATAATCGTTGACATAATCAATACGAATATCAATATGATGCATCAACAGATGCAAATGCAAACTTAGTCTTTTTACCAATTGTTATTGGGATTCCGGTTCGTGATGCTCAAGGTAATGATGCAATTATGGTTATTTCATGACAAATTTTAAACCGTTTTGATTATGGTAGAGTAGCTGGACTTGATGCACCGGTTTCACTTGGGGATAATGATCGCTTAAGATATGTATATTTCTTTAAACCAAGTGCTCAAGGTAAAAATAATTTTACTGATACAAGTGGATTATTTTCTGCACAAAACTTTTATTCATACGTGATGAACAAAATTAAATATCGTGATTTAGTCGGATTAACTTTTACTGATTTAAAAAATTCAGGATTATGAGACACTGATAATTTCATTATCAAAGATTCTACTAATTCAGGAAAAGGTGGAGTTGGAGATCCTGCTTTTTACACAGCAATAGGAAATAATGGTCGTTTTGAACTTCAATTCAAATTACATTAAGGAGGAGAACTTATGCTAAAAAAATATTCCAAAAAGAAAAGCTTAATTGTCGCTTCTGCTGTAACTGCTCCTCTTGCAGTTGCTTTAGGGGCTACATTCTTTACCATTCACTCAAATGAAGCAGTAAGCAATTCCAATGTTTATGAAAATTTAATTGAAGGAGAAAATCTTTTTAAAATTTATTCTCCTTACTTTAACGTTACTGCTGAAGAAAAAAACGATATCCTTTCATCATATTTGCAAGCTAAAAAACAATGAGCTTCTAAAGATAAAAACTTGCAAGAAAAACTTGATATTCTTGATAAAGCCCAAGATAAGGCCTTTAATTTTTACATCAATAATCTTGATAAATTCAACCTTGAAGATCAAAAACCTACAATTTTTTGAAAGAAAATTCTTTCTAATCAAGAAGGTCGGATTAGAGAACTTGATCTTAAAGATCAACTCACTCAACTTAAAGAAGATCAATCATTAAAATTCTTTGATGTGCTATACAGTGCAACTAATGAACAAAAACAAGAGTATTTACACACTCTTGCTACTGAAATTTCCAAATTAGTTGTAAATCAAAACAAAATTTTAGAACCATTTATCAACTTATTACAAGGAACTTCAAGCAAAATTGACTCAATTTTATTTGAAGGACTAAAAAAAGATGTTTCTTCATCACTTGTTCCACTTTATTCACGTATTATTAGTAGCGATATCCGCCTAAATGAAGTGGAAATTGCTTCTCAAGATACTAATAAAAAAGTTGCATCTTTAGAAGAGATGTTAAATAAATCTCAAAATCAAGTAAATGAAATTAATGAGTATTTAAATTTAATTAAACCTTACACTGAAAATGCAATTTATACTGATTCCCAAAAAGCTAATGTTAAAAAATTCCTTGATGCAACTAAAATTAATTTAAATATTGCACAATCACAAGCTGACATTAATACAATTAGAAATAATTTGGTTACTTTTTACCAACAAATTTCTGATTCAAATAAAAGTGTTTCAGAAATTAAAGAGGTAATTCGTGGTTTAAGTGATTATGTTAATAAATTTGATCCCCAATTAGACTTTAATAAAAAGTTAGTTAATGATTTAATTGATAAAACCTTACTAACTAATGATAAGAATACTCTTATCTCACAAAAAGCAGACTTATTTAGTGAATTTTATTCACTTAAATTTACTAATGAATTATTACTTGAGCTTAAAGAAAAAGTTAAAGCAGCTGTTGCAGATGATTTAATTTCTGAAAGCAAGGGAATTATTATCAATTCGCAAAGTGATGTTATTTTAAGTAAAAAATTACCAAATAAACAACTTGCCAATGACTTTTTTGCCTTTTATAATGCCCAGTCAAAGGAACTTGATCAACTCAAATACTTAAATAATGAACTAAAATTAATTGAAACTCAAAGCACCTTTGTAAAAAATCTTCCATTTGCTAATAAAGATATTTTAAATAAACTTGATGAGCTTCATAATCAAGTAATTAAAACTTATTCAAATGAAGTAACATCTACATTTTTAGCAGGAGTTAATAATAAACTTAACGAAGAATTTCGTTTAATTCTAAAAGCATTTTTAAAACAATTAATCAATCAAGCAAATGATGAATTAGCATTACTGAAAAATTTAGATAATCCAATAAATAATGATGTTATTGAAGAAGCTAAAAAACTTGAAGCTGTTGCATTACCTTTAACAGTAGATTTTGCTCCAGTTCCAACTTCAATATTAATTGAAAACATCAAATCTTATAATCTTAAAATTCAAAACTTAATTAATGCAAATAAGCAAAGTCAAACTGAAGAAATCTCAGATTTTGCTGATGATTATTTAACTGCAGTATTTTCAGATGGAAAACCAGACTATATTCCTACAAAAAATGAGCAACAACGGATCGATTTATATAACAAACTTAAAAAGCGTCTTGATGAATTAAGAAAACTAGTTAATGATGGAAATGGTAGTCCTGAAATTCAAAAAGAACTTGAAGAAATACAAGCTCAATTACAAAATCTCACTGATACTGCAGGAAAGTTCCGAGATTTATCAAATTTAGATAAGCAAATTTTAGAAACTATCAAACGTAAGTTAGACGGAGAAAATGCTACCGGCCTTAAACCTTATGTAGATGCAATTGAGAAAATTCGTAAACAACTCGATGGTCTTTTTGCAGATCCAAACGCTACCAAAGAACAAATTGATGATTTAATTAATCAACTTAATAAAGCTCTTAAAGACTTAAATGAAGCTGATACTAAGATTTTACTTGAGAAAAAAATTGCTAATTTAAAAGAAACAATTAGTGCTAAATTTGACCCAAATACTGCAACTGCAGGATCAAATGCTTTAAATAAACACTTAAAAAATTTAATTGAAGAGGCTAAAGACGTTTCAAATCCTGAAAAAAGTAATAAGGCAATTGATTTAGCTAATAAATTAATTGCTATTGCTCCTGTGCTTTTTGATTTAGAAGTAAACAAAAAACGTTTGCAAGAAATCATCGGACAAAAGGCTTCTGCTAAATATAATAAAACTCGTACAACTGAAGCAATTAATAATGGGAATGCACAAATTACTAATGCAGATGATTTAGTTGCAAGACTAAATAATCCCGATAATATTCCGAATTTAGAAGCTTTTGAAAGTGAAAAAACCAATCTTTTCTTACGGGGAAATGAGATTTTACTTGCTTATGAGCAAGATAAAATCGAAGAAATTAATAAAGAAATTCAAGCAACTGTTACAACTCAAACTACCGAAGCAAATACTCGTTATAAAGCTTCGCTTGAACGTATTAATAATTATGCAGTTGTGAAAAAAAGTGAGTTAATTTTTGATAAAGCTCAAGAAGCTGCAACCAAAATGGAGAAATTGCTCGCACTTACAATTGTTTCTAAGGAATTACTTGATTTTTACAATCAATATAACTCAGGTCAAACTACTTCGCTTGCTGGATATATTAATAATTTATTACTTAATAACGAATTATTATCCAGTGATAGTGATGATGTTATTATTCAAAAAACAGCCACTTTAACAAATGCTAAAGAAATTATTGATGCTAAAAAAGAATTTTTAGATGCATATAATTCACTTGCATCAATTTTGAGCGATGGACAAAATTGAAAAATATATGCACAATTAATGAGTGAAATTACTTTAATTAGCGAAGAAACCAATGCTATTATTTTTGATAATGATTTAACTGTTGAGCAAATTCGAGATAAAAAAGTTGAACTAGCAGCTAAAATTGAATCATTTAAACGTCAAAAAGAAGCTTTATTAAAAGCCTTTAATGATGCAATTAAGGATACCGATGCTCAACTTACACAACTAGAAAATGATGTAACTAAAGTTAAACAAAATAATCCTGATTACAGTTTTAACACTTACTATGAAACTACTAAAGTAGCTTATAATAAAGCAAAACAAGATGATCAAAAACCAAATATTGATACTGCAGATATTAATAATTTTGCTTTGAAATTACAAGTTGCTTATCAAAAAGACTTAGCTTTAAATAAGCTTAAAGACTTAGAAAATTTTGCTACTTCAGGAAATTATGGAGATAGTGATTTACACCAAAAAGCAAAAACTGCTCGCAACACTTTTGATGCATTATTAAAAATTGAGCTTGCTAAAGAGACATTAACTTTAGCTGAAGTTCAAAATATCATTGAAAAAATCCAAGATTTTGCTGAATTATTTAACTTAGAAAAACATGCTATTGATTATGTTAATAGCTTGCAACCTCGTACTGATGTTCAACATTTAAGTATTAAAAATCTTCAAGATACAATCAACAATACCTATCCTTCTTCAGATAACAATTACAATGATTTAAAAACCAAATACTCACAACTTCGGGAAGTATTATTCAAAGAATTTGATATTGATAAATTCAGAGAATTAATTAATTTTACCATTGATAATCAAGATTCTGCTAAAGGAATAATTGGAGTTATTAAATCATTTACTGATGCAGCTGGAGCAAATTATGATACTAGTGCTAAAACTAAATTAGATGCATGAGCTGATAGTATTAAATCACAAACAAAAAACGCTTCAACTAAAGAAGAATTAACAAGTATCTTTGATAAAGTTACCAAAATTAAAGGCGAACTTAATTCTATTGTTGCTCTTGCTCAAGCAACTAAAGTCGCCGAAACAACTTTAGCCAATTTAACAAATAATGATTCGCCACTGATAAATTCGTATTCATCAAATTTAACTGGGTTTATCACCGAGGCTAAAAATAATTATTTTAAAGAAAGCACCGATGATAATAAAGGATTTTATAATTCTTTAAAAGATAAAATTAGTTTTACTAAAGATAAAATCTTGCAAGCTGATTTACTAGCAAGTAAACTTAAAGAAATTCGCACCATTGTTGCTTCTTCAGATTTTAACTTACGTAGTATTAATGATCAAAGTGGATTGGATAAACTTGCTCAGTTAAATTCATATTTAAATTCATTTGAAACTACTGCAATGAATAATGATTTTTCAAATGAAGCAGTACAAAAAATTATTACTTTAAAAGAAAAAGCTGAAAAATTTAAAAACATTATTGATATTGATAATACCGTTTTAACAACCGTTAATAATTGAAGTGCTAATCCTTCTGCGACCAAAACTACTGATGTTAAATCGCTCTTACAACTTGTATGAGATAGCATTCCAACTTCAACTACTAATACAAATACCACTTTAGGAAAACAAGCTGGAAATACTTATAATGTTAATGATTTATTTGATTTATCTTCAGCAAATACCAAAAGTATTGCCGAATATACACAATTAAGCGAGAAAATAGTTACTGAAATAACTGCTTCGCATCAAAGAATTCAAACTCGAAATACTTATCGTGAAGCTACTGATACTAAAATTAAAGCACTTCAAGCTAAACCATTTACTGCATTAGTTCATAATGCTCTTAAAGATGCTTTACTGACATTTTTAGCTACTTTAGAAACTCAAAATAATGCTCAAACTAGTTTTAGTATCACTCCTGATGAAACTGGTGAATTAAACCAGACTCGTGCAAAAGTTGAAATTGTTGAAAATAACTTTGACGCATTAAAAACCTTAGCTGAAAAAGTTTATCAGTTAAATAATTTAAACAACCAAATTATTTCTACTGATGTAACAGTAACTACTGCAAAAAATCAAGCTCAAAGTTTAATTACTAAAGCACATGGATATTATAATGACACCACTAAGATGTCAGCAACAGGTAATGAATCAATTGCATCATTAACTGCTCAAGTTGAAGAACAATTCTTTAGATTGAATTTACTTTCAAAATACCAAATTGTTCAAAACTTATACCAAAATGATAAGACTTTAGATGATACTGAAAAAGCCCCAATTAAAGCTAAATTAGATAGTTTTAGCACTGAATATAATACTCCTAATGCAGTCCCAAGAGATTTATACAATAAATATTTTAGAGAAGCTAGCGAACTAGGTCAAAATGAGCCAGCTACAGCAAAAAACACTTTAATTAAGTATGCACTGGAAAATGCAATTAATCTTAAAAAAGCTTATAATGATGCTAAAGCATTTTTAGGTCTTGAAGATGATTCGCTTGATGATGCTGATGTAAAAAGTAAAATTGCTCTGTTAAAGGCAACTACTACTGATATGCAAAATGGTCCTGAACCAGTTATTAAAGCAATGGATAATGATGAAACTGTTAAAGTTAATTTATTAAATAACATTACTGATGAAATAACTAATTTAGTCACTGCTAAAAAAGATCAATTAAATCGTCAATTAACTTTAGATAATGAAGTTAAAGCATATGTTGATAATAATGCAGCTACTTTTAATAAAATGAATGTTGCTGACCCATATGTAACTAACTTCTTAACTCATGCAATTACTGACATTACCAATGGAATTGCCAATCTTGCAGATTTAACATATTCACAAGTTAATATCTTGCTTAAAAACGCAAAATCAGTGTTAAATGATCAAATTTTTGATTTATATAACAAAGGAAAACACGAAGTACAAAACATTCAAAACAAAATCATTAACTATTTTAATGATTTTGATGCAACTCATGTTGATGCTCGAAATGGGGCTGGAGTTACTGCAAATGATTATAGTCCGATTGCTAATTTAAACACTTTAGTTAATACTGCTTTAGGAAATGATCTTAGCAGTGTAGAAAATTACACTACTAAAATTAATTCTATGATTGCAGTTATTAGTCAAAATGTTGATAATATCATTAATACTTTTACTACTCATATTAAAGATACTTTTAAACATAAATTTAATCCAAAATCTACTCAAGCAAATGCAGGACTTCCAGGGTTTTATGTGAAATTATTTGAAGTTTTAGATCCGCTTAAACAAACAATTGCTGGAAAGCAACAAGGAGAAAATAATTACAAGTATAATAACATTCAAAATCTTGAAGTAATGTACAATGTTCTTAAAAGTGAATTTGAAAGCATTAATAGTTTTTACGCATCGATTTTAGATAAAACCGATTCAACTTCACTGTCATTATTTGCTACTAAAGTTGATGATTTAAATAATAAGTTTGTTGATTTTCAAAATGCGGTTCGCCAAGAGGTTCGTGCAGCAGTTGATAATAATCCACTTGTAGATATTTTTGCTGATTTATATACTGTTTCATATAATGATGACGTTCCTGAAACTCGAGATATCAGAGATCAATACTCTCAATTTAAAGCAACCCTAAACCAAAAAGTGGTAGCAGTTGCTCAATTAAATAAAGATGTTAACACCTTTAATAACTTAAATGAAAATAGCTCTAATGCTACTGATATGTTTGAGATTTTAAGTTCTTTATATACTAATAAAGATTGACTTAATGACTCAAATCGTAAGATGATGTTATTTAATCCTTTAAATGTAAATCCAAATCGAGCTAACTTATTAGAAGCCACTGCTAGTGATGATTTAAGACGCCAAAGCCAATTTAACCAAAAATATAAAGTTATTATTGCAAAAGATGATGTTATTAGGGAAAAATTTGAAAGTAATTTTAACGAAATTGTTGCTTTAAATAACGCAAGTAATCCTGCAGATCCAAATTTAGTACGTATTGATAATAATGATAACTTTTTAGATATGTTCCAGCAATTTGCTTTTACTAAAAAAGACATTCAAGTTCAAAATGATGTTAAATCAATTTTTTCACCGGTAACTTTTAAAGTTTATATTGAAAAATATGATGTCAATGGGTGATTCCAAGATATTGGATATACAACTGATGTGGATCGAAAATCACTTAAAGCAAGATTAGTATATGTTTATGATTCCAATGCCACTAATTTAGGGAAAGTAACAGTTAAAAAAGAAGATGTTATTATGACCTTTAGGACTTTAGATATAGCTGAAATTCCATCAGGTAATAATACTGTCTTTTATGATCCTAAAGATATTTCAACTCCTAAAGTAGGACTTGCAGCAAAAGTTGAAGCTTTAGATGTTGATAAAGCTGGATGAAGTATTCGCCAAATTTCATCTACTAGCGATCCAAACTATAGTAATACTCGACAAGAAGTTATTCGAAGAATTTATAATAAAATGAAAGAAGCTATTTTTGGATTTAATAATACTAATTCTGAAAATAATATGAGTAATGGAGTTTTAGTTGAAAAATTCAATGAGTATCAAAACACTTTACAAAATCCGCAAAATAATGTAGGACTTGATAATGTCTCACTAGTTGGAAGTGCTGCATCTCATCGAATCAGTGCTTATTTAGATAAAAATAATCGAGATAGAAAAAGCATGTATGGATTTGATTTTCATAACCAAGAAAATGTTGCTATTACTTTTAATACTCAATTAACTACTACTAAAGATAGTGAATATTTAAGGATTTTTCCACTAGATAATGAAAAAGGATTTGCCTTTTTACAAATTCAAGGTGGATATTTAACTGGGTTTGTAACTAGAGGAAGTAGCTCCGGAAGTAGCTTTTCTCCACAAGTATATGATGGAAGAATTCGTGATTCAAATTTTGATATTTACCGTGGAAACGGTGGAAATTTAGATAAATGATGAGAAATTGATAAAAATCAAACTCCAACAGGTGTTAACTTAAACTTGTATAAATTTAATATTGATTATGATCCAGTTAAACGGAAAGTGTATTTTTATAATTCGTGAGTTGAAAACACCTTATTTTTACCTAATCGTGGTGAAATTGGAGCTAAAATTTTAGATTTTTATGCAACAGCTAGCTCTAATTTAAAACAAGATGATGCATCATTTATTCAAAACATTGGAAATAATTTCCAAAACAATCAACTTTCTCCTAACTACATTGCATCTCCAGAAGATTTAGCAAGAGTATATTCGATTGCATCTTCTAATCCTGACACAATTTTTATGGATAATGCTGGAGATAGTTCAAGTAAATTGCCAATTCAAGCAGTAAATGCATTTGGTTCATCTCCATTTTTCCCAATCAATGGTGGACAAGCAGTAATTGTTAGAAATATTGTTCAAGGTCAAACTGGAGCTCCACCCGAAGCTGCAATGTTAAATCCTATACATCCAAATGGTAATAATCTTAGAACTCTTTTTACACAAAATCGTGGATCTGATTGAATTATTAAAGAATCAGCAAGAGCTCAATTATATTCAGCTTCAATTAATAAATTTTGATTTAAAATCCGAAATCGTTAATAATATTTAAAAAAGAGATTTGTAAAAAATCTCTTTTTTGTTTAATTTATATATCAAATATAAACATTTAAAAAATTAGATTTGTCTTTAGTAGCTACGTTTTTTTACTTAAGTTAAAAAAAGAAAATTTTTTGCTATTTTCTAACAAAAATTTTATTACTTAAATGAATGGAGATTTAAAGAAGTTTGATTAAATCTTTGTTCAAAGAATAAATACAAAAGTCCACTAACAAGTGGTGTGATGACACTGAAAATCATCATATTTTGCAACAAAACATTAATGAGTTTAAGCGACTTTTAAATACTTTAGGTAAAATTTTTGTTTGTAGTATTATAATTTTTATAATTAAAGGGGTATAAAAATGCAAACTGCAACGCAACAAATTAGAAATATTATTTTTAATAATCCATGCAAAATCTTCTCTATTAATGATTTTGAAAATATTTCAAAGAATAAAAATACCGTTAAATCAATTCTATATCGATTAGCTAAAAATGGCCAAATTACTCGTTTATTAAATGGATTGTACACTAAACCTTATTACATAGATGTTATAGACGAATATTCAACTCCATCTCCTGATGAAGTAGCACGAAAAATTGCTCAAAAATTCAATTGAACGATTGCTCCTGGTGGAGAAATTACTTTAAATTACACTGGAGTGTTTAATCAAGTTCCTAGTGAATATGTTTATGTTTCAGATGGTCCGTCTCGTATTTATGAATATGAAGGATGAGCAATTACTTTTAAACATACAGATAAAAAGTATATTAAAGGTCGCTCAGTACAATTTATCATTTTAATTGAAGCAATTAAAAGACTTGGTAAAAGAAATCTTAGAAAGCCAGAATTAGAGCGATTAGCATTATTTGCTAGAAACATTAAAGAAGATTTGCGTAATGATACGCTTGATATAGCCACTTGAATTCGAAATGTTTTATTGCAAATAAAGGCAATAAATGAATATTAAGAAATTTTTAAAATTACCAGCTGAAAAAAGAAAAAGAATTTATAATAACACAGTCAAAAAACTTAAAGTTTCTCCTGCTGTAGTTGAAAAAGATTTATGAGTTTGCATTCTTTTAAATTATCTCTTTACTAATTTTAAATATAAAGATGCCATTATTTTTAAAGGTGGAACAAGTCTTTCGAAAGTTTATAATCTCATTGAAAGGTTTTCTGAAGATATTGATTTAGCTTTAAACTGAGAGGTTTTAGGATATCCTCAAAAAGAACCTTATGAAGCTCGAAGTTATACAAAACAAGAAAAATATCTTGATAAATTAAATGAAAACACTTCAGAATTTTTAAAAAATGAAGTTATACCTGTAATTGAAAGTGATTTAAATAGTTTATTAAAAAACACAAATTTAAAGTTTTACATAGATGCAAAAAATCCACAAAGCATTTTGTTTGATTACCCTAAAGAATATGATCTTGATCCTTCGATTTTAAGTGTTATTAAACTTGAAATTGGTGCTGTAGCTGAACCAATACCATTTGAGGAAAAAGAAATTTCAACATATATATCTCAAGCAAATCCTCAATCTTTTTTAGAAAAAATATCTGTAAGAGTTGTTGATCCAATAAGAACTTTTTATGAAAAAATTGCAATTTTGCATAAAGAAGCTAATCGCACAAGCGCAAATTATCCAAATAGATACTCGCGACATTATTATGATGTTTATAAAATGCTTCAAAGTAATTTAAAACAAAGAAGTTTTCAAAACTTGGAAATACTTGAATCAGTTATTGAATTTCTTAAAAAGTTTTATCGTGCTAATTTTGCAAAGTATGACGACATTTATCAAGCTAAGTTAAAACTTGTTCCTTCTACAGAAGCAATTGATTTTTTTAAAAATGATTACAACCAAACTAAATCAATGATTTTTGGAGAACAAGTTAGTTTTGATGAAATTCTTAAAACATTGCAAGCTTATGAAAATGAGTTGAATTTAATAATTAAATCTTTTGATAAATGAAGCGATAAAGCCATATAACACAAAACCAATGCCCAAATTTTTCAGGTTTTTTTTAAACTTTTTAAAAAATTTATTATGAGATAATCCATTAAGTTTAGCATTTAGTTGTATAATTTTCTATTTTGTGAATATTTAAAATAAAATTTTTTGCTATTTTCTAACAAAAATTTTATTACTTAAATGAATGGAGATTTAAAGAAGTTTGATTAAATCTTTGTTCAAAGAATAAATACAAAAGTCCACTAAAATGTGGTGTGATGACATTAAAAATCATCATCATTAATAAAATATTAACGAATTTAAAAGTACCTTACTATTAAGCATTATATTTGTATTATAATTTTTATAAGTTAAGAGGTATAAAAATGCAAACAGCAACCCAGCAAATTAAAAAAATTCTCTTTGATAACCCTGGCAAGATTTTTGAAATTAAAGATTTTGAGCATATTACAAACAAAAATACTGTAAATTCAATTTTATGCAAATTAAGTAAAGAAGAAGAAATTGCTAGATTAGTCAATGGACTTTATACTAGACCTAGATATAGCGATATTCTGGAAGAATATTCAACTCCCTCACCTGATAAAGTTGCCAAAAAAATTGCTCAAAAATTCAATTGAACCATTGCTCCTGGGGGAGAAATTACTTTAAATTACACTGGAGTGTTTAATCAAGTTCCTAGTGAATATGTTTATGTTTCAGATGGTCCGTCTCGTATTTATGAATATGAAGGATGAGCGATTACTTTTAAACATACAGATAAAAAGTATATTAAAGGTCGCTCAGTACAATTTATCATTTTAATTGAAGCAATTAAAAGACTTGGTAAAAGAAATCTTAGAAAGCCAGAATTAGAACGATTAGCATTATTTGCTAGAAACATTAAAGAAGATTTGCGTAATGATACGCTTGATATAGCTACTTGAATTCGAAATGTTTTGTTAAAGATTATTGAAATTAATGAAAAAAACTAAAATACATAATTATTTTACTTTAAGTGCTGAACAAAAAGATTTCGTTATAGAAAGAACAGTAAGAAAACTCAAGACATCTTTAGCTGTTATTGAAAAAGATTTATGAGTTTGTATTCTTTTAAAATATCTTTTTAATGATTTTAAGTATAAAGATTATCTCGTTTTTAAAGGTGGCACAAGTCTTTCGAAAGTTTATAATCTAATTGAAAGGTTTTCTGAAGATATTGATTTAGCTTTAAACTGAGAGGTTTTAGGATATCCTCAAAAAGAACCTTATGAAGCTCGAAGTTATACAAAACAAGAAAAATATCTTGATAAATTAAATGAAAACACTTCAGAATTTTTAAAAAATGAAGTTATACCTGTAATTGAAAGTGATTTAAATAGTTTATTAAAAAACACAAATTTAAAGTTTTACATAGATGCAAAAAATCCACAAAGCATTTTGTTTGATTACCCTAAAGAATATGATCTTGATCCTTCGATTTTAAGTGTTATTAAACTTGAAATTGGTGCTGTAGCTGAACCAATACCATTTGAGGAAAAAGAAATTTCAACATATATATCTCAAGCAAATCCTCAATCTTTTTTAGAAAAAATATCTGTAAGAGTTGTTGATCCAATAAGAACTTTTTATGAAAAAATTGCAATTTTGCATAAAGAAGCTAATCGCACAAACGGAAATTATCCAAATAGATACTCGCGACATTATTACGATGTTTATAAAATGCTTCAAAGTAATTTAAAACAAAGAAGTTTTCAAAACTTGGAAATACTTGAATCAGTTATTGAATTTCTTAAAAAGTTTTATCGTGCTAATTTTGCAAAGTATGATGACATTTATCAGGCTATGTTAAAACTTGTTCCTTCTACAGAAGCAATTGAATTTTTTAAAAATGATTACAACCAAACTAAATCAATGATTTTTGGAGAACAAGTTAGTTTTGATGAGATTCTTAAAACATTACAAGCTTATGAAAGTGAGTTGAATTTAGTAATTAAATCTTTTGATAAATGAAGCAACAAAACCATATAATAAAAAACCATTGATCCACAAAAATCAAGGACAATGGTTTTTTATTATCTAAATTTTTTTATTTTAATAATTGTGAGTATGCTTTTTCAAATTCAGGAAGCGATTTTTCGTCAACAACTTTTAAAATTGCTTCTAAAAATTTCTTAAGTCAAACAAGGCGTTTTTTAAATTCATTATCTATAAGAGAGAACTTGAATTCTAAATCTTTTATTTCTTCATCGGTTGTTTGTTCTGGACTATAGTTTTTAATTAAATATTCATTTGCTAGTTGAAGTTTTACTTCTTTTTGAGCAGCTTCCATAAGTTCAGCTTTTAGTTTATCATCATTTGATTTTACAAGTTTAAAGTACTCGTGTTTTTTTACCCCAAAGTTTTTTAAAGAATCGTTAAAGTTTTTTTCTAATTCTTTGTATTTATTTTCTAAAAGAAAATGAGCTACTTTTAACTCTTCTTGGTTTGCAAGATCCTTGTTTACTTCATCTAAAAAAGTTTCGCTACTTTTAGTAAAAGCATTTAAAATTTCTCTTTGTTTGAAAAATTCTTTAGCTTGTTCAAGGGTTTTAACACCTTCCAAAGCAAGTTGTTTAATTAATTCTTCAGTAAATTCAACGTGTTTTACTCTTGTAAATGAATGTAATTTCACTTCAAAAATAGCTTCTTTATTTCTAAAAGTTTCTACATAATAATCAGCAGGGAATGCGACTTTAACATCAACTTGATCACCAGCTTTTTTGTTAAGTAATTGATCTTCAAAACCTGGAATAAAAGCTTTTGAACCCAGCTCAAGTTCATAACCTTGAGCTTCGCCACCTTCAAAAGGTTCATTATCAATAAAACCTTTAAAATCAATGTTAACAACATCACCAATTTTAGTTAGCTCTTGAGGATTATTTTCAAGGTCAAATAATTCTCGTGATGAAAAAGGTTTAGTAAATTCTTGCATTACTTTAGTTACGTCTTCATCTGAAACTTCTTTTAGGTGTAATTTTGCTTTTACATCTTCTAACTTTAAAACACTTAAATCAGGCATTAAACTATATTTATATGATAAGGTTCAATTTTCATTTTCGTCTTTGTTTATCTCAACAACAGGAGCTAATGGTAAAAGTGTGACTTCTTTTTGTTCTTGAGCTTTTTTAGCTACTTCAAAATGTTTATTTTTAATGAAAAAGTCAAGAGTTTGTGAGTGAACTTCTCCAGTATTAACTGCAGCTTCAAGTTTGTGCTTTGGTGCCTTTCCGGGTCTAAAACCTGGGATTTTTACTTTGCTTAAAGCATTTTTATAATTTTTTTGAAATTCTTTATCATATTCTTCTTTATCAAGAGTTAAAGTTACAATATATTCTTGGTTTTCCTTATTTAATTTAGTATCAAACATGGATTTTCTCCTTTTTTAGCTTAGTTAAATAGTTATTATATATTTTACCTTATTTTGCTTTTTATCTGCTAATTTAGTAAATATAAAAGATTTTATATCCTCGATTATAAGTTTTTTGATTATGAAACATTTTGTAGTAAGCTTGGTTAAATAAAATTCCAAAAAACATTAAATTAACAAACCAAGTAATAAAAAACGCTAGAGTTAAAACAAAACCAATACTTCCATAGCGGTCATAATTTAAGGTTTCATTAATTCAAAATGAAAAAATCATTACAAAGACTAAATTTGGGACTGTTGAAAAGATTGCTCCTCGTAAAATGTGGTGAAATTTAATTTGAAAACTTGGAGCAAACTTAAATAAAGCAATAAAGAGAACTAGTAAAAACATAAAAGTTCAAAAGATAAAAAATGCTTTAGTTAATGTTGGAGAGTGTTTTTGAGATAAATTAAAATCTCCAGTTACCATTGATTCAGTTAAAGTTTGTAAATTTGAAATAGCTCATAAAAGTATACTCACCATAAAAACTAGTGCCATTCCTTTAGCTCTGTTTCCTAAATAAGTTCCAACTTTTTTATGATCGTACATATAATTTATCGCTGCTACTAATTTTCCATATCCACTAGATGCAAAAAGCAAAGTGGTGATAAAAAATACCGAATTAGCAATTAAAGTAGATGAATCCAAAGAGCCATTATCACTAGTAAATAAATTGACTGTACCAACATAATTAGGGACATCCGGGAAAAAGCTTCCTAAAGTAGCATTGATAAATCGTTCTTTAAAAACAATTTGTTCAGGTGCATTTCCATAAACAATATAACCGAGCAGTAAATTTAAATTTAAAATAATATAAATAACTGGAATAAATGAAATAAGAAAATAAAAAGCAATTGTTAATCAAGTAAAATTAAAATCTTTAGAAATAAATTTTGCAAAAACAATTTCTACAACTCCCCGACGTTTACGGTGAAGGGCATTAATTTTATCGATGGTTTCAAAATTTTCTTTTTTCTTATAAATTAAGAATTTTAAATATCTAAAACCTGGAAAAGTTAAAAATCAAGCAAAAATCAAAATAATTAATTTCAAAATAAATTCAAATCAAAGACCTAAATATTTATACGGGTCATCTCAAATTAAATTTATCGATCAATTAATATATCTTCTTCGCTTATATTTAAATCATAAAAGCTTCTTATATACATTTTTAGTTGTTAAACTTTTCATCTAGCATCTCTTTTGCGATTTTATCGCTTAAAGTTGGGTTAACTTGACCTCCAGTAATTTTCATTAAATTTCCTAACACAAATTTTAAAACTCTTTCAGGACGCTCTTTGTATTCATTTACTATTGAAGTATTATTTTCGATAATTTCACTTAATAAATCTTGAATTTGTTGAGGATCGGAAATTTGTTTTAATTTATGTTGATCAAGTAATGAATCTAATGAAACGTCATTAAAATCACATAGTAATGGAATAAGCCTTTTTAATGATTTTCCTGAAATAATTTGTTGATCAAGTAATTTTAAGCTTTGAGCAATATGCTCAGCTTTGATATTTAATTTTGTTGGATGAATTTCTTTAGAATTAGCTAAAGATACAATTTCTGCAAAGAAAACTTTTGAAAGTTTATCTTTATCTTCATAAGGAATTGCATCAAAGTATTTAGCAAGTTCAATATCATCTACTAAACTTTTAACATAAATGTTTTGAATATTTTCGCTTAGATATCTTTTTTCTTTTTCAAGCGGTAATTCAGCTACTTTTACTGAATTAATAAAATCTTGTGAAAGCTTAATGAAAGGAATGTTTGGCTCAGGGAAGTATTTGTAATCAGTTGTCCCAGTTTTAGTACGCATAACAATATTGGTGTTACTTTGATCGTCAAAACGTTTAGTTTGCTGTAAAATTTCTTCATTTTGAAGCAATTTTTGAGTTTGAAGCTTTATTTCAAAATCAATTGCTTTTTTAACATTTGAAAGCGAGTTCATGTTTTTTATTTCTACTTTTGTGCCAAAAAGATTACTTCCATAAGGTCTTAATGAAATATTTATATCAGCTCTTAAAGAACCTTCTTCAAGTTTTCCGTCAGAAATTTCAAGTGAATTAACGGTTTTTTTAATCATATCAATATATGCAGCTGCTTCTTCTCCGTTTTTCAAAACTGGATAAGTCACTATTTCAATTAATGGAGTTCCAGCACGATTATAATCTAATTTAGTTCCATCTTGATCGTGAATTTGCTTTGCAGTATCTTCTTCAAGGTGAATACGTTCAATTAAAACATCTTTTAACCCTTCTGAAGTTTTAATTGAAATTTTTCCATTTTTTCCAATTGGCCGAAAAAACTGAGTAATTTGAAATCCCTTTGGTAAATCGGGATAAAAATAATTTTTTCGATCAAAGTGAAGCTCGTCATCAATTTCCATATTTAGTGCTTTTGCAAAAGCAAGAGCAAATTTTACCGCTTGTTTATTAACTAATGGTAAAGTTCCTGGATATCCTAAATCAATTTGATTGGCATTAGTATTTGGTACAGCATTAAAATCCACTTTTGCTGGAGAAAACATTTTAGTTTGAGTTTTAAGTTCAATATGAATTTCAATTCCAATAATTGTTTCGAAATTATTCATTTTTAGCTCCTATTAGTTTTTCAAGATATAAAGCATAATTTAATAAATCGCTATCACCATAAATTTTTGAATCAATAGTTAAATTAAAAGGCATATTATTTTTATTTCCTAAAGGAATAGATAAAGAAGGATTTCCAGCTAAATTTGAACCTGTTAAAATATAATCCATTACATCATATGAAGTGCTTGAATTTAATAGCGGGGCTATTGAAGCAAATGAAGGATAAATTAATATATCTGCACTTTGATGTAACGAGTTAAGATAATCTCTAATTACACGACGAGCTTTCATAGCTTTAATAAAAATTTCTTCTTGATTTTCACTATATAAAAAGTAACTTCCAAGAGCTAATCTTTCACTTACCATATGTCCAAATTTTTCGCTTCGAGTTTTAGTCATAATTTCGGTGTAATCATTTCCGTTTACTTTGGAACCAAAGCAAATTCCGGTTAAATTGGACAAATTTGAAGAAGCTTCTGAAAAACTAATTACTTGATAAACAGGTTTTATACATCTTAAAATATCTAAATTAGGCTGAATAATATCCACATTTATTGATTGCTTTTGTAGTTTATTAAGCAACTTATTAAAAGTTTCGTTAACCTCAGAATCACAAAATTGCGAAAAATCAAAAGCTATAATTTTTTTAGGTTTTGTTTCTTGAAGATTATCTAATGGAACTTTCACCGAAGACATATCTTTAGAATCTTGTCCGTATAAAGCTTTAGATACATAGTAAATATCATTAACATTATGAGCAAAATAAGCTACAGTATCTAATGAAGAAGCATACGCAAACAATCCATATCGAGAAATAGCTCCATACGAAGGTTTAAACCCCACAATCCCATTATATGAAGCTGGAAGTCTAACACTATCTCCGGTGTCGCTTCCAATTGCAAATGAAATATTTTCGCTAAAAGTTGCAACAGAACCCGAAGAACTACCTCCTGCTAGTCTCAGTGAATCTTTTGGATTAACTATTAAACCATAAGCACTATGTTTTCCAGTTCCTCCTAAAGCGAGTTCATCATTATTAACTTTAGCTACTAATAAAGCCCCTGCTTGTTGAAGTTTTTCTACAACAGTTGCATTATATGAAGGATGAAAATTTTCTAAAATTTTTGAAGAAGATCGCACTACGCCAGTTTTTGTGGCATAAACATCTTTAAGAGTAAAAACAGCTGAATCTAAAATTCCATTTCCGTGTTTTTGTTTTTCAAAAACACTTATAACTGCATTATTTGTGTCTTTTAGTAATTCTTGAGATGCTTTTTCAAAGTTTCCTAAAACTTTTAAATTTTGATTCATTATTTAACCACCTTTGATGTTATGATGTAATTTTGATCCTTATCTTTAGCATTTTTTAAAATATCATCTTTGGAAATTGAAAAAGAATTATCCACAATGTCTTCTCTTAAAAAATCAACTAATGGAGTTTCGTTAATATGTGAAAGGGGAGCTACATTTTCTAAATCTAATTTATTAAATTTTTTCAGTTCATTTTGAATATTATTTCAATTATCCAAAATATTATTTAAAACTTCATCAGTTGGTTCAATCATTAGTGAAGCAACAATTTCTTTTAGTTTTTCTTTGGTTATGTTTTTCATTTTTTCTCCTATCATTTAATTGGACATCAAAATTCTTTGTTATTTAAATAGCTAAGTTGACCATTTAATCCGTTAAATTTTAAGTATCATGAATGTAACATTAAGCGTGATGCTTTTTTACCGCCGTACTTTCTATCACCGTAAATTGGAGCATTTAGATATTTTAAGGTCAATCTAATTTGGTGCTTTCTTCCAGTAAGAATTTGTGCAATTTTTTTATTAGCTTCATTATAAAATAAAGTAATTCCCTCTTTAGATTCTGGGACAAGTTTGGGCGAAACTTTCATTTTTTGAGTTTTTAAATCTTTGTAAAAATAAAGTTTAATCTCTTGATTTTTTGGTATAAAATCAGATAAAAATTGATATTTTTTAATAAATTTAGAACGAGCTTCATTGAGCATTTTTACAGTTAAAAAATTTTTACCATAAACCATAATTCCGCTAGTTTCTTTATCAAGCCTTCCGATATGACTAGGGGTAAAGCTATCAATTTTTTTGAAATTTAAATATGCTAAAACCTGATTATCTAATGCATTTTCCTCTCCGTGAACAGATATTCCAGAATCTTTATTGATAATTAAAATGTTCTCATCTTCATAAATAATGTTAAGTTCGTTTTTTAATGTGTATTTATTGAAATTTTGCTCATTTTTTTGCGAATCATAAATACCATAAACCACAATAATATCACCTTCATTTACTTTATAATTTTTATCTATTTTGCGATTTCCGTTCACTTTAAGATCTTTTTTGCGAAAGATTTTTTCAATTTTACTTAGTGGTAAATTGGACAAATACTTTTGTAAAAGTTTAAAAATACTTCTGGATGCATCATTTTTGGTTGCGACAATTTTAAACATTTACTTGCTCCTTTTGTTTTTTTAGAATAAAAAAGACAACCAACGGTTAGTCTTCCCTTTGACTAGTGAATAAGTCAAAATCAGAACTTTCATTTTCAACACCTTCAATATAATTAAAGTCATTAATTTTGGGTAAATCACGCATAGTTCTAACTTTAAAATGATCAAAAAACTTATTAGTTACACCGTATAGCACCGGATTTCCAGGGGTTGGAGAAATTCCGACCTCTTCAATAATTCCTTTAACTAAAAGAGTATTAACTACTTGTTCGGAAACTAAGCCTCTAATGCTGTTAATTTGACCTTTAGTAATTGGTTGTTTGTAAGCGATAATCCCTGCAACTTCAATAGCAGCATTTGAAAGTCTTTGTTTTTTAACTACTGTTACCATTTTTGAAACATATTCTTTAACTCCTTCACGAGTTGCAAGCTTAAACACATCATTAAAGGATACCACTTTAAGCCCACGATCTTGTGAATTGAAATCTTTATGAAAATCATCCATAACTTTTTTAGCCTCAGCAATTGTGTTTAAAGAAAAAATTTCCTTAACTTGTTCTAAAGTTAAACCTTCATCGCCTTGAATGTATAATAATGCTTCTAAAATTTTATTTTTCATTAAATTCACTTCCTTTTTGAATGTAAATATCTCCAAATTGCTCTTCTTGAACAATGACTAATTGCTGCTGACGAGCTAAATCTAAAATTGCAAGTAAAGTAATAACAAAATGACCAATAGTAGGTTGATTAAAAACCATTTCAAAAGTCACTTTTTCGTTTTGAGCAAGCAATTTCTTAATGAAAGGGAACTGATCTGAAGGGGTTAGCTTAATAGTTTCTAAAGTTGTTTGACGTAATTTTTGTGCATATACACGTTCAAACATTTTTCTTAAAGTAGTAATTAATTTGGTTGGATTAGAAAATCCATCAAGTCTCGAATCATCAGTATCGACAATATATTGATCAATATTGCTTGGTTTTTTAATAAAAATTTCTTCCCTTTGAAATTGAAAAGTTTTTAAGGCTTCTTTTATATCTTTGAATTGCTGATATTCCACTAATTGTTGAATTAAGCTTTCTTTTTCTTGTTTAAGTTCTTCGACAGCTTCAGGCTCTTGAAGAACCATTTTTGCTTTTAATTGAATTAAAGTAGCTGCCATTAATAGATAATCTCCAGCAATATCAATTTCGTTTTCTTTTAGTTGAGCAATAATTTGTAAATATTGAGTTGCAAGATCGGCCACATCAACATCAAAAATGCTCATTTTTTTATCCTTGATTAAACTAAGAAGTAAATCCAAAGGTCCGTCAAATTGCTTGATTTTAAAGGTATATTCGTTTAAATTACTGTTCATTATACTTTTTTATTTCCATTTCAATAAGTTCTTTAACTCTTTGAGCTAGTGCTTTAGGTTCTTGAGTGATGTAATTACCTGGTTTAAGCGGTTTTAAAAAAGAAACAGTAATTTTTAATCTTCCTTTTCTTTTTTTGTTTTCCGCTTCTAAAGAGTTGATAATTGCAACAGGAACAATGGTTAAATAATTACTTGCAGCAATTTTGAAAGCTCCGGATTTAAATTCACCTAAAGCCTCTTGTTTTACTCTAGTGCCTTCAGGAAAAATGACCCCTAAAGTTTTATTTACTCGAACAAATTCACCAAATTCGTTTAATTTTTTAAGCGATTCGCGAAAATTTTCTCGATCAATGATTATTGAATCAGTTAGCTTCAAAATTCTTTTAACTAAAAATTTCTTTTCTAGTTGTTTTTTAGCTAAAAAATTAATAATTCGGTTTTTGCTTCCTTGTTCAAAGTCTTGTTTTTCAAGAGCTGCAAATAGTGCTACAGGATCCATATTGGATTTGTGATTTGGGACAATTAATGTACCACCACTTTTAGGAACATTTTCAAATCCCTTAATTTCCAAGTCGATATTATTAACTTTTAAAAGTTTTTTTGATAATTTTAAAATATAATCGTTTCGAAATTGGGGACTTAGTGATTCATTATCCTTTTTGTATTTTCGATACATTGATGATATTTTTCTGGTTCGATGAAGCCACGCTAAAGAAGTGAAAATCTTCTTCAAAGTACGACTAAATGCTATTTTTTTCATATTTATCCTCGTTTTTAACAACCATAGCAACAAGTAAATCGCCATCATGAGAAATACTAATGCTAAAATTGCGAAAGTTTCATTTATTATTGGTTTTGGTTAAATTAATTTCAGAAAATTGGCTATAAGTATTATCACTTTTAAAAATTGCCTCTTTAATTGCTCAACTTCTAGCCAAAAATAACGCTTGCTTTTCAGAAGGTAGATTTATAAATTCAATTAATTCATTAGGAGATAATATTTTTTTAGCAAAGCTTAAATCTTTATCCTTAAAACGTGAAATTTTTGTTAAATCCACCCCGATATTCAGCATATTTTTATTATATTAAAAAATGCAAATTTTAAGATAAATCAGAGATAAAAAAGCACAGAAGTGCTTTTAATTTTCAATGGTCATTTTAATTTTAAAATTTCCAATAATATCTCTTTGATTTTGGTTTTTTGAAAAAAGTTCATATTCAAAAAAATATTCTTTTCCAAAATCAAATTCATGCTTGATAATTTGAGTGTAAAGATCCATCTCACGACCCACACCTTCGGGAGTCATAAGCTCAAAAACATTCAATGCACTTTGATTTGGATCTAAAACAATATAAAGTGTTGTTGGCCCAGCAAAAATATTAATTCTTTCATTAGAAATTTCGATACGATTAGCAACATTTTTGCTTGGTTCATTAAATGAAAATACCTCAAATTCTCCTTCTTTTGTCAATTCAAGAGGAGCGGTAAATTCGATTTCCTTTTGGTTGTCGTTTTGAAAAACAGTTGATTTAAATTTAATTTTCATATTGATTTAACCTTTTTAAAATTATGTCTTTTCCAAATAAATAAATAGCTTTAGCTAATTCAGGACCATGCTCAGCATTTGTGGTTGCAATTCTTATTGGCATGAATAATTTTTTACCTTTTATACCTAATAATTGTGCAGTTTGATTTATAGTTTCTTGAATATTTGCAATTGTAAAATCGTTTATTTTATTTTTAAGAAGCTCTGAAAAACTTTTAACAACTTGCATTTGTTCATCGTCAAAATCGGCTTTCTGAACTTTAACATTAGAGTAATTAACCAAATGTGAACTTAATTCGCTTAAAGTTGAGCAACTTTCTTTAAAAGTGTCAACAAAAAGATTTAATCATTCTTGCGAAGTCTCATTTACATTTAATCATGAAATTATTTGATCATTTTGCATTTGTTTTAAATATTGTTTTGAAAATCAGTTCATTTTATTAACGTCAAATTTAGAAGGTGATTTAGAAAGGCGTTGAGGATCAAATTTTTCAATTAGTTGTTCTCTGGTCATTAATTCATGTGCATCGGCACTAGTTCAACCCAAAAGAGCTAAAAAATTAAAAATTCCTTGTGAAATGTACCCTTCATTTTTGTAATCTTCAATAAATTGTTTTAATGAAGTATCTCTTTTTGAAAGTTTTTTACCATCCATGTTAGTAATAATGGTTAAATGTCCAAAATGAGGGGCTTCTCAATTTAAATATTGATAAACAACCAATTGTTTAGGAGTATTTCCGATGTGTTCTTCTCCACGTAAAACGTGAGTAATCTCCATATCATGATCATCAATAACTACTGCAAAATTATATGTTGGATATCCATCGGATTTAATAATTACTCAATCAGCAATTTCATCTGAATCAAATTCAATATCTCCTCGAACAAGATCTTTTCAAGTAATTTTTTGCTTGCTAGGCATTTTCAAACGAATTGAATATTGACCTAGGTTGTCTCTTTTTTGTTTTTCTATTTCAGAAATTTGTAATCAATTTGGATTATATCTAAAAGAGGCAAAACCTTGTTGTTCAGATTGGAGTTTTTGAGCTTCTAATTCTTCTGAGTTATCATAAGCTTTATAAGCAAAACCTTTTTCAATTAAAAGTTGTGCAATTTTCTTGTAGTGATTAAGTTTTTCACTTTGACGATATGCTCCATACTTAGAATTTGGGTTAAGTGGACTTTCATCAGGAATAATCCCTAGTCACTGAAGATTATCTAATTGTGATCTTTCTCCACCTTCAACATTTCTTTTTACATCGGTATCTTCAAGTCGAAAGACAAAATCACCTTGAAAATGTTTTGCAAATAGATAGTTAAATAATGCAGTTCGAGCACCTCCAATGTGCAAAAATCCAGTTGGACTTGGAGCGTATCTTGTTCTTATTTTTTTCATTAGTCTCCTTAAAACATAAAGTATTAAAATTATATAATAACTTATTTTTAAAAAATTTATCTACTTTGAAAATATGAATATTTTTTCCACATTTTAATTTTATGCTTTTGTTTTTGTTAAAAAGTGGTGTAATTAAATTAATGACCCATTTTGTAAAAGGGTTTTTAATTTTTTATGTTGGAGGTTGATTTGTTTTGAAGAAAAAATAATAAAGATTCCAATTTAAACAAACCTCAAGTTATTGAAAAAGCTCACACAGTGTATAAAAAAACTAGAATGTCTAATTTTGGTTTAAAGCTAAATTATTTTTACTCTTATTTACCAATGCCAAAGTTAATTTTTATTACTGTAACAACTGCAATTATTTTTGGAGTTATTAGTGTCTTTTTTGTTAAAAATGTTGGAATTTACAATTTTGGATTGGCTGCCTTTGGTCAAGCTATTGCTAGATTAATTATTGTTAAGCTAGCTGGAAGTGTATCTCCAGGACTGTTAAATGGAATTGATCAGTTGGTGTTTTGGCTTGCTTATATTATACTAAGTATCCCAATTTTTGTGCTTGGATATAAAAAAATAGGGAAAATTTTTGGACATTTAACAGTAATTTTTTTAGTAGTTTCTTCTTTAGTTTCTTTTTCAATTGGATTTATTAATGGAGCCAATGATGTATATGTAATTGGAAATTTTGGAAATAAGGATGTTAAGGATTTGATTAAAGATATTGCCAAAAATTCTAATATATTAGCAAACATGAAAGAGAATTTATTGAAATTATCTCCGCTTATTCCGCTTAGTTGACAAGAAGGTGGGAATATTATCGCTTTAATTATTATCGCTATTTTTTATGGAGTAATTTTAGCTTGAATTTTTGCAATAATTCAAATTATCGGCGGAACAGCGGGAGTTACCGGAATTTTAGGGGAATGATATTCAAACGAAACTCAAAAATCATTTGGGACTATTTCTGGATATTTAAATATTGTTATTATTATCATTTCAGTTTTAGTAGGGTCATGATTACCGGGTTCTTTGTATATTCAAATGATCAGTAATTTAGTTGAATCTAAAAATATCAATCATCTGTTATCAGATGGTTCTTTAAAAACTTTAGAAAAACTTAAGGAAAATGCTTGAGGTTTTGAATTTTATTTATCACCTAATTTTGTGGCTACATTTATTACCAATGTCGCTTATATTATGGTTTTAAACAAAATTTATCCTAAGTTTAAACTTGTTAAAGTTGAAATTTTTTCAAAAAAATATAGTCTTATTGAAGAAAAAATAACTAATGATCGTAAAATTGTGATTAAACTAACTTCTTTTGTTGCTCAATCACATAATAATGAGGAGCAAACCCATATTTTAAAAACTGTCACTTTATTTAGACAAGTTCCAAGAATGCTTAAAAAAATTCATCAATATGATCCAGATGCATTTGTGGCAATATCAGAAGTTTCAAGTATTGATGGCTATATTTATTTGCCAAGCGAAAAATTTTAAAATAAAAAATGGTTTCAAACCATTTTTTATTTGTAAAATTGTGGATAAACACTCAAATTTAAAGAATTTTTGTTTTTGAATTTATTAATATCTGAATAATCAAATCCTCTAAAACCACCAATTTTAAGATTCTTTAGGTTTAAAAGAATTTTATTATTTTTTAAGTTAGTAATATCTAAACTTAAAATTATTTGACCTAAATTTTGTGGATCTGTTTTAATATTTTTTATTTGAATATCAAGTGGAGAAAAACCTTGAGTGTTTTCAAAATCAAACAAGTAAGAGTTTAAAATAACAGCAACTTGAGCAACTATTCATTGCAAAGGATTTTGTCTTAAAAGGTTATCGCTAAATTCATAAGGATCAAATTCTTTCATTTTGACACCATTTCAAATAGCTTCATTATCTTTGTTAAGATACAAAAAATAATCAAATATTTTTTGTAAATTTGCTTGAGCAAAATCTTCTAAAGATAATGAAGATTTAATTTTCATTTCTTTATTATCTGAATATTGGTCAAAATTACTCAAAGTGTAATCAAAATTATTTTCAAAATTTAAATTATCATTTACAAAATATCCACTAAGAACGTGATGATGTTTACTAAAATCTACCGAATATCATCGGTATTGTTTTTTGCTCTCATTTTCTAATGTAATAGGAAAAATCAAACCAGAATTATTTAGTGGTAAATGAAGAGGAATTTCAAAAGATTTTTCTAAATTAACCCTTAAAGGAGTTTTTAAATTAACCGAATGAATGTTTATATATCTTTGTAAATATTTAAGCAGCACCAAAAATCCTTTTGCTGAAATTTTATGTAAAATTGAAGAATTTTCAATTAGACTCTCATATGAATTGATTAAAAGTGGATTATTTTTAAATAAAAATTCAAGGTCATTAAATTTTTCGTTTAATAATACTTCAGAATCGTTAATATTTAAGTCAAAATTTCGATTTCAAGTTTTTCTTTGATTATAATCTTTAAAATTAGGGAGCTCAAACTTGAACTTTTTTCAATTTGGGAACAAATCTTGGTTTTGTTCATTTTTAAGAGAAATTAAAACACTTTTATCATTGTTAAATATTATTTCAACATGCGAAAAATGTGGAATTTCAAAAGCTTTTAAGTAAAATGATAATACTTTTGCTAAATACTCTTGCTGTTCTTTATTTTTTAAAAAAGCTTCAAATCTTATTTCAGAAAAATTAATTCAATTAGGAATTGCTAATTTAAATAAATCTTTATTAAGAAAAATATCAAAAAGAGCATATTGTAAATTCGGAAAAAAGGATAAATTATTAAATTTTTCCTTTTTAATTGAATTTAAGTAATTATTAGAAGAAAAAATTTTCAATTCCTCAACTTTAATTTCGCTATTTTGATAAAGAATTTCTAAATCATTATTAAATTTCTTTAAAAATAAATTATTTTTTTGTTCTTTTAATTTTTCAACTTGAATTTTATTTTCCTTAAAATTAATTTGATTAAAAAATAAATGATTCTTAATTAAATAATTTAATTGCTCTTTGTTATATACTCAATCAAATAATTTTTGATTAAAATCATTGGTTTGGACTTGAATTTTTGAACATGAAAAAGCAAGCATTGTAAAACTATTTAGTGCTAAAATTGTCCATAAAAGTTTTTTAAGTTTCATATATTCCTTATCAGTAATATTATAGCAGTAAATAATTCAATTAAACCCTTAAAGAAGTATAAAAAAAGATGCCTTAAGCATCATATGGTGCGCGAGGAGGGACTCGAACCCTCATGCCGGAGGCACTAGAGCCTAAATCTAGCGTGTCTGCCAATTTCACCACCCGCGCACAGTAAAAATTTTATAAAAAAAGGCACTAAGTTGCCTGGTGCCGTCTATAGGACTCGAACCTACGACCTACTGATTACAAGTCAGTTGCTCTACCAACTGAGCTAAGACGGCGATAATATGGTGGAGAATAAGGGACTCGAACCCATGACATTCGCCTTGTAAGGGCGACGCTCTCCCAACTGAGCTAATTCTCCGAAAATGGCAGTCTGTACGGGGATCGAACCCGTGCGTGCATGGATGAAAACCATGTGTGTTAACCTCTTCACCAACAGACCATAAATGGCGCCGATTATTGGGATTGAACCAACGACCAACTGGTTAACAGCCAGCTGCTCTACCGCTGAGCTAAATCGGCAAGTGTGTTCAGCTTATTAATTATAACATTAAAATAACTTTTTAAAAATATTTTAAATGTTTTTATTTTCTTGCACAACGCCCGTCGTTTCGTTGCTTTATAATATTAACATAAAAAATAAAATCATTAAAAATTTTCTTATTTTTATCATAAGAAAACCTAAAATAGTTAAAAATTCACAATAAATTTGAATTTTTTATAAATATTATTATAAAAAAATTAAAATATTAGTTAAGACAATTATTTAATGACTTTTATAATATTATTAAGTTATTAACTATTTTATTATATGAATATTAACAGGAGAAATAATGACAATAAAAGGTATTGGTGCTTCACAAGGTGTTGCAATTGCTAAAGTTTTTAAAATCGAAGAAATTAAACTTAGCTACAATAAATCAACAACAAATGTTGAAGCCTCATTAAAAAAATACAATGACGCTAGAGAAGCAGTAATTGCAAATATTCAAAAATCAAAAGAATTAGCTAAAGATCCAGAGCATGCAGGGATTTTTGAAGCACATTTAAACTTTGTAACTGATGAATATGCAGTTTCAAGCGTTACTGATTTAATTAAAAACGAAAATTATTCATCTGAATATGCAATTGAAAGTTTTTATAAACAATTTGCTGATATGCTTTCAGGTCTTGATGAATATATGCGTGAAAGAGTTGCAGATGTTCATGATGTTGCTAAAAAGTTAATTTACTCAATTCAAGGAATTGAAGAAAAAGATTTAAGCGGAATAAGTGAAGAAGTAATTATTGTTGCAGAAGATCTTTCTCCTTCTCAAACCGTGCAACTTGATAAAAAATATGTAAAAGGTTTTGTAACCAATATTGGAGGAACTACCTCTCATACAGCCATTATGGCTCGTAGCTTAGGAATTCCTTCAGTTGTAGGAACTAATGTAATTATGGAGAAAGTTCAAAGCGGAGATCTTTTGGCTTTAGACGGAAGTAAGGGGGTTGTTGTAGTTTCTCCAAATGAAGATGAAATTGCACAATTTAAGGAAGCGGAAGAACAATATAAACTTTATTTAGAAAGACTCACTAACTTAAAAGGACAACCTTCAGTAACAGTTGATGGACATCATATTGAAATTGCCGCAAATATTGGAACTCCTAAGGATTTAGAATCGGTTTTAAGTAATGATGCTGAAGGAGTTGGTTTATTTAGATCAGAATTTTTATACATGGATAATGAAAATTGACCTTCTGAAGAAGAGCAATTTCAAGCTTATAAAACTGTAGTTGAGGGAATGAAAGGAAAAAGAGTCGTTATTAGAACTTTAGATATTGGTGGAGATAAAACTTTAAAATACTTTAAATTCCCAAGCGAGATGAATCCTTTTTTAGGATATCGTGCAATTAGATTTTGTTTACAAAATCCTGAAATTTTCAAAACTCAACTTAGAGCCTTAATTAGAGCAAGTGAATTTGGGAATGTAGCCATTATGTTTCCAATGATTACTAATGTTCAAGAATTTTTAGACGCTAAAAAAATGTATCTTGAAGCATATGAAGAAGTGTATGTAAACAATCAAAACATTGCTCCAAAAGATAAAATTCAAGTTGGGCTTATGATGGAAACTCCTGCAGCTGCAGTACTTTCGGACCAATTCTCAAAATATGCAGATTTTGTTTCAATTGGAACAAATGATTTAATTCAATACTCAATGGCTGCTGACCGGATGAATGAAAATATTTCATATTTATACCAACCACTTAATCCTTCAATTTTAAGAATTATTAAAATGATTATTGATGGTGCACACAAGCACGGGAAATGAGCAGGTATGTGCGGAGAAATGGCCGGAGATCCTCAAGCACTTCCGTTATTACTTGGACTTGGTCTTGATGAATTTTCAATGTCGGCTTCAAGTGTACTTAGAAGTAGAGAATTAACTCGTAAACTAAGTCATAAAGAAATGCAAGAGTTAGCTAATAAAGCTTTACAACTTGATACTCAAGCTGAAGTTGAGCAATTACTAGAATCAACCCTTAACAAATAGGCCTTTGGCCTATTTTTTGTTTTATAATTATTTTATGAAAACAAGTTCAACTAACGAAATTAAAAGAGAAATAATTAAGGCTAAAAAAATAAAAGAAATTCAGGCTTTTTTATTAGGTCTATTAATTGTTAATTCACCAACATTGCAAGTTTATGATGAAAAAATTTTTGAAATAAAAAGCATTCAATTGCAAAAAGAAATTATAAGAATGTGTAAAAAACTCAAAATTAAATTCGTTATTCCACAAAATTCAAGTAAAAAAATTATCATTACCGAACACAAATTACTATTTCCTGAACTTGAATCTTTACAATGAGATGATGTTGCAATTGATAGTGGAAATACTGATTTAAGCAAGTTTTTCGCTGGAGTATTTTTTGCTGGTGGAACCATTTCTAACCTTAATTCAAAATCATATTTTTTATATATCAGTGCTAAAAATAAAGATAATTTGCTTAAAATTCAAGAAATTTTAAATCAGTATGAATTTGATTTTAAATATCAATTTAAAAAAAATAAACACACTATTTATATTCGTAGTATTGATTTAATCATTGAATTTTTATCAGCAATTGAGGCTAAAAAAGCGTATTTTGAATATTTGGATTTAAAAATCAAGCGTGATATGTATAGTATGGTTAATCGGATTAATAATTTAGATTTTGCAAATCTTAAAAAAATCGCTTCCACTTCAATTAATTATGTAGAATTAATTAATTATGTTTATGAACATAATTTAGAAGAAAAATTTAGTGATAATGAACTTGTTTTTCATCGAATTAGATTAGAAAACCCTGGGCTTTCATTAACTTATATTGTCAATATTTTGCAAAGCGAACATAATATTTTTATTACTAAAGCTGGATTAAATCACTGAAATAGAAAACTTAAAAAAGTAGTTTTAGCACACCAAAAATTAAATCAATAATTATTAACGCATTAATTCAGTATTAAAATTAATTTGTTATAATTTAAATTATCTAGTATAATGATTTTTATACTGAAGAGATCTTATATTTTAGGAGAAATCTATGAACGAAAAATTAGAAAAGTACGCAGATGCTTACGAACACTATTCTAAATTAAAAGTGGAAAATAAAATAATCGAAAAACGTGTTAGATTTGGTCTTATTAAAAAACTCAAATTAGGAATGTATGGCCCTGTTGCTGAGTATGAAGAAGAACAACCAGCTAAAGAATGAAGTAAATTAAGTAAAATTATATTAATTACTATTTTAGTTATTTCGCTTGTTTTACTTGCTGTGTTTATCGCATATTTAGCTGATTTCTTCATTTACAAAGATACTGAATTTGATGGTCTTTTATTAACCAAAGCACAAAGATTCCACGGAATTTTCTGAAGATACTTTTAATCATAATTTCAAATCAAAAAAGCAGTTTTACTGCTTTTTTGTATTTATTAGGAAAAAATTACAGTAAAAAATCAGCTGATCAGACTGACTTTAAAATTATTACTTTAAGCTAAACCTTTAGTTTTAAGTGTTTTAATAGTTTTAGCTGAAACTCTAAGTGTTTGTTTACGTCCACCAATGACAACTTTAATTTTTTGCAAATTAACATTAAATTTACGTTTTGAAGCATTCATTGCGTGTGAACGAGTGTTTCCGCTCATAGGACCTTTACCGGTTAAGACGTCTCTTCTGGCCATAATATTTTCCTTTCTATTTAGCTAATTATTTTTTTAAAATAAGTATGATTATTATACTAAAAAAAGCAAAAAATCAAACAAATTGCTTTGACCCTTAGAAACGAACAAAAAAGTGTATTTTTTATCCACAAATCAACAGCGATTAGTTCCTTTTTGTTATAATTAAAAATATTAATATACAATGAACTTAACTTTCACTTTTAATAATTTTTTCAAGGAGAACAATGGAACAAATAAATATTTTTGCTCTTGGTGGCCAAGATGAAAATGGCAAAAACTGCTATGTTTTTGAATACAATAGTAGTATTTACATAATAAATAGTGGAGTAAAAATTCCAATTAATTCAAGCAATGGAGTTGATGCATTAATTCCGGATTTTTCATACTTAGTAAAACATAAAAAAAGAATTAAAGGAGTTTTTATTACCGATATTAAAAACGAAAGCTTTAGTGCTTTACCGTGACTTGTAATGAAAATTCCTGGAATTAAAATTTATACTAGTGCTTTTAATAAAATTATCATTATCGATCGTTTACAAAAGTATAAAATTAGTGAAAAAGATTACAAAATTCAAGTTATTAACAATGAAGTTCGCTTTGATAATTTAACTGTTAGTCCAATTAAACTAGCTGGAAGTATTCCTGAATCACTAGGATTTAATTTTAAAACTCAAAATGGTTCATATTTGTTTATGTTTAACTTTGTTGAAGGAAATTTGGGATTATACGGAAATTTAAATTTTAATAATTTACAAAAATCACTTTGAGATACTCGAGTTAATGTTCTTGTTTGTGATGCAGGAAAAAGTAGCGGAAAAGGACGAGCAATTGATAAACTCGAGCTTCCGGATTTTATTAAAGATGTCTTTTTAAAAGCTGGTCAGCAAGAAAGAATTATTGTTGGAGCTTATGATGAAGATATGGTTCAGCTTCAACAAGTATTAAATATGGCCATTGCAACTAATCGCCCTGTGTGTGCATACGGAAAAACTTATGGACAATTTATTTATTTAATTAGCAAAATTTCCAAAGATTTTCCGCTTCCACAGATGTTTGATTATCGCCAAATTAACAAACATAAAAATGCCATTATTTTAGTTACTGGTTCAATTGAGCGATTATTTTTAAGATTTGTTCGAATTACTGCTAAACGTGATGTTTATTTAAAACTTAAAAATACTGATAATGTTATTATGATGGCTCATCCAGTTAATGGACTTGAGTCTTTTGCAGCTGCTACTCTTGATGAAATAGCAAAAATTACTTCAAAACTTTATGATATTAATGAAAGTCAGTTTTATAAGCATCATCCAACCAGAGAAGATATTGCGAATTTAGTAGCGGCTATTAAACCAAAATATTTTATCCCTGCTCAAGGACTTTATCGTTATTTAGTTGATGCAGCAAATTACATCAACAACGATCCGGTGTTATCAAAACAGACTAAAACTTTAATTCTTCTAAATGGTAAAATTGCACATTTTACTAACGAAAAACTTTTTAGTCAAAATGGAAAAATCCAAGAAATTGGAGACACAATTATTGATGGATTTGGAATTGGTGATATTTCTTCAGAAGTAATTGCTGAAAGAGAATCGCTTGGACGTGAGGGGGTAATTATTATTAATTTACTTTATTCATCAAAACAAAAACGTATCACAAGCGATTTATTTATTGATTATATTGGAGTTATTGATGATAAAGATAAAGTTGAAATTAGTGAATTAATCAAAAATGTATTAATAAATGTTATTGAAACTAAAGATTTTAGTTCAATGAAAGATTTAAACGAAAAAATTCGTAAAGCAGTTCGTAAAAGAATTTATAAACTAACTGAAAAAGATCCAATGGTTGTGTTAGGAATTAATAATATTTAATATATGAAAGCAAAGCATCTTAATAAATTTTTAAATTTATCTGTTGTTGAAAGAAAAGTTATTAATCAAGTTTTTGTTAGCACCACTAAAAGAAAAATCTTACTAATAATACTTCCGCTAATTAGTATTTTTTTGCTTACGTCCACATTTGTTGCAATATTTGCCAATATTAGAATTTTTAATATTTTTTATAAATATGCAATTAATTTGCCTTTAGGGAACTTGGTTTTTTTAGTTTCGCTATTGTTAATGGTGTGATGAATAATACTTTTATTGCAAAAAAGATTAAGCCAAAATGCTTATTCGTGATTTAACAAAACCAAAAAAATTTCATATGAAAATCTTAAAAAGTTATTTTAAAAGCCTTTTTTTACTTATTTGTTATTGTTGCTTTAGCTGATCATATTATTTTTTACTTTTATAATCAAACCAATAATTTATTTGAGTTTAAATTTAGCCCCGAAAGCGTTTTAAAATTATATCAGAGCGGATTTTGAAATAATTTAGCTTTAAGTGAACTTGCAACTTTTAACTTTAAGCATATTGGATTTTTGTTCGAACCAGTTTTTAATTTATTTTATTTATTTGGATTTACTTGATTTGGCGCTTTAGGAATGGAATTTTTACTTACAATATTTTTTGTTTTAGATATTTATTATTTATCTTTAAGAAAAAAACCGTTTTTAAAACTTCAAAAACTTACACTCCCAGAATATGTGCAAAAAATTCAAAATGATACTGAAATTATTCCTGCTACAAATGATTTTAATACTTACATAGATTTTTTATTTAATGCTTGTAGGTATTTAAAAATTAATTATCAAGAATTGTCGCTTTTTAAAATTGAAAAACTAGTTAAAAAAAGATTAAAAACTAAAAAGGATATTAATTTAATTATTAATCCAAATCATAACGACATTAGTCAAAATAATTCAATCAAAAATAACCTTATATCCACAAATGTGGAGCAAATAAATACTAATATAAACAATCAAATCAATCCAAAATCACAACTATTATTTAATACCGAAGAATTTGAATTTGATGATAATTCTTCAAAAAAATAATTAAACAATTTAACTAAGGAGTCAAAAATGAAAAAACTATTATGAAAACAAGCCCAAAAGCTTCTTGAAGATAATAAAAACAATCAACTTATTTTCTTAGCTTTTACAGTACAATGATGTGGTGATTGTAAAATGATGAGTCCAATTATTAATAAAATAGCATTAAAATATAAAAACTTAAAGAAAATTAGTTTTATTGAAGTTGATGCTGAAGAAGCTAATTTGCTCAGAGATCCAAACACTAATTGAGAAGTTTTAAAAGTCCCAACTTTTATTTTGCTACAAGGTCAAAACATCGTTGAAAAAGGATATGAATACATTCCTGAAGAAATTTTAATTGACTGAATTGAAAAGCGTTTATCAGCAATTTCTTAGTATTTTCACTCTTCTGAAAGCATAAAAAATAATACGATATACCAAAACACGGGGTAAATTTAAAAAACCCCGATTTTTTATTTCTGTTTTTTAACTTTTACTTTATAATTAAAAAGCAACTATAACGATGAACTATAAGGTTGTTAATGGGCCAGTTTGTTGTCAAGGACTCATTAAGTTTTTATAGGGAGTTAGGTTCAAAAAAGAACAAAGGAGACAACATGAGCAAATTAAACATCAAGGTAAAAGGATTTGATCACGCACTTGTTGATGATGCCGCAAAAAAAGTGTATCACACTGCTAAAGCAGTTAATGTCAAAGTAAGTGGTCCAATTCCTCTTCCTACCAAAAGAGATGAAATCACAATTCTTAGATCAGTTCACGTTAATAAAAAATCACGTGAACAATTTGAAAGTAGAACCCATCAAAGACTAGTTGTTGTTAGTGGTGCTACTGAAGAATTCACTGATAAATTAAACAGACTTGAACTTCCATATGGTGTTGCAGTTCAAGTAAAAGTTTCAAAATAAACTTATTTTTAAGGAGAAATTATGAAAGGAATCTTAGGCCGTAAAGTTGGAATGACTCAAATTTACACTGACTTAGGAAAATCAATCCCAGTTACTGTAATTGAAGTTCAACCAAATGTTGTATCAAAAGTATTGACCTTAGAAAAAGACGGTTATGTAGCAACTCAACTTGCAACTGTTGAAAAAAAAGCTTCACGTGTTAATAAACCTGATGCTGGTCAATTTTCAAAAGCAAATACAACACCTAAGCGCTACGTAAAAGAAGTTCGTAATATGTCAGGTTATGAACTTGGACAAACAGTTACAGCAGATCTTTTTAAAGCTGGAGAACTTGTAGATGTTACCGGAACTTCAAAAGGAAAAGGATTTGCTGGAACTATTAAAAGACACAACCAACACATTGGTCCTAAATCACACGGGGGTGGTGGTGGAAGCCAACCTGTAAGACAAACTGGGTCTCTTGGAGATATCTCAGGGAACCGTGTTTACAAAGGAATGACAATGCCAGGTCACCTTGGGCATGTTAAAACCACCGTTCAAAACCTAGAAGTTATTAAAGTGGACGTGGAAAACGGATTACTTTTAATTAAAGGTTCAATTCCAGGGCCTAAAAAATCACTTGTTGTAGTTAAAGAAGCAATCAAAGGTCTTCCAAGCAAAGAAGCTACTAAACTTGTTGATATTAAAGAAGTTCTACTTATGAATGAACTTGTTGAAAAAGCTAAAAAATACCACATTGAAGTTACTGTTGGTATGCATTCAAGCGAACTTGCGCAATTAATTGCTGAGGCTGAAGCTAAAGAAGAAGGAGAAAAATAATTATGGCTAAAACAACTACTAAAGCTAATAAAGTTTCTTCAAATGTTACAGTAGCTAAAGACTCAAAATTAGAGAAAGTGCAATTTGAAGCAAATTTGCCAGCAAATTTATTTGCTAGTGAAAAAATTTATGAACAAGCAATTTTTGACACCATTTTATCAGAAAGAGCTTCACGTAGACAAGGAACTCACCAAGTTAAAAACCGTGCTGAAGTAGCTGGTTCAGGCAAAAAACCTTGAAGACAAAAAGGAACAGGTCGTGCTCGTCATAGCTCAATGCGTTCACCAATTTGAGTTGGTGGAGGAAGAGCTTTTGGGCCTCAAGCTGAGAAAAACTACTCACTTAAAGTTAACAAAAAAGTTAGACACAATGCATTTGTTTCAGCACTTACATTACTTGCACAAGATAAAGCAGTTCTTGTTGATGATTTAAAATTAGAAGTAATTTCAACTAAAGCATTAAACTTAAAACTTAAAGAGTTAAGTGTAAATCATTTAAAACATGTACTTGTTGTAACTGAAAATTATGAAGTTTTTAAATCAGCAAACAACTTACCAAATGTAGCAACTTCAAAAGCTAATTCACTTAGTGTTGAAGCACTTGTTGGTGCAGATGTGATGATTATTTCTCACGAAAGTTTATCGATTTTAGAAGGGAGAGCTAAATAATGGAATTAACTAAAGTTATTACAGCTCCTGTGTTAACAGAAAAAACCTATCAACAAATGTCAAATGGAGTTTACACTTTTAAAGTTGATTATCACGCTAACAAATTTCAAATTGCAAATGCAGTTGAACAAATTTTTAAAGTTAAAGTTGAAAAAGTTAATACTATTAAAGTTGATAAAAAACCTAAAAATGTAGGACGTTTTCACGGATTTACCAATAGATACAAAAAAGCAATGGTAACTCTTGTAGCTGGTCAAGAAATTAACTTCTTCCCCAACGAAGAAGTTAAACCAGTTAAAGAACAAGTTGCTAAAGAAGAGAGAAAAAACCTTGCTTCTGATGTGGAAAAACGTGTGGCAGCAAAACTTGCTTCTAAAAAAACTGCTACCAAAACCAATGCAAACACTTCAAAAACTACAATGCATCGTAAAGTTGGTGGTGGAGAATAATTCTCTTTTAATCAACTATTAATGATTATATTTATTAAATAAAGCGGAAAGAAGCTTGCTTAAAAGACAGATCCGCAACTATTTTTAAGCAAAGGAGAAAAGACATTATGGCTATTAAATATCATAAGCCAACTACTAACGGTAGAAGAAACATGTCTTCTCTTGATTTTAAACAAAATTTATCTGGTCATGCACCTGAAAAATCACTTATGGTGATTTTAAAAAATAATGCAGGAAGAAATAACCAAGGTAAAATTACTGTTAGACATCACGGAGGACGTGTTAAAAGATTCTATAGATTAGTAGACTTTAAACGTAATAAAGACAATATTCCAGCTGTAGTTAAAACAATTGAATATGACCCAAACCGGTCAGCAAACATTAGCTTACTTGCTTATGCAGATGGAGAAAAAAGATACATTATTGCCCCTAAAGGAATTAAAGTTGGGCAAAAAGTTATTTCAGGAGAAAACGTTGATATTGTTGTTGGTAATGCATTACCACTAGCAAATATTCCTGATGGAACATTTGTTCATAACGTTGAAATGCAACCTGGTGGTGGAGCTATTATTGCTCGTTCAGCAGGAACAGCAGCCCAAATTCTTGGGAAAGATGATGATGGAAAATACGTTGTTTTAAAACTTAAATCAGGTGAAACACGTCGTATTTTAGCTCGTTGTCGTGCAACTATTGGAACTGTTGGGAATGAAGAACATTTACTTGTTAATGTCGGAAAAGCTGGAATTAACAGACACAAAGGAATTAGACCTACAGTTCGTGGATCAGTTATGAACCCTGTAGATCACCCACATGGAGGAGGGGAAGGAAAACAACCAGTTGGTCGTAAAGCTCCTCTTACTCCTTGAGGGAAAAAAGCTCTTGGTGTGAAAACTAGAAAAACTAAAAAATCTTCAAATAAACTGATTTTAAGAAGAAGAAAGGATGCTAAATAATGGCACGTAGTCTCAAAAAAGGTCCATTTGCTGATGAGCATTTACTTAAAAAAGTTGATGCCATTTTAGAAGGCAAAGCACCCAAAAAACCAATTAAAACTTGATCAAGACGTTCAACTATTTTCCCAAGTTTTGTTGGTTTAACATTTGCAGTTCACAATGGAAAAGTATTTAATGAAGTATATATAACCGATGATATGGTCGGTCACAAACTTGGAGAATTTTCACCAACAAGAACATTCTCAGGTCATGGTGCAGATAAAGGTAAGAAAAAATAATGCAACAAGCAAAAGCACACGTTAAATTACAAAGAGTTAGCGTTTCAAAAGCTAAACTTGTAGCTAATCTTTTCCGTGGAAAAGATGTCAAAATGGCATTGTCATTATTACACAATACCAGTAAAAAATCTGCTCGAATCTTCTTGAAATTACTTAATTCAGCCATTGCAAATGCTACTAATAACCATGGAATGGACGCATCAAAATTATTCGTAAAAGAAGTTTATGTTAATGAAGGCCCTACTCTTAAAAGATTCCAACCAAGAAGCCAAGGTCGAGCTTATTCTATTTTTAAACGTACATCAAATTTATCAATTGTTTTAGAGGAGAAAAACTAATTATGGGACAAAAGGTCAATCCAAATGGATTCCGTTATGGAATTACCAAAGCACACAATTCAACTTGATATGCTGATAAAGCTAACTTTGGAACTCAATTAGTTGAAGATGCTAAAATCTATAAGTTTTTTGATAAATATGTACGTGAATACCAACTTGGTAAAGTAAATGTTCAAAGAAACCAAAAAAATAAAGTTAACGTAGTTTTACACACTGCTAAACCTGCAGTTGTACTTGGAAGTGAAGGAAAAAACATTCAAGAATTAACTTTAAAACTCAAAAAAGCACTTAAAAATAAAAACCTTGATGTTAATTTGCAAGTGTTAGAACTTAAAAACCCTGATTTAAATGCAAGATTACTTGCAGAAATGATTGCTCAAAAACTTGAAAATCGTGAGAGATTTCGTACCGCTCAAAAGATTGCTATTCGTAGTGCAATGCGTAATGGAGCTAAAGGAATTAAAACTGCCGTTTCAGGTCGTTTAAATGGAGTTGATATGGCTCGTACTGAAGGATATTCAGAAGGAGAAATGAAACTACATACTCTTAGACAAAACGTAGATTATGCAACTGCAACAGCTCGTACAACTTATGGAGCTATTGGAGTTAAAGTTTGAGTATCACTTGGAGAAATTTTGGAAGGAGAAAATAAATAATGCTTCAACCAAAAAGAACCAAATATAGAAAACCATTTTTAGTAAAACACGACAAACGTAAAGCAACTAAAGGAAACACTGTTGCTTTTGGTGAATATGGTCTTAAAGCTGTAACTAGTGCGTGAGTTGACGCTCGTCAAATTGAATCAGCTCGTATTGCAGCAACTAGACATATGGGTCGTGAAGGGGATGTTATTATTCGTATCTTCCCACATTTTTCAAAAACCTCTAAACCTATCGGAGTTCGTATGGGTTCAGGAAAAGGGGCTCCTGAAAAATGATACACAGCTGTTAAAGTTGACACTGTAATGTTTGAAGTGGCTGGAGTTTCAGAGGAAGTTGCTCGTGAAGCTTTAAGACTTGCTGGTCATAAATTGCCGGTTAAATGAAAAATTGTATCAAGAAACCAAGAAGGAAGTAACTAATGCTATATAAAGATTTGCTAAATAAATCAGCTGAAGAATTACAAAATCTAGTTCAAGATTTAAAAGCTGAACTTTGAACATTACGTTTCCAAAATACTACCGGTTCACTTGATCAAACTCACAAAATCAATTTACTTAAAAAAGATATTGCTAGAGCACTAACAGCATTAAATCAAAAAGGAGCTAAATAATGATTCAAAGAAACACAAGAAAAACATTAGTTGGTACAGTTGTTTCAGCTCATAAAACCCCAAAAACAATTATTGTTGCTGTTGACACATACAAAAAACACCCACTTTATTCAAAACGTTTTAAATCAACCAAGCGTTTTGCTGTGCATGATGAAAACCAAGTTGCTAACTTAAATGATGTTGTAGTAATTATGGAAACTCGTCCACTTTCAAAAACCAAACACTTTAGACTTGTTTCAGTAAAACAAGCAGCCACTGAAGGGAGCAAATAATGTTATTAGAACTATCTAAAGCAAATGTTGCTGATAATTCAGGAGCAAAAGAAGTAGGAATTTTCAGAATTTTAGGGTCAAATAAAAAAGTCGCTAAAATTGGGGATGTAGTAATGTGTTCAGTTAAAAAAGCCATTCCAAATGGTGGGGTCAAACAAAAACAAGTTGTTAAAGCTGTTGTAGTGCGTTCACGTTATGGAATTAGTCGTGAAAATGGTTCATACATTCGTTTTGATGAAAATGCAGTAGTACTTTTAAAAGAAGATGGAACCCCAAGAGGAACTCGTGTTTTTGGACCGGTAGCTCGTGAAATTCGTGAAAAATATCCAAAAATTGTTTCTCTAGCACCTGAGGTTTTATAATTAAGGATTTTTTATGAAAGTAAAATTCAAAAAAAATGATGAAGTTATTGTAATTGCAGGAAAAGAAAAAGGGAAAGTTGGAACCATTTTAAAAGTATTACACGATAAAAACGCTGTGGTGGTAAAAGATTTAAATATCGTTACCAAACACAATAAACCATCTCAACAAAACCAAGATGGAACCATTACCACTAAAGAAGCTCCAATTCACGCTTCAAATGTAGCATATCTTATTAAAAAAGAAACCAAAGACAAACCAGCACAATATTCAAAACTTGGATACAAAATTAATAAAGATGGTAAAAAAGTTCGAGTAGCTAGAAAAACTAAGAAGGAAATTTAATTATGCTCAAAAAAGTTTACTTAGAAAAAGCAGTTCCTGCACTTAAACAAAAATTTAACTACTCTTCGCCAATGCAAGTTCCAAGAATTGAAAAAGTGGTTCTTAATATGACCGCCGGAAAAGAAGTTTCAAACTCAAAAGCAATTGAAGAGGTTTTAAATGAACTGACTCTAATTGCTGGACAAAAACCATTTCAAACCAAAGCTAAAAAATCAAATGCTTCATGAAAACTTCGTGAAGGAATGCCTATGGGGGGGAAAGTTACTCTTCGTAGAGATCGTATGTGAGAGTTTTTAGATAAACTCATTAATGTTGCAATGCCACGGATTAGAGATTTTCGTGGTGCAAATCCCAAAGCTTTTGATGGAAGAGGAACTTTTGCTTTAGGAATTAAAGAAGAAATCATCTTCCCAGAAATTGAATTTGATAAAATTCGTCGCATTAAAGGACTTGATGTGATTGTTGTTACTACCGCTAAAACCAACAAAGAAGCAAAAGCTCTACTTGAATTAATTGGTGTTCCATTTGAGAAAAAAGGAGATAAATAATGGCTAGAAAAGCACTTATTGAAAAAGCAAAACGCCACCCAAAATTCTCAAGCCGTGCATACACACGTTGCGAATTATGTGGACGTCCACATGCGGTTTTAAGAAAATACAAAGTATGTCGTATCTGTTTTAGAAACCTTGCTCATGAAGGTAAAATTCCAGGTGTGAAGAAAGCGAGCTGATAATTTATGTTTATTACAGATCCTATTTCAGATTTAATTGTTCGCATTAAAAATGCAAACGCAAGAAAACACAAAACCGTTGAAATCCCATTCTCAAAGAAAAAAGAAGCGATCGTTAAATTAATTCAAGAACAAGGTTATGTTGCTTCATATGTTGTTGAAGGTCAAGGAATTGCTAAAAAACTTGTGGTGTCTTTAAAATATAAAGGTTCACAATCAGCAATTATTGGAATTAAAAGAGTTTCAAAACCTGGACTTAAAGTTTATGTTAAATCAACTGAAATTCCTACTGTTTTATCAGGGTACGGAACAGTGATTATTTCTACTTCAAAAGGACTAATGACTGGAAAAGAAGCTAAGAAAGAAAATGTTGGTGGCGAAGTTGTTGCCTACATTTGATAGGGGAATGTTATGTCACGTGTTGGTAATCGTATTTTAACAATCCCAGCAGGAACAAGCGTTACTGTTGAAGGAACTAAAGTTACTGTTTCAGGAAAACTTGGAACTTTAACTAGAGAATTTAGTTCAAAAATTGCCGTATCAGTTGACCAAAACAAAGTAACAACACTTAGAGCAAACGAAGAAAAAACAACTAAACAATTGCACGGAACTACTAATGCTCATATTGCCAATATGATCACCGGAGTTTCACAAGGATTTACAAAAGAATTAGAAATTAAAGGGGTTGGATACAAAGCAACTCTAAAAGGAACTCAATTAGTAATTTCTGCTGGATATAGCCATGAAGTTACCTTAGAAGTTCCTAGTGATGTAAAAGTTACCTTGCCAAAACCAACAGAAATTACTGTTTTTGGAATTGATAAACAAAGTGTAGGTTCATTTGCAGCAATTGTAAGAAGCGTAAGAAAACCAAGTGTGTATTCAGGTAAAGGAATTTCATACAAAGGTGAAAAACTTAGACGTAAAGAAGGGAAAACCTCTTCTAAATAAAAGAGGTTTTAGGTGAATAAAATGGCTAAATTATCTCGTAATAAAGCTCGAAAAGTTAAACACGTTCGAATTCGTCAAAGTATTAGCGGAACTGCAAATAAACCTCGTTTAAATGTTTATAAATCACACCAAAACTTTTACGCACAACTTATTGATGATTCAAAAGGAACCACTCTTGCAAGCGTTTCAACTCTTAAAGATAGCTCTTATTCAGGAAATATTAAAGCAGCTGCAATGCTTGGAAGCAAAATGGGTGAATTAATTGTTTCACTGGGGGTTAAAGAGTTAGTCTTTGATCGTTCAGGGTATCTTTACCATGGAAGAGTTAAAGCATTTGCTGAAGCTGTTAGAGAAAAAGGAGTTAAATTCTAATGGAAAATCAAAAACAAAATAAACCAGTAGCTGGAACTAAAGAAGTCAAAGCACCTCATCAACCAAAACCAGCTGCTAAACCTTCGCTTCCAGTTGAAGAAAGAAGAAACTTCAGAAATCCTAAAGCTAAAAGTGATAAACGTCCAAGAAAAAACCGAAACTTTGATGCACAAGTTTCAGAATATTCAGAAAAAGTTATTGATATTGCCAGAGTTACAAAAGTTGTTAAAGGTGGAAGAAGATTTAGTTTTAGTGCCTTTGTTGTAGTTGGAAACAAAAAAGGAAGTGTTGGACTTGGACACGGTAAAGCAAATGAAGTTCCAGATGCAATTAAAAAAGCTATTAAAGACGCTCAAAACAATCTCATTGATGTTCCACTTGTTAATGGAACAGTTCCACATGAAATCCAAGCTAAATTCCTTGCCTCAAGAGTTATGCTTAAACCGGCTCCAAAAGGAAAAGGACTTATTGCTTCAGGAACAGTGCGGGCAGTAACTGAACTAGCTGGATATACTGATATTGTAACTAAAACTTATGGTTCACGTTCAAAAGCTAATACCGTTAAAGCAACCCTTAAAGCTCTTTCACAACTAAGAACAGTTGAACAAATTGCTGAAATTAGAAACAAAGATGTAAAGGATTTAATGTAATATGGCAATTAAATTACACACATTAAAAGCTACCGAAGGTTCACGTAAAGAAAAACACCGTAAAGGACGTGGACATGCAGCCGGAAAAGGGAAACAAGCTGGTAAAGGACAATCAGGACAAAACAAACGTAAAGGACACAGATTAGGATTTGAAGGGGGACAAACTCCTTGATTTAGAAGAATTGGAAAACGTGGATTTACTAATGTAAATCATTTAGAATTCCAAGTAGTTAATCTGAAAGATTTAGAAAACAAATACCAAGATGGCCAAGAAGTTACCATTGAATCATTATTTGCACACAACCTTATTAAAAGAACTCTTCCTATTAAAGTTTTAGGAAATGGAACCTTAACTAAAAAATTAGTTGTTAAAGTACATCGTGTTTCAAAATCAGCTCAAGAAGCAATTGTTAAAGCTGGTGGCGAAGTAGTTGATTTATAATTTTTAAAATTCAATTTTTACATAAAAACACAGGACTAACTGTGTTTTTATTCACAATTTTTGGTATGATATATAGCAATATGGGTTGATTTAGAAGAAAAAAACGCATCAAAAATCAAGAAGTTTCATTGCAAATAAAAGATAACTTCGAAGAACAAATGCATAAGTTTAAGGAACAAAGTATCCAAGATTGAACTCAAAAACGTAAATGAGTTGCTATTTACTATGAGGTTTTATTGCAATTATTACTCAAATACAACTACACAAATTTTATTCCTTACAAAACATATAAAGAACAAGAAAAAGATAACAAAATTCCTGGCAATTATTTTTTAAAGAAATATCGACCATTAAAAAGCGATACTATTAAATTTGTGTGAAAATTTAATATGCATCACATTGATGAGATTTATTATACATCAAGTGACTTAAAGAAACTTAAAATTTATGATAATGGATTGTCTTTAAAGGTTTCTTTTGAAGAACATTGCTTTTTACATTATTTAATTGTCTTAGCTAATTTTCGAGATATTCATGGCGGAGTATTATATGCTTTAAAAGATCCTCAAAAAATAGATGAAATTATTCAACAACAATGTCAAGTTTTTAATATTGAATATGTTACAAATTGAAGAGATAAAATTAAAAATAAGTAAAATAAATTCACCTTAGTAAAGGTGAATTTATTTGTTAATTAAGCTTTATAACTCTTTTTTCGAGTGTAAATGTAAATTTTTTCAGCTAGTTCTTCTTTTGAAAGTTCTTTAAAACCGAAAATCCCTAACACTTCAGCCATTTTATATAATTGTTCAGTTTTAAGTTCAAGCAATTTTTGAATTTGTTTGTCTTTTTCTAAGTCTTGCGGTTTTTTTATTTCTTCTTGAGCATAATTAGGATTTTGATTCTGGTTTTCGTCACTTGTAGCTTGCTCAGCATTAGCTCCATTAAAAGGAGGGTAATTAAATCCAAAAGGGTTTTGTTGTGAGAATTTTGAAAATTCTTGAGACATTGCTCTAATAGTCTCTAAGCGTGTTGCTCTAGCAAAAGACATTTTAATAAGATAAACATGTCAGGTTATAAAAATTACCGAAATAATTCCTAATATAATATTTGTAATAAGTAAGGAGAAAATTGGTACAAATGGTAAATTTAGTACATCTTTACCTAATGAAGAAAGATTGCTAATTCACCCGAATGATACCATTAACAAGATAAAAATTACAAAATTACTTGTTGTTAGTTTCATAAAATTTTTTTCGATATAACTTGTATATGCTGAACGAACAAATAAAATACCAAAAATAAATAAAAATAATGTCGGTCAAATATTACTTCAAAATAATGAATTTCATCCTGAATTAGCGGATGCAGTAACTTTTTCCTGTTCTTTGTATATTTTTGCTGCAATATTAGTATAAAAACTAATAATATCAGGTCTATAAACTATCATTAAAATACTCGCAATTACACTAGTTAAAAATAAAATGAAAATTGCAATTCCATTTGCAATGATGAATTTGCGAAATTTATGTTCAAGATTTCACAATTCACCAACGGAATTGAGTTTTAAAAAACTTCTGTCATAAATACCAAACATTTCTCCCCTAACTAAATAGCTGCATAAAATCAAAATCAGCTACGTCAAATTCTTTTGGTGGTTTTGCATATAGTACAATTTGCTCACTGGTAATTGGGTGAGTAAATGATAATTTATATGCATGAAGTCGCTGATTAAAATCATCAACTTTCTTCCCATAAATCGGATCGCCATAAACAGGATTTTTAATATAGCTTAAATGAACTCGAATTTGATGAGTTCTCCCTGTTTCTAGTTTGCATTTAACCAAAGTTTTTGGGAAGTTATCAATGTAAAAACTAGTTAATGTTTCCACATGGGTAATTGCATTTTTAGAGTTTTGATTAGTTACAGCCATTATTTGGCGATTTTTCACATTTCTTCCAATTGGAAGATCTAATTTTAATCTTTTATCCTCTAAAATTCCATCAACAATGGCCACATATTCTCGACTAATATCGTGATTTTTAAAGTGATCAGATAAGAGTTTATGAATATGATTGTTTTTTGCAATAATTAACAAACCACTAGTATCTTTATCAATTCGATGAACAATTCCAGGACGAAGTAATCCATTTTCATTTGATAAATTGTTCTTAAAATGATAAAGCAATCCATTAACTAAAGTTTGATTAACATGTCCTGGTGCTGGATGAACAATTAGTCCTGAAGGTTTATTAATAACAAATAAATGTTCATCTTCATAAACAATATCTATATCCATTTTTTGTGGTTCTAAGTGAATTTCTTTATCAAGTAGTTTTACTATTTTAATATCTTGCCCTTCGCGAACAATATATTTAGGTTTAATTACATTATTACCATTAACATAAACGGCCCTTTGCTCAATTAAAGCTTTAATGTCATTTCGTGATATATCACTATGATCACTAATGTACTTATCAATTCTTTCTTTGTATTGTACTTTGAGAGCTATCATGTTATCTAAATTATACTAATTTTAAAAAATAAAAAATTAAATTTAGCAAAATATTACTTTATTTGCTAATAAAATTTTTTAAGAGCAAATATCACCTTTTACTTAGAAAATTAGGATTTTTTTAATAAAAAATCAACTTTTAAAGCACGGTGTTTAGTTATTAATTTATAATTAAAATAATACAATAAATTATCAAGCAAGGAGATTGAGATGAATCAAAAAGAACGCAAGAGCATCTTAAAGAATATTGAAGTTTGAAAAAACAGATTGCTTGATTTGAGCATGAAAAATCAATCGATTAATTATCGAAAAACAAAATCACAAACTGTCGAAATTTTATCACCTAATATTGAAGTGTTTTTAAATCGATTTTATGGACTTAAAAATCTTCAATTTGCCAATTTATTTGGAAATGCGGCCGAGGATGATTATGAAGAAGACCAAGTTAAGCTTGTTCGAGTGAAGGGAAAAAGAATTTCTTTTGGAATCGAACTTGAGCAAAAAGACAAATATTTTAAAAGTGAAATTTTTCCATTAATTAATGCCTTTCAAAAAAAATATAAGGGAAATTATTTGTTCTCAAATCTTTATGACACTGTTCAAAATCGAAACTTGTCAAATTTGATGAAAAAATCCAACCTTTTTAAAGAAGAAAACGGAATTAACGTTTTATATTTTGCTGTTGGATTTTTAGAGTGATACGAAAACAAAGAATCTGAAGATAAGCATTTAGCTCCTATTTTATTTATTCCAGTGGAACTTTCAAAAGATGCTTATAATTCACCATATAAAGTGAACTTTTTAGATGATGAGTTTTTACTTAATGAATCTTTTATTCAAAAACTAATTAATGATTATGATGTTAATTTAACTTATAAATTTGAAGCCGATAAATCTAATTTTGATCTTTTTAATGATTATAAAAACTTTATTTATCAACAAATTGAAAAAGTTAAAGATAAAAGATGAAAAATTATTGATGAAATTGACTTAGGAATTTTTTCTTTTTCAAGAATTAATATGGTTAAAGATCTTGAAGAAAATACAGATAAAGTTATTAATAATCAATTTGTTAAATTAATTTCAGGAATTCAAGATCCAGTTGAAAATATTAAATTTACTGAATCGGACATTGATGATGTAGTCAATCCTTCAGAGTATTTCCATACTTATAATGCTGATTCTTCACAAGAAATTGCAATTCAAGCCGCTATTAGCGGAAAAAGTTTTGTTCTTCAAGGACCTCCAGGAACCGGAAAATCTCAAACAATTACTAATATTATCACTGAGTTAATTGCTCGAGATAAAAAAGTCCTTTTTGTTGCTGAAAAGCAAGCGGCTCTAGATGTTGTTTACAATAACTTAAAAAGGATTGGATTAAATGACTTTGTTTTACCAATTCATAATACAAAGTTAGATAAAAAAGTTGTTTTACATGAACTTGCCTCAACACTAGAAAAAGGTCAACATAACATTTCAATTGAAGATAATTTTCACAAAGATGCGGTCAATAAATTCACCGTTTCACATGAAGAATTATTAAATTATCCTCAAGGACTGTTGAATATTTTTCAACCAATTAATAAATCAATTTATCAACTTTATGGAGCTTATTTTAAATATGCTAAGCATCCAGAAATTGTCTTTGAAATTCAAGATGTCGAAAAAGTTTCCGAACAAGATCTTTTAAAACGTCGTAAATTAATTGATTCGTTTCACAATGCTTTAAACATTAATGATTTTGACATTTCAAAAAATGATTGATATGGATTAATTTACGAGGAAATGTCGCTTAAAAAGCGAGAAAAAACCGTTGATAATTTAATTAAACTTCGTGAAAGCATTCATGAAGCAATTGCCTTTACTAAAAAATATCCATTCTTAGAAATTAAAAAAGAAATTTTTCTTAAAAGTGCTTTAATTTACAAAGAAACATTAAATCATTTAACCAAAATTGCTTCAATTAATTCAACAATTATTTCCAATCCTAACACCGAAATAGACACATCGCATTATAAATCGTTAGTTCAAATTCGTGGAGAAATCGAAGAGCTTAAATCTAAAATTAAGCATAAATACAGTCTAGAAGTAGTCAATTTAGATGCAGTTAATTACAAAAATCAATTGGCATTTTTTAACACCACTTCAAAAAGAGTCTTTTATCCAGGATATAAAAAAATTAAAAACAGAATCAATACATATAAACTAACTGAAGAAAAAATTAAATATCCAGATTTAATGTATCTTTTTAACATTATTGAAGAAATTCAAAGCAAAGAAAAAGAATTTAATGAAATTAGCAAACTTGTTAGCTATCGGGTACCATTAAATGAGTTTCCGTTTTTAAAAAATACTTATGAACACATTGATTGATTTAATGATTTTCAAAGGCTTGCTCACTTTTTAAAATGAGATACTAAAGACATTTATCATCTTTTTGCATTTGCGTTACTTCAAAAAGATGAAGCAATTAATTTAGCCAATGAGTACGGAGCTATTTTTGATAAATTACAACATCATGTTGATATTTTAAAAAATGATTTTGATAATCAAATTTTTGACGTTGATGCATATACTTTTAATGAACTAGATCAAAAATTAGATAAAGCAATTCATAATAATGAGCATTTAACCACAATTTTAGAGTTTAATCGGGTTTATAAACTCATGAAAGAAAATCACCTGCAAGAATACGCAGATGCATTAATTAAGCGAAATATTACCAAAGATTATTTTGGAATTTATCTTAGAAGATTTTATTTACTACTAATTGATAAATATCAAGGGCAACTATTCCCTGATTTTAATGGGGAAGTAATGGACTCTATTCGAAAAACTTTTGGTCAATCAGATGCTGTGATTCAATCAATGGCTAAAACTAAAGTTGAAATGTCTATTATTGAAAAAATCCCTAACTACAATAGTATCGAGGGACTTAACTCTGAAGTTTCAATTTTAAGAACTGAAGCAAATAAATCACGTCGAATTATGCCATTTAGATTGCTTTTTGATAAAATTCCAACTTTAATAACTAAACTTAAACCGTGTTTAATGATGTCACCGCTTTCGGTATCATCATTACTCAAAAATTCAAATTTAGAATTTGATGTAGTTATTTTTGATGAAGCATCGCAAGTTAGACCTGAAAATGCCATTGGAGCTTTATCAAGAGCAAGTCAATTTATTATCGCCGGAGATAAAGAGCAACTTCCACCAACAGATTTCTTTGCTCACTTTGATGAAGATGATTCCATTGATGATAGTGTTTGAGACACCACTGCTTTTGATTCGATTTTAGAAGTTGCTAATATTGTTCTTCCGACAATTAAATTAAAATGACACTACCGGAGCAAATTTGATGAACTTATTCATCCTTCAAATAAAGAAATTTATAATGAATTAGTTACTTTCCCAGCTTCAAAAATTCCTTCTAAATTTGAAGGAGTTTCACATGAATATGTTCGGGGACAATTTATTGATTCGGTTAACCAAGTTGAAGCTGATAAAGTTGTTGAAATTGTTGTTGATATTATTCGAAAATATGGAACTCGAAGAACTATTGGGGTTGTTACCTTTAACACTCAGCAAAGAGATTTAATTGAACGTAAAATTAACTTATTAAGACGTAAATCAAACGAATTTGAACACTTTTTTAATGCTTGAGAAATCGAAAAATTCTTTGTTAAAAATATCGAAACAGTTCAAGGAGATGAAAGAGATATTATTATTTTATCAGTTGGATATGGACCAAATGCTAAAGGAATTATGACAATGAACTTTGGGCCATTAAATCAACAAAATGGATATCGTCGTCTTAATGTTGCAGTAACTCGTGCTAAAACAGCTGTTATTGTTGTTTCATCATTTTTAGAAAATGATATTGATTTATCAAGAACTAATTCACGTGGAGCTAAGTTTTTGAAAAACTACATTGGATATGCTGCTTCTAAAAACAAACAAATCGATGAAACCCCTCAATATATTTCAGAATTTGATTCACCATTTGAAGATGATATTTATAATGAATTAAAAGCACTTGGATATAATGTGGTCAAACGAATTGGTTCTTCAGGATATAAAATTGATTTAGCTATTTTAGATCCAAAGAAAAGTGGACATTATATTTTAGGAATTGAATGTGATGGTTCTGTTTATAAAACTTCACGTTCAAGCCGTGATCGGGACATTTTGCGTCAAAGAGTTTTAGAAGGTCGAAACTGAAACATGTATCGGATTTGATCGGCTGATTGATATAAAAATAAAACCAAGCAAATTGAAAAACTCACTAACTTTATCGATCGTTTAATTAGCAATAAATCGCTATCAAAATCCTCAATGCAAAGTGCTGATGCCCTTAAAATTGATGTTCCAGTGGAAGTTAAACAAAAAGCAATTGAAAAAATTCACTTTAATCCATACCTTAATTATGAGGATTTATTTGCCAAAGTTAAAGCATCAAATCCAGAAAGTGACATTGAATTTATTCGAAATTTAATTAGCGAACTTAATCCAGTGCATTATGATGAATTGAAAAAATTCGTTCCAAGAATATTTAATAAAAAAAGCTTTACTAATGCTTTAAAAGAAGATTTAGATGCAATTTTAAATGTTCTTTCACAACAAGATTTAATTGACTTTGAAGGCGATTTTATCGTTGCAAAAGATCAAATTATTGAATTTAGAGAGTACAATAAAGACTTAACTAAACGTGATTTTGCACGGATTCACATTAGTGAGGTTGAACACTTTTTATCAACCTTTATTAACGCAACTAAAACTTTAAGTTTAAACGATATTATGATGACTTTTAGCAAATATTGTGGATTTAATAGTGTTACCCCAGTATCTAAAGATTTAATTTTACGAGCTGTAGATAATTTAGTTAATAATAACTTAATTGAAGTTCATGATGAAGTTATTTACCTAAAAACTCAAATTAATTAATAACGTCAAACAACTGTTGCTACAGTTGTTTTTCTCAAGCTTTTGAAAAATCTAAAATTTTTGCAAATAATTATGTTACTTTTTGGCTTTCTTTAAAAGTCCAAAATGAAAAAGAGTAAAATTAAATTGTTAAAGTTACTTATTTAAATAAAGGAGAATAAAATATGCTAATAGGAAATTCAAAAGTTGCTAAAGACGCTATTGAAAAATACGATTCAATTGTTATTTTTCACCACATTCGTCCAGATGGAGATTGTTTAGGGTCTCAACATGGACTTGCTGAATTAATCAAAACTAATTATCCAAATAAAAAAGTTTATTGTGTTGGAGATAATGTTGGGGTGCTGGATTTTATGCAGTATCATTTTACCGATGAAGCAGAAGTAGATTATCATAATTCCTTAGGGATTGTAGTTGATGCTTCTTCAGGAGATCGAATTGAAAAAGCTCATTTGCTTTATGAAAATAAAACCACTGCTAAGTTAAGAATTGACCACCACCCTAATGGAAGTGATATTGAGTATGATTATTTATGAGTTGATGAGCATTATGTAGCAGCCGCAGAAATGATTGCGATGCTTGCTTATGAATCAAAATGAGAAGTATCAAAATCCGCTTCAGAATATATTTACTTAGGAATTAATACTGATTCAGGAAGATTTTTATATCCTGATACTAGTCCTCGTACCCACAAATTAGTGGCCTTCTTGATGGAAAATGGTTTTCATCCACAAAAAATCTTAAAAGAACTTTCAAAAAGAACCTTTAGGGGACTTAAATTTATTGGTGATATGCTTGCTGGATTTAAAAAATCCGGAAGAGTGCTTTATTTTGAAGTTACTAGTGAAGTATTAGCTAAACATGTTTTTTCTTCACTGGATGCCTCAATGTATGTTAATGAATTAGCCAATGTTGAAGATAATGCGTGCTGAGCTTTATTTATTCAGCTTGAGGATGGAAGTGTTCGTGGTAGATTACGGTCAAATGGCCCCTTAGTAAATAAAGTTGCTAATGAATTTAATGGCGGTGGACATGATAATGCTGCTGGAATTACCTTAAGTTCATGAGAGCAAGTACCTGAGGTTTTAGAACGATTAAATAAAGAAATTATCATTTATGAAAGTGAGAATAAATAATGCAAGTAGGTTCACTTAAAGAAGCAGTCCAAGAATTATTAAACTATGATTCTATTGTCATTTTTCACCACATTCAACCCGATGGAGATTGTTTAGGTTCTCAACATGGACTTGGTGAATTATTAAGAACTAATTTTCCAAACAAAAAAGTTTATTGTGTTGGAGATGAAAAAGGATTATTTAAGTTCTTAGATATTAAAATGGACGAAGTTCCAAATGATGAGATATTAAAACAATCTCTTGCAGTAGTTGTGGACGCAAACTATAAAAATCGCATTGAATATAGTCATTTATTAGATAAAAATATTTTTGCAAAAGTCTTACGAATTGATCACCATCCAAATGATGATGATTTAGGAGATAATGTAACAAGATGAGTAGATAGTTCATATATTGCTGCAGATGAAATGATTACCGAAATTGCTTATGAAACAAAGTGAAAAATTAGTTCTAAAGCAGCAAAATTCTTGTATTTAGGAATTGTAACTGATTCAGGAAGATTTTTATTTAGCAATACAAGTGCAAGAACCCTAAAATTAGCTTCTTATTTATACGAACATGAATTAGAGCCTGATTTTATGCATTTAAACATGTATAAAACTTCAATTGAAGATTTAAAATTTAATGCTTGATTAACCTCGACATTAAAAACTCGTGATGGAGTTGCTTATTTACAAAACTCATATGCAGAAACAATCGCAAGAGGTAAAACACCTGAAAAATCGGTACGTCCAAATTTAATTTCAAATATTGATGGATATCCAGTTTGAGTTCAATTTATTGAAGATGAAAGCGGAAAAGTTAGAGTTGAATTGAGATCAAATGGACCAATTGTAAGAAATGTTGCTCTTAAATGAGGTGGAGGCGGACACGAAAGAGCCTCTGGATGTGTTCTTAATTCGTTAGCAGATCTTGAATTAGTTGTTGATGATTGTGTTTTAGAAATTCAAAGATATTTCCAAGAAAGAAAATAAGTAATTTTATGTTTTGAAAGGACACTAAAGGTTCTTTAGAGGTTATTACCGGTCCAATGTTTGCTGGTAAAAGTGCCGAATTAATCAAACGACTTACTATTTTAAAGATTGCTCAAGTAAAATTTTTAGTTTTTAAACCAGATTTTGACACTAGATTCGGAAATGATGTTATTGTTAGCAGAACTGGTTCAAATGTCAAAGCAATTTCTCTTGCTGATGCAGAAGAAATTTGAAAATATTGGAATGAAGATGTTAAAGCCGTAGCTTTTGATGAAGCCCATTTTTTTAGTGAAAGCATTTTAGAAGTAATTCAAAAACTTATTTCAAAAGGAGTTAGAGTTATTGTTTCGGGACTGGATATGGATTTTGCTGGAAAAAGTTTTGCAATAACATCAGAATTGCTATCACAAGCTGATTATGTTAGCAAACTAAAAGCAGTGTGCATGAAATGTTTTGATCAAGCATCTCTTTCGTATCGAAAAGTTAAATCTAAAGAAAGACATCTTTTAGGAGATTCAGAATATGAAGCTAGATGTCGACAATGTCATAAAGTAAATTAGAAAAATAAATAAATGCACGAGAAAATCGTGCATTTATTTATAACCAAATTTAGCTAATTCTTTTTCATTATTATTTCATTTATTGGCAATTTTAACTTTTAAATTCAAAATGACCTTACTTTGAAATTGATGCATCATTTTATAACGGGCATTTTGACCAATTTGTTTAATTTTTGAGCCTTTAGCTCCAATTACCATTCCTTTTTGAGATGTTTTTTTTACATAAATAACTGCATCAATTTCAATTAAATCTTCGTGTTCATTAAATTCATTAATTTCCACTGCAATTGAATGTGGTAGCTCTTCGTACAGAGAATTAATAGTTGCTTCTCTGATAATTTCTTTGGCTAAAAAACGCATACTTTTATCAGTTATATAATCTTGATCGTATTGAGCTTGTCCTTCATATGCATATGATTTAATCATATTTACTAATGCATCAATTGATTTATAATCATTTTTTGATGTAGAAACAATATGATCAAATTCATACTGTTGCATTTCTTTAATTTTTTCAATTAATAATTGTGGATTTTTAGAAATTTTATCTATTTTTGTAATTACACCTATTTTGTGTTTAACTTTAGAAATTTTTTCTAAAATCATTTTATCTCCAGTTCCAATTTTTTCATCAGATGGCGATAAAAACAGCAGTACATCAATATCTTTAACAGTACTATAAGCGTTTTTGTTTAAAATTTCACCTAATTTATTTTCGGGTTTGTGAATTCCTGGAGTATCTGTAAAAATAATTTGATATTCATCATCAGTATAAATACCAGTAATTTGATCTCGAGTAGTTTGAGCAACATCAGTAACAATGGCTACATCATAACCGATAATTGCATTAATTAATGTACTTTTACCCACATTTGGACGACCAATTATTGAAGCAAAACATATTTTCATTATTTAATATCACTTTCTAAAATACTATAAGGAACTAATTCAGCAACTGTGTTTATACGTACTTGCTTTGCATTATTTGAATATTGATACACCTTTGCTTCTGGAGGCATAAATTCAGTCATTACTTGTCTGCATCCTGCACAAGGACTAATAATTCCTTCTTTTTTGCTAATAATATGAATTTCTTTAAAAGTTCCAACTTTAGCTCCATAAGCAACAGAACCAAATAATGCACTTCTTTCGGCGCAAATTCCAGATGGATATGCAGCATTTTCAACATTTACGCCATAATATTCTTTTCCATTTTCATCAATAGCACATGCAGCAACTTGAAAATTTGAATAGGGAGCATAAGCCTTTTTTAATAAATCTTTTAATTTTTGAATTTCCATTTTAACTACTCTCTGTTAATTTTTAAAGGTTTAAATATTTTATCAACAATTTTATTCATTTTAACTCTTTCTTCTTCTATTTCGTGATCATAACCAGCTAAATGAACTAAACCGTGCGTAAATAAATAACAAAATTCTCTTTTAATTGAATGGTTAAACTCAATAGATTGTTCAAGCATTTTGTCATAACAAATAATCAATTCACCCAACAAAATAAAAGGCAATTGTTTAAATAGTAATCCATCATCATTTCCAAAAGAAAGAATATCAGTTACATAATCTTTATTTCTGTATTGCTTGTTTAATTGCTTGATTTTTCGCTTTGAAACAATTTTTACATCTAAGATTATTTTCTTTTTGATTTTAAAATATTTAGCAAAATTTTTGAGTATTTCATTCATTTCATAATGATAATCAATATCATTTTTAGTTCTGTTATCAAAAGAAATTTCATGAATAATCTTGTTCATAGTTAAAATTATAAACTTATTTAACTAAAATTTGCTTTAAAATATATTCTAAAAAAGTTGTTTTTCCCGAATTATAGGTGCAATAAATTTCAAATATATTATTTTCCTTCATTTTCAAAAGCAATGATGGAGAAGTTATTTTAATTTGATTTTCATCTAATAGATATTTAAAAGAATAATTTGAAATTTGATTATTTAATTTTACTGATAATTGTGGTTTTTGATCTATTTCTTCTATTTTAATTCCGTTTAAGAAAATGTCATCATACTCTCTTCTTATATAAACTTTTTTATATGAATTAATTTGATAAGTTAAAGCAATATAGCACATAAATCCAAATAAAAACAACAATAAAAAGATTAACAAAATTTCAAATTTATAAGCAAACGTGGTTTTTTTCAAGATATATCTCCTTTGCATTGTCAAAAATAAATTTATCGTTATGACTTATCTCTATAATTAACGAATTATTTATTTTTTCATTTAAATAATTTTTTATTTCTTTAAAAAATGTTTCACTTAAATTATCAAAAGCCTCATCAAATATATAAAATTGATAATTATTTTGAATTACTTTTAAAAAATTAACTATTTGCATTTCGCCACTAGAGAGCTCAAAAAATTTTTTATTTTTGATTGATTGAATTTTATTAATTAATTCATTCGAAAAAACTTTACCCAATTCATTTATTTTTGAAAAATCTGTGTATTCTTTTACAAAAGTTTGAGATAAATTTATTTTGCTCCCTGTATAAATAATGCTATTTTTTAACATTTGATTATCAAATATTTCTGTTTGGATATTATTTATTTTAATTATTCCATTATTAGGTTTTAAATTACCACTTAATATTGCTGAAAGAGTTGTTTTACCAATTCCATTTGCACCCTTTAAATGTGTGTTTTGATCAATTATTAGTCTTTGAATATTCAAAGCTTTGTGATTTTGTTCATATTGATAATCAATATAAGAAAGCTCTATTTTGTCAATAGTATCAAAACTACTTGATAAATCTTTTAGTTCTGAAATTTGCTCTTTTTCTTTGAAAAAGTCAATTAAAATTTTGGATGTTTTATATTTAATTTGTAAATTAAACAAAGGCCAAAAATTTTGTGTTGATTTAGTTAATAAACTTGCTGCAGTTAGTGTAAAAATTAAATCTACTAAAGTCATTTGGCCTTTTCAAATTTGAAAAGACCCTAAAAACAAAATCACAAACGGACCTAACGATTCGATAATTGCTGATATTGAAAAAATGCTTTCTGAAACATAATTTGTTTTTAAATAATGATTTTGCATCTCTGAAAATTGTGTCTGTATATCATTATAAAGTTTGTTTTCGATTTCTAAAATATTAACAGAATTTACATAATTAAAGTATTCTTCAATACTTCCGCTAAGAGTTATATTTTGTTCCAAAATCTTTTTGTATGAATTGTTATATCAATTTTGCATCATTAAGCTAATAAAGAAGTTGATCAAACAATAAATTAATAAGGCATATAACAAAATAAAACTAATTTTATATATCATTAGCGACCCGATGATTAAATATAGACAATTTATAATAACTGAAGCAATAAAAGAACTTTTATAATCTCAAATTGTATCTATAGCAGTAAGACGGTTTATGAATTCAATTGCATTTAATCTGGCAATTTCTTGAAAATATTGAGATTTTAAAATTTTTAACAGCTTTAACTTTTTTTCATTTGCAACATTTGTAATTTTAGTTAAACTTCATTTATTAATTAAATATTTAAATGTTTGCTGAACTACTAAAATTCACACAACAAAAACACCACTAAAATATAAATATATTTCCAAGTTATAAGGAATTATTTCAGAAAAAATATACTTGGTCATCAAGGGAATTAGTAGTATTACAAACATTTCTAATAATTTACTTAGAAAATGAAATATTTGCATTTTAATGGGATTAAAGTTTAATTGAAAATTTAAATTAATGTCTTCTTTTTGAGTTTGTAATTGCTTTTTAGAAACAACCGCTTGAAAATTGACAAGCAAATTTAAAAAAACTTTTTGAAATTCTTCAAAAGTTATTTTCTCATTTCCATAAACTGGATCAATATAAAAAATGTGTGAATTAGTTATTTTTTCAATAATAATCATGTGTTGATTATTATTTTGATTAATAATTGTAGCAAACGGAAATTCATTACTAGATAATTTTTTAAGTGTATCAAGGTCGCAATTAAAAACCTCAATATTTAGATAATATTGACTTAATAATTTTTGTAAATTCGCTATTGATATTCCATTTTCGCTGTAAATTGCATTAAGTTTTAACTCGTTTAGAGAAACTTTCTGTCCATGAATTTTTTCAATAAAATATTGAGATACCACTAGCGAACAATCTTTTGAATCTGTTTGATAATTCATACCACTTAAGATATAAATTTTCTGATTAAAAATCTTAAAAAAAGAATTTTTCTGTATTTTTCCACAAAGATTTTTTAATAAAAAAAGTTTATAATTTAATCAATAATATTTTAAGGGGAATTAATGAAAAAAGTAGTTGCATTTGCAAGCGACCATGCAGGATTTAAACTTAAAGAAGATTTAGTCAAATATATGCAATCATTAGGATATGAAACAGTTGATTTAGGTCCTAAAACCGATGAATTTCCAGTTAGTTATGCTACTCAAGGGAAAGAACTAGCTGAGTATGTTGATAGCCAAAAACCTGATTTTGCTATTGGAGTTTGTGGAACTGGATTAGGAATCTCATATGCTTTAAATCGTCACAAACACATTCGAGCAGCTCGAGTTACTTCTGTTGAAGATGCTCATTTGGCAAAATTACACAATAATGCTAATGTCTTGGCATTTGGTGGACGTCAAATTTCCACAAAGGATGCACAAAAAATAATTGATGAATATTTAGCAACTCAATATGAAGGTGGCAGACACCAACAAAGAATTGATGAATTAGATCTTTAATTTTATTTGATTTTTCTTGGAAAATTAAAGCAAAAATTTGTAAATTTGTTATACTTAAAGATATATATTTATAAAATTACATTTAGTTAGGAAAAATATGAAAAGAAAACTAGCTTTATTCTTATCAGCTTTTGGTGGATTGATTGCTCCTTTAACAGTTGCTATTTCTTGTACTCAACGCGAACCTATAAAACCTGTTCAGCTACCAAAACAAGAAGATCCTTCATCAACTAATCCACAACCTAAAGAAGTTTCTCCTGAAGAAGCTGCAAAAATTGCTTCACTTAAAGAATCGGTTTCAACTGAAGAAAAACTAAAAAGAATGTCAGAAAACACAATTGTTCTTCTTAAAGATTCAGCCAAAGATAAAACCGTAAATGACGCTTCATCAGAAGATATTTATCCTGTTTTTGATAAACACTTTTTAGATTATTCAAAAGAAGTCAAAACTCAAGTATCACTTGTTTCTGTTGAAGAAACCAAAGCTAAATTCTCTGTTGCTTTTTCTAAAGTTCTTTCAAATGGACAATCTCGTTCATTTAGTAAAGTCTTTGAAGTTGATGGATATAAAACACAACAACCAGCAGAACAATAATAAAAGAAAACATTCTCTAAAAGAATGTTTTTTTGTTCCTTTTTTACTTTAAATTAGTTTATCAAAAATATCATCACCAGTTTCAACAACAATTTCTGCACCAAAATTGCGTGCAATAATATTTCCTAAAGTCCCTAATCCATTAAGTGTTTCTAAAACTTTAGGCTTGGTAAAGCTTTTTGAATAAATAGTTGCAGGAAGATATTCACGAGTGTGATTAAATCCTGGATATAGCGGATCATTTCCATGATCGCTAGTCATAATTAGTAAATCATCTTCTTTTAAACAGTTGATTAATTTTGCTAATTTGACATCTAAATCAGCGATATTTTGTGCAAATCCATGTACATCTCTACGATGTCCATAATGAGAATCAAATTGAACTAAGTTAGTAAAAATAAATTGATTTTGCCCATTTTCTAGTGCAATTTCGATGGTTTTATCCATTCCAACAGCATCGCTTCCACTTGGGATGTGTTTTGAAATTCCTTGACCGACAAAAATATCGTTAATTTTTCCAATTGAAATAACTTCTACTCCTTTGTCTTGTAATTTATTTAATATTAATTTTGGAGGTTTGTTTGCGTAATCATGGCGATTAAAAGTTCGAGTATAGTTTCCATCTTCTCCAATGTAAGGTCTAGCAATAATTCTACCTACATTTCACGCAGGGTTTGATGAACAAATTTCTCGAGCTGCTTTAGCATAACGATATAAATTATCTAATCCAGTCCATTGTTCATGAGCGCAAATTTGCAACACTGAATCCATTGAAGTATAAACAATAATAGAACCATCTTGTTTTTCTAAGTGTGCTAATTCTTTGATAATTTCAGTTCCACTACTTGCTTTATTTCCGATGATTTTACGACCATCAAACGCTTTTTCTAATTCAGCAATTAATTCAGGTGGAAATCCTGTTTCGGTAAAAGTTGGGAAAGGAACTAAAGTTTTAATTCCCATCATTTCTCAATGTCCAGCTAAAGTATCTTTTGCATTTGAAACTTCTTGCACTTTAGCTACATAAGCTAGTGGATTTTTAACATGATAATTTCCTTGTAAATCAGTAATATTTCCAATTCCAAGTTTTTTTCAAGTATCAATTTTAAATTCTTCAGCCATTGAGGCTGATCTAATGGTGTTAGCGCCGCTATCACCAAAAGCTTTTTGATCTCGATCGGCCCCAATTCCTAGACCATCAGTAACGATCATAAAAACTCTGTTAAATTTTGGCATTTGTCTTTCTCCTTTTAATAAAAAAGATGCTAATTAAATTTTAAACATTTTTATTTAAAAAATCTTAAAAAATAAATAAATGGTTGTATAATTTATGCGCTGTTTAATGCATTTAAGTGTATTAGGCAGCAAAAATAGATTTAAGTTTGTTTTAGGTTATACTTAACATTCATCTAATCTCACAACAATTTTTATTTCGTTAGTCGTTATTATCAATAAAAAAAACACAATTTATTTTTTTAAAATTACTTTCTCTAAACATATATTTCTCAGTTTAAACCCCAAAAATTATCGCCCTTCTTTTACGTGATTTTATTAAAATATTAAATTTGCCCTAATATTATATTGTGTCTTTTATTTATGATAAATATATGATAAATAATCAAAAAGCAGCTAAAGCTGCTTTTCTTTTTACTGTTTTTGTTCAAAAATAGTTAGTTTTGGGAAAATAACAGTTTCTGTTCAGTTGACAATTTAGGATGCTTAATAATAACAATTGCTTCAGGTCCAGTATGAATTGAAATAACCGGTGGAATATTGGAAATAAGTACTTTTAAAGAATATTTTCTTTGAGCATAGCTAATAAAATCATTAATTTCACTATTTTGTGAGTGTAAAATAATTAAATCAAAATCTTGAGGATTTGTTAGGTGTTCAAATTTTGAATCAATACAATTTATAACTGTTTTAGAAAAAACGCGCCCAATTCCCTCTTTTTCTAATTTTCCATTTTCAAATTTTATAATAGGAATTATTTTTAGTAAATTCGCTATTGTAGCAGCCCCAGGCGTTAGGCGACCGCCTTTAACTAAAAAGTGATTGTATTTTGGAATTAAAGAAACCGAAAGCAATGAATTAGGTGCTTGAATTTGCTCAATGGCTTCATTTAAAGGAACTTTAGATTTAATTAAATGCTCAAATTCAATAACTTTAAGAGTAATTAAATGAGCTACATCTAAAGAATTAATTATGTAAATATTTTTAAAATTACTGGCAAAATGAATTAAATTTTGATATTCTCCAGAAAGATGTTGAGAAATAGGAAATACCACAACTGCATCAAAAGTATTTGAAAGTTGTGCAAATAAATTCATTATATATCCAATATTGGTGGAACTAGTTTTAGCACTTTTAGAATCTTTGGAGAATTTTTCAAATAAATTTGTGCTTGTTAAGTCAATTCCATCTAAATAATTTTTTTCATCAATTTGAATATTCAACGGTAAATAAAATCATCCCCGCTTTTTTGCCTCTTCTTCAGTTAAGCCACAAGAAGAACTTACCACAATAGCTATTTTTTTCATATGTTTTATTATTATAATACTACACAAAATAATTAATGTAAAATATATTATTATGATTCTAGTCCACAAATTAAGCAACCAATTTAAAAATTGCACTCTTTTAAGTATTGATACCAGAGTTAAAATTACTCAAAAAATCACCATTGAAAATTACTTATTTTTATTTGACGATCAAGGAAATGTTGGTTCAATTAATGTTTTTGATGATGAAGATATTTTATCTGCTAGTGAGAAGAGATTTTTCAGCTTAAATGAACATTTGAGTAATAAAGTTAAAGCAAAAGCAACCCAAGCAAATTTAAAAATCAATGATTCAAAGAAGTTTGTTTATGTTGAAATTCTCAAAAGAGAAGTTCACCCAAAAAGCGAAAAACTTTTTGTTTTAACTTTATCAGATGGACAAAAAGAATTCCAAGTAGTAACTAATACTCTTGATTCTACAGAAGGAAAAGTTGTTTTAGTGGCTCTTCCAGGCTCAATTACTGCTTTAGGAGCTGAAATTTTAGAAGGAAAAATGCTTGATGTGACTAGCTCAGGAATGCTTGTGGGATATTCTAGTTTAGGTTTTGCTCAAGAAGGATTAGTATTTGGGAGTTTAGAAAATATTGGGAAGGAATTTCAAATTTAATTATGAATATTATTGATGATTTAAAAAAACGTGGTGTTTTTAAGCAAATTTCCAATTATGATAAATTTTTAAATATCCCTCAAGGAAGTGGGGTTTATGTAGGATTTGATCCAACTGCCGATAGCTTGCATTTGGGAAATTATATTCAAATTATTAATTTACTTAGATTTAAAAAATATGGTTACCAAATAATTGCTATTTTAGGTGGAACTACTGGAATGATAGGCGATCCGTCTTTTAGAGATTCAGAAAGAGTACTGCTTAATGAGGAACAAATTAATTTTTACAAAGCAAAAATTAAAGCTCAACTAGAAAAATTTGGTTTTAAAGTTATTGATAATTATGACTTTTATAAAGATATGTCTGTAATTGATTTTTTAAGAAATGTTGGTAAGTTAGTTAATGTTGCTTATATTTTATCTAAAGATTCAATTACTTCTCGGATTGAAAAAGGACTTAGTTTTACGGAATTTTCATATCAGCTAATTCAAGGATGAGACTTTGTACAGCTTTATAAAAATCATAATGTTAAATTACAATTTGGTGGTTCGGATCAATGGGGTAATATTACTACTGGACTTGATATGATTTCCACAATTTTTGGGCAACAACATCAAGCAGTAGCTTTAACATCGCAACTACTTACTGACAGCAATGGGCAAAAATTTGGAAAATCTACTGGTGGCGGAAATAATTGACTTTCCAAAGATAAAACTAAACCTTATGATTTATACCAATTTTTACTAAATCAACCCGATTCAGAAGTTGAAAAGTTATTAAAATGACTTACTTTTATTGAAGTTGAGGAAATTGAACAATTAATGAAAAAACATTTTGAAGCTCCTTTTTTAAAACTAGCTCAAAAAACTTTAGCCTTTGAAGTTGTTAAAGATATTCATAGTGAGCAAGATGCTAAAAATAGTGTTAATATTAGCGAAATTTTATTTAATAAAAAGCTTAATTTAAATAATTTTACCGTTGAAGACATTCAAAACATTCAAAATGAATTAAAAACACTCTTTGTTGATAAAAATAGCAATTTAGTTGATTTTTTAATTGAAAATAAAATTTTAAAATCCAAGCGCGAAGCTAGAGAATTTATTCAAGTTAATTCTTTAAAAGTGAATTTAGAACCAATTAAAGAAGATTTTTTAATGCATTCAAAGTTTTTTGATAATCGATATGCTTTTTTAAATATTGGAAAAAAACAATTTTACTTAATTAAAATTACAAAATAAAACTTGCAATGGCAAGTTTTATTTTTGTTTAAACTTAAATAGTTTATAATTAACATATTACTAATTAGTAATATAAGGAGAAAAATGAACAAAAAAGTTAAATTATTATCATTAGGATCACTTGTTAGTCTACCAATTGTTGCAGTAATAAGTTGTAGCACATCAGCAGAAACAAATGGTCAAAATCCAATAAGTGCAAAAATTTCGCAAGCAAAAATTAATGCATTACCTGAAAATGATAAAAAAGTTGTTAATTCCTTAGTTGAATTATTAAAAGCTAACAATCAATTAATTAATAAATATGCAGAAATTACATCAAAAGGACCTCATTTATTAAGCGGTAAAATAGCAAAAATCTTTAATTTAGTTGATGGAAAAGATAATCAATCATCAATTGTTAATCTTTTCAAAAATAAAATTGGTTTAAAACTTCAAGAACAAGGAAAAACCAAACCCGAAGCTTTAGATAAAATTAATAGAATTTTTGAATATGTTGTTTTTAATAAATTAGGAGATTTAACCGAGGATTTAAGAGAAGTATTTAGCGAATATTCAAAAGCAAAAATGGAAGAAAAATCGCAAAAAATAGAGCAATACATTTTACAAAAATCAGATAAAAAATCAGAAATTACCGATAAAGATGGTTCTCTTCCTTCGCAGCAATATTTAGCTAGTTTTCTAAATTTACTTAATCAACAAGTTTCAAATGTTTATTTTGATGAAAATTATTTTGATAGTGTTCAAAAAAATAAAACAGCTGATTCAATTTTACAAAAAGACCTTGCTTTAATTAAAGAAGATCTTGGTCAACGCGATAAAGAACATGGTCATAAAAATGAAAATGACGAAAAACACAATCAAGCTCAAGGGAAAGAAAAAGATAATGAACACAGTCATGATGAAAATCATGAGCATAAAACAGATGAAGAAACTCATTCACACTCTCATGCGCTAGCTAATTTAATTTACGATTTTTATCAATCAGCAGAAATTTTGGTTAAAAAAGTTAATATTGATGAACTTATTACTCAGCTCAAAGAACGTAATAAAATTTTGGAAGCTCAAAATAAAATTGATCAAGAAATTACACAATTAGAAGCTAGTTTAAAAGAACTTAAAAAAGAATTTTCAGCTTCAATAGTTGAAAGTGCAAATGAATTTTTTAAATCTACAGTTTTAGAAACTAAAAAAATCAAACAATTAATACAAAAATCAGCACAATTAGGAAAAGTATCCCTTCTTAATACTAAAACTAAATTAGCTAATGAATAAAAAATTCAAATTTTATTTAAATATGCTATATTTTTTAGTTTTTCGTTAATGTGTTAAAATTAAATTGCTAATGTAAAACGAAAAAATAATTAGCTTTCGTGTTTTTAGCGTTAGAATAATCGTATTTTGAAAATAAACTAGGGCATATTTTTTATTTTTTAAAAAAGATATTTCGTTCCCAACTTTTTGGGACGTTTTTTTATTTTTAGAACTAACTTTTAATTTTTGTCTTTAGTTTAAAAAGGTGTTTATTTTTTACAAATATATGATCAAATTATTTATTTTAATCATTTAAAAAATATCAAAAAACAGAAAGGATAGTTTATATATGTCAAAAACTAAGATTATTGCAGTAACTGGCGGAGTTTTTTCTTCATTGGGAAAAGGATTGATTTTAGCATCCATTGGTCGAATTTTACACACTCAAAAATTTAAAGTAGCAACTTTAAAACTCGATCCTTATTTAAATGTTGACCCAGGAACTATGTCACCAGTTCAACATGGAGAAATTTTTGTAACTCATGATGGTATGGAAGCAGATTTAGATCTAGGTCATTATGAACGTTTTCTTGATTATGAAATTTCCAAAAGTTCTTCATTATCAGCTGGTCAAATTTATCATCAAGTTTTAACTAAAGAGAGAGCAGGAAACTATTTAGGAAAAACTGTGCAAATTGTTCCGCATTTTACTGACGAAATTCACGAACGAATTAATCAAATTATAAGTAGCGATCCTGATTTAGATTTTTTACTCATTGAAGTAGGAGGAACAGTTGGTGATATTGAATCGCTTCCTTTTATTGAAGCTTTACGCTCATATAAGTTTCGCTATTCTTCAAATCAAATTTGTTTTATCCACGTTTCTCCGCTAATTAGATTAAGAATTGGTAATGAAATTAAAACTAAACCAACTCAGCATTCGGTTATGAAACTTAGAGAACAAGGAATTATTCCTGATTTTTTAATTTTACGAACTAGCGAAGATTTTAGTGAACAATTACAAGCCAAAATAGCATTACATTGTGATATTAATTACGATAATATTTTCTATTCCCCAGATGTGGAAAATATTTATCTTTTGCCTGAGCAACTTTATGAACAAAAAATTCATACCAAATTATTTAATTTTTTTAATTTTGATGACCCTCGAACCAAAAATGATTTATCATCATGATTGGCTTTCACTAATACTATCACTCAACCTAAAAAAGCTACCTATAAATTAGCTATTGTAGGAAAATATGTCCAATTATCTGATTCATATTTATCAATTCTTGAATCATTTACTCTTGCTAGTTATCATTTAGGAATTGAAATTAAAATTACTTTAATAGATTCAGAAAAAATTCAATCTTATTCTAAAGCAGAAGAAATACTCGCTTCTTATGATGCGATTTGTGTTCCTTACGGATTTGGTAATCGGGGAATTGAAGGAAAAATGTTTGCTATTGAATATGCAAGAGTTAATAAAATACCATTTTTAGGGATTTGTTTAGGAATGCAATTGGCCGTAATTGAATATGCTCGAAATGTTTTAAAACTTACTAATGCCAATTCAACTGAGTTTGATGCTCAAACTCCTCACCCACTTTTTATTATTCAACCTACATTTCATAATACTAACCGGCTAGGAGGGACATTATCTTTAGGGAGTTGTGAAGTAAATATTAAACCAGATACTTTAGCTAGCCAAATTTATCAATCACCAACTATTATTGAACGTTATCGTCATCGTTATGATTTTAATCCTGATTATTTAGACCAATTATCAGATGGTAACTTTGTTTTTTCTGGAGTAAAAAGTGTAGGTGCTCAATCTTTAATTGAATTAAAAGACCACCCATTTTTTATTGCTTGTCAGTTCCACCCAGAATTTTTATCTAAACCACTTAAACCACACCCTCTTTTTGTAGGTTTACTAAGTTCTTTGATGGTAAAAACTAATCAAAACAAAAACTAATATTTACAATTTTAGATTAAATAATGCTTAAATTTAATCGATTCAATATTTTTGAGCAAATATCATCTTTTAGTTTTAATTTCGTTAACTTTTATAAAAATTTAAAATTTATTTTAAAGTTTAAAAGTCTAAGAAAAGAATTTTTAAGTTTATTTATCAAAACCATTAACTTAACAACTATTAAATTGTAATAATTACTACAAAAATCAGAATAATTAGGAATAAAATGAAGTTCTTAATATTAAAATTAATTATCTAACAAAAAGCAGTAATCTATGAAATTTTGTTTATATGATATTCTGCTTTTTTCTGTAATATGTTAAAATTTAAATGCTAATTTCAAACGGACAGGTTCTAGTTGAAAGACTAGACTATGGTGGTTTTAGCGCTAAAACAATCGTAATTTGAAAACACGTTTATTTTTAAAAAAACAATTACGAAAAAAATATTTTATAAATCATAAATTTACTTAAAAAATAGAAAGGATATTAACTTATGGCAAAATTAGATTTTGATCGTAGTAAAGAACACGTTAACGTTGGTACCATTGGACACGTTGACCATGGTAAAACTACATTAACAGCTGCTATTGCAACTGTTTTATCTAAGAAAGGTCTTTCAGAAGCTCGTGATTATGCTTCTATTGACAACGCACCAGAAGAAAGAGCGCGTGGAATTACCATTAACACAGCTCACATTGAATATGAAACTGAAAAACGTCACTATGCACACGTTGACTGTCCAGGACACGCCGATTATGTTAAAAACATGATTACTGGAGCAGCTCAAATGGATGGAGCTATTTTAGTTGTTGCTGCAACAGATGGTCCTATGCCTCAAACACGTGAACACATTCTTTTATCTAAACAAGTTGGGGTTCCTCGTATCGTTGTTTTCTTAAACAAAACCGATATGCTTGAAGGTGATGAAGAAATGATCGAACTTGTTGAAATGGAAATTCGTGGACTTCTTTCAGATTACGGATTTGATGGAGACAATGCACCTATTATTCGTGGATCAGCTCTTAAAGCTCTTCAAGGTGATGCAAAATATGAAGAAAAAATTATGGAACTTATGAACGCTGTAGATTCATACATTGAAACTCCAGTTAAAGAATTCGAAAAACCATTCTTAATGGCTGTTGAAGACGTATTTACAATTACAGGACGTGGAACTGTTGCTACAGGTCGTGTAGAACGTGGAAAACTAACACTTAACGAAGAAGTTGAAATTGTTGGTCTTAAACCTACCAAAAAAACTGTTGTTACAGGAATTGAAATGTTCCGTAAAAACCTTAAAGAAGCTATGGCTGGGGATAATGCAGGTCTATTGCTTCGTGGTGTAAACCGTGATGATGTAGAACGTGGACAAGTTCTTGCTAAACCAGGATCAATTGTTCCTCATACAGAATTTGAAGCTGCTATTTATGTACTTAAAAAAGAAGAAGGTGGACGTCACACACCATTCTTTAAAAACTACAAACCACAATTTTACTTCCGTACAACTGATGTTACTGGTGGAGTAGAATTTGAAGCTGGACGTGAAATGGTTATGCCAGGGGAAAATGTTAACCTTAAAGTTAAACTTATTGCTCCTATTGCCGTTGAAGAAGGGACCAAATTCTCTATCCGTGAAGGTGGACGTACAGTTGGTGCTGGATCAGTTACAAAAATTATCAAATAATACTACAATCAAAAAGAACAGATACTTTTCTGTTCTTTTTTTGTGTTAATTGGATTTAAAATAGTCCGCCAAAACCACCAGATTTAAGCTTAGTACGCATCTCTGTCATTCGCTTGGACATTGCATCAAAATCTGAAAGGAGCTTATTAAATTCCTGGGCACTTCGTCCACTTCCTTTTAAAATTCGCTCCTTACGTGAAGCGTTACGTAATAGTTTAGGATTATTTCGTTCACTTGCAGTCATTGAAGACATTAAAATTTTGTATGTTTCAAGTTTTTTTTCAGCATTTTCTAATTCTTCTTCGTTAATTTTGCTTGCTAAATTTCCTGGCATCATTTTAAGTAATTTTGAAAATTTTCCGAGTTTTTTAATTTCATTGATTTGATCAAGTAAATCATTTAAATTAAAATTCCCCTTAAACATTCGTTCCATCATGTTGGTGGCTTTATTTACGTCAATAGAATCTTCAACTTTTTCAATTAAACTAAGCACATCGCCCATCCCTAAGATACGATCGGCCATGCGATCAGGGTAAAATAAATCTAAATTGGAAACTTTTTCTCCAGTTCCAATGAATTTAATTGGTAAATTTAATACTTGCCTTAGAGAAAGAGCAGCTCCTCCACGAGCATCCGAATCAAGCTTAGTGATAATTGAACCATTTAATTTTAAATGTTCATTAAAAGTCGAAGCAACATTAATGATATCTTGACCTGAAAGTGCATCAGCAACAAACAGAATCTCACTTGGGTTAGCTATTTTTTTAACTTCTACTAATTCTTGCATTAATTGTGCATCAATAGATAAACGTCCAGCAGTATCAATGATAATTAAATCATTTTGATTTCTTTTAGCAAAGTCTAAAGCTTCTGCAACAATTTGTGCAACAGGGACATTAGTTCCTTTTTCAAAATAATCAACATTAATACTTTTAGCTAGTGTTATTAACTGATCAACAGCTGCAGGACGATAAATATCTGCAGCAACTACAAGTGGATTTTGAATATATTTTTTCTTTCGTAAATAAAAAGCTAACTTAGCTGTTGCAGTGGTTTTTCCTGAACCTTGTAACCCGCACATCATGATAATATATGGTTTTTTATTAATATTAATATCTTGAACTTTTTCACCTAAAATTGCCACCAATTCTTGGTGAAAAATTTTTACCATGGTTTGATATGAGTTTAATTTACCAATGACTTGTCCATCTTCAAGTGCTTTATTTTTAACATTTGCAATAAAATCTTTCACTACTTTTAAGTTAACATCAGCTTCCAGAAGAGACATTTTTACTTCGCGAATAACTTCTAAAACATCTTCTTCTTTAAGTTGAGTTTTTTTAGATAATTTTGCTAAACTTTTTTGTAATCTCTTTTCTAAAAAATTAGTCATAAAATAATTATACTTAAAGCTTCTTAAAAAGTTATGAAAGTATCTTAATTTATCATTTTTGGAAAATTTGCTAAAATATATTAAGTTACTTAAAATCACTTAATATACTATTTAAAAGGAAATAATATGCGTAAAGTTGTAAGAAGAAAAAACAAAGAACGTGCTGAAAAACGTGCACATAAATTAGCTCTTGAACTTGCTCGTGCAAAACGAAGAGCTTTAAGAGAACAAGAAGCTCAAGCATAGTTACTTTTATTTTTTAGCTAACTTAAACTTAAAAAACGAAGAGAAATTTTATTTATTCTCTTCGTTTTTAATTTCATCAATAATTTGTGGAAGTTGCTCTAAATCAGCTCCTAAAATTTTATCTTTATATTTTGCTTCTTTGGATATCTGTTTAGCAAGATCAAAAGCTTCAGTTTTTAGTTTTATAACTTCTTTAATTCTTTTAGTAAGGTCTTGATGAGCTTTTTCTAATTCTTGAGTTGTTTTTAAAGCATTTTTTCCTAATGTTATATCATAAATTTTACTTATGTAATTTATTGAAAGAGAAGAACTAAAAAATTTTTTATCATTAACTATTTCAAAAAGACTTTTTTCTTTGAATTTATCAACTTTGTTTTTGTTTTTATTTTTGTCATCTTCAATGCTTTTTTGTCGCAATATTACTGAATAAGTAATAATTCCTGATATTAAAGCTCCTGAACCAATAGCTAAAGCAACAAAAGGCATAAATCTTTTAAATTTCATATGTTAATTATAAATTATTTATTTTACAAAATGACAAATATCCACAAAATAAGCAGAAATTTTTAGGAAAAAACCTCTTGAATAACCCTGTATAATGATCTTTGAATTTTGTAAAATTATAATTAGATAAAACAAGGAGCTTAATGAAACGAAGAACTCTTAATCTTAAAAAAACCTTTGATTTTGCTCAATTGAATGAAAAGTTAAAATATTTTCAAAAGGAATTTAATTTTGAAATTAATCCTTTTATTGAAAATATTTCTCATTATATTAAAACCTTACCTACTAATGAGCAAGAAACTTATTTTTCAGATTTAAAAAGCATTGTAACTTTATTTACTCCTTTACCAGTTAAAGTTTATTTGGCTTTAAAGGTTTTGACTTTAGATCCATCACAAGAAACTTTAGTTAAAATTTGTTTTTTATTTGATATTAATTATAAAAGTCCAGATTTTATTAGCGACGAAGAACTTGAAGATGATGAAGAAATGCCACAAAGTTTTTACATATCCCATGAAGAGGCTCAAAAAAACGAAGAAGAATGAAGGGAAATTTTAGAAAGTAATAATAATGCTCAAGCAAAGGACAAAAATTATGAGGAAATTTTTGATTGAGAAAACGCAAAATTACCTGTTAGTGAAGCTTTTGCTTTATCAGTTCTTAAAGAAATGCTTAAGAAAAAAGGTCATTAAAAAGTGTAAAGAAATACAAAAAAGGAGAACAATGAAACGAAGAAATCTTAAAATCGAAAAAAAATTTAACTTCGATAAATTGCAAGACCAACTAAATTATTATCAAAAAGAATTCAATTTAAATATTGAAAATTTTATTACACAAGTTACTAATTATATGAAATTATTATCAACTGAAGAACAAGAAAATTATTTTGAAGATTTAAAAAGTATAATAACTTTATTAACTCCTCTTCCAATAAAAGTTTCTCTAGCGCTAGAAATTTTATCATTAGATCCGTATGAAGGAACTTTAATTCAAATTTGTGAAAACCTAGGTATTGACTATAAAAGTATGCCTTATTATTATGAAGATGAGGAAGAAGACTTAGAGCTTTCAGAAGAAGAAATACAAAAAGGTCAAGAAGTATTAGAAAAAATTTTCGGAACTAAAGAGGAAATAGAGCAAGCAAAAAAAGAAGCAAAAATTAATAAACATTTTAAAAAAATTTATGAGTGAGAAAGTAAAAATTTATCATATTCAGATGCATTTACATTAAGAATATTGCAAGCAATGCTTGATGAAAGAAAAAATAAAAAATAAAAAGAGGTGTAATTTCTTACACTTTTTTACAAAAATGGTAAAATAAAAAAGCAATAACTATTTAATTGCAGAAAGTAGAAATCACTTCTCACCTGATGGCCAATAGCCTTGGGTTTTGCTACAATTAAATGTATCAACAAAATCATCAAAAGTTTTTTGATACCTTTTTTAGTAGAGAAGTGGGATACCCACTTTATTTTTTATTTTTAAGGAGTAATTATTCAAAGTCAAAGAAAACAAAAAAGACCTACTGCAGAACACTATGTAGATCGAGATATTCCATTTAAACAAGTCTTTTTAATTGGTTCAAGTGGAGAACAACTTGGTGTTCATTACACAGTAGATGCTATTGATAAAGCAAAAGATGAACGTAAAAATTTAGTTTTAATTGCAACTGAACCTAAGCCAATTGCGAGAATTCTTGATTATGGAAAGTTCAAATATGACCGTAAAAAGAAACAAAAAGAAATTAAAGAAAAACAAACCAACGTTCAAAATCGTGAAGTTCGTCTCACTCCTTTTATTGGTGAAAATGATTTAATGGTTAAAAGCAGAAAAGCTCGTGAATTTCTGCTTAAAGGCGATCGAATTAAAGTTTCGCTTAAATTAAGAGGACGTGAAATTGGAAGAAAAGATTTAGGTTTTGCTACTTTAGATAAATTCTTCAAAACTCTTGAAGATATTTCAGAAATTACTAAAGAAGCTAAACTTGTTAATGATCGTTTCTTAGACATGAATCTCCAACCAAATAAACAAAAAATCGCTAAATACCTTAAAGAATTAAATTCTGAAAAGCAAAAACAAGCTAAAGAAGGAGAAAATAATGCCAAAGATGAAAACTAAAAGCGCCCTTAAAAAGCGTATTAAAGTCACTGGAACTGGTAAAGTTTTAAGAGAACAAGCATACCGTTCACATTTAGCACAAAATAAATCAACCAAACAAAAACGTCATGCAAGAAAATCGGTTCTAATGTCAAAAAGCGACCTTAAAAGATTTAAACAAATGTTCTAAAAATTTGATTGTTTTATTTATTTTTAATCACATATGAATTTAATAAATCATACATAGAAAGGAAATAATTATGGCAAGAGTTAAAGGCGGAACAGTTACAAGAGCAAGACGTAAAAAATGACTAAAGTTAGCTAAAGGGTACTTTGGACACAAATCAATTGGTTATAAAGTTGCAAAACAAGCAGTTGTTAAATCATGAACATATGCATTTAGAGATCGTAAACAAGTAAAAAGAAACTTCAGAAAATTATGAATTGCTCGGATTAATGCAGCGACAAGAATGCATGGAATGAGCTATTCACAATTTATTAATGGACTCAAAAAAGCTAACGTTACAATTAACCGTAAAATGCTTTCTGAATTAGCAATTAATCAACCTGTTACATTTAAAACACTAGTTGATTTAGCTAAAAAATAATATAAATATTTTCATCTCAAAATTGAGATGAATTTTTTTATTTTTAATTAATAATTTTGTAATATTAAATATAAGTATAGTAAATAAAAATTTTTCAATCATAAAAATTAATATGTCCATCCATACATTAATTGATTAGTTTTATCAAAAGAAAGGTAAAAATGGCAAATATATCTAAAGAAAAAAGAGAAAAGATGATAGATTTTTTGAATAGACTAAAATCGCAACATCAAGATGATGAAACATTAAGATTTATTAATGAAATTCAAATTTCATTGAATGAAAAGAAATATGGGCTTGTTTGAGAAAAACATTCAGAAAACGTCGAGGAAATGCTAAAATACAACATTCCTGTTTTTGTTGAAGACAAAAGCAGAAGGATGACGTTAGCGAAGGATGACCATATAACTTTCTACTCGAAGGTGATAATCTTCACTCCTTAAAATTACTTCAAAAAACTCACAAAGCAAAAATTGATGTAATTTATATCGATCCGCCATACAATACAGGGAACAACGATTTTATTTACAATGATTCTTTCGTTGATAAAACAGATGGTTATTCTCATAGTAAGTGATTAAGTTTCATGAGTAAAAGACTTGAAATTGCAAGGGAACTTTTAAAAGAAGATGGAGTTATTTTTATTTCTATTGATGATAATGAGCAAGCTCAACTAAAATTACTTTGTGACGAAATTTTCGGGGAACAAAATTTGGTTTCTATTTTATGTGTTGAATTATCTAAAACTCAGGGAATGAAAGTAAAATCTGCTCAAGAAGGCAGAATAGTTAAAAATCATGAATATATTTATATTTATGCAAAAAATATTAATAAGGTATATGTTTCAAGAAAACCACTACTGGATAATGCTGATATATGAGATAGTCATTATAGTAAGGTTCTTCTTAAAAAAGAAGACATTTTTAGTTTAATGTCAATAAATGATTATATAAAAGAAAAACATAAAGATATATATATTGAATTTGAAAGCAATGGTTTTTTAGATAAAAATCAAATAAATGAAAAAAGCATAAGAATCGGAATACTTATTAACGATAAAATTAGGAAATTTTTATATGAAGAAATAGCTGACAAAATAGTGCGAGAAATGGCTTGTTCTATATCTATTCCTGAAGAAATAAAGAATAAATTAAAAAGCAATAAAATAGTTGAATATAAAAAATATTTTTTAACTTATACGGGTAATGGAAAATTAAGACAATATAGAACTTTATCTGAAAACATCAATGAAAGTGATGAATACAATAGAGTTTTGGGAAGAGTCACAATCAGAGGAGCATTGTGAAAAGGATTTTATTCAGATATGATGAATATACAAAAAGAAGGGATGATTGATTTTAAAAATGGTAAAAAACCAATTAGATTAATATCACAACTTAATAAATGGTGTAATAGACCTAATTCAATTATTCTTGACTTTTTCGCCGGATCAGCAACTACAGGACATGCAGTTATGCAACTTAATAAAGAAGACGGTGGGAATAGAAAATATATTCTTTGTACCAATAACGAAAATAATATTTGTGAAAATATAACATATCAAAGATTAAAAAATATTCAAACTGAATTACCGCATAATCTTAAATATTTTAAAACTGATTTTGTTGCTAAATATTCACAACATCAAGATGATGAAATTATTTTTAGAAAAATTTTCAATTACATCAAAGAGCTTATAGAATTAGAACATCACATTCAGATCGATGATAAAAAATATATTATCTTAAAAGAAGAAGAAAAAATCTTAGAAGCAATTAATAAAATAGAAAAAGGAGGTAAATTATTTATTCGTTCTGGAATCTTGTTATCAACAGAGGAACAATTTAATCTTGAACAAAAACAAGTAAAAGTAATCGAAATCCCAGAATATTATTTTAAAGAAGAGTTAAAAGAAGTAGGAGAATTATGATAGATATAAAACTTAAAATTTTTCAAGAAGAAGCAGTGGATTTTTTGTTTAACAAAACAAAAGTTAAAAATCCAAAATCAAAAATAGTTCTTCAAAGTCCTACAGGTTCAGGCAAAACTATTATTTTGGTAGCTTATATTGAGAAATATCTCAATTTTAATGAGGATACTGTGATTTGCTGATTTTGTCCTGGTAAAGGTGAACTTGAGGAACAATCTAGAAAAAAGATGGAGCAGTATGCGCCACATTTTAAAACAGGAAGCCTTTTTGATATTCTTAACAAAGGTTTCGAAAATAAAACAACCTATTTTATTAATTGAGAAACAATTACAAAAAAAGACAATACAGCTATAAGAGAAAGTGAAAGAAAAAACCTTTTTGAAAGAATTAGCGAAGCTCATAATCGTAATTTAAATTTTATTGTTATTATCGACGAAGAACATCAAAATAATACTTCTAAAGCTGATGATATTATTTCAAGTATTCATGCAAAGTATGAAATAAGGGTTTCTGCAACACCAAACAAAAGAGTTGTTGGAGAGTTCCATGAAATTCCTGAATTTGATGTAATTAACGAAGGATTAATTACCAAATTCATGTACATTAATAAAGACTTAGAAACTGCTAATGTTAATGATCCAAAAAATGAAGCTGAAATTCTGCTTGAAAAAGCCAATGAAATAAGAAAAGAAATTGCAAAAGCTTATATAGAAGAAAATGAAGATATTCGACCTTTAGTTTTGGTTCAATTTCCTAACTTAAATGATGAATTAATTGAGTTTGTTGAAGACAAATTAAATGACATGGGTTTTAGCTATGAAAATAAATTATTAGCTTCTTGATTTAGTGCTGAAACAAAAGAAGATAAAAATAAAAAATCAAAGAAAATAGGGAAAATAAATATCGGAACTACAAAAGAAGATGATATTACTAAAGGAAATGCTACACCAGTTTTTTTATTATTTAAACAAGCTCTTTCGACAGGTTGAGATTGTCCACGTGCTAAAATATTAGTAAAACTTCGCGAAAATATGTCCGATACTTTTGAGATACAAACATTAGGAAGACTAAGGAGAATGCCAAAAGCAAAGCATTATGGAAGAGATATTTTAGACTGTTCGTTTCTTTATACATTTGATGAAAAGTATAAATTAGAAGTTATTAAAGCTGGTAATGGTTTCGAAACTCAAAGATTATTTCTTAAAGATGAACCAAAAAAAATTAAACTTAAAAAAGAACTCAAAAATAGATATGCTGATTACGTTGATGAAAAGTTAATTCGTAATCATATAGTTGATTTTTTTAAAGAAAAATATAGTCTTGATAAAAACTTAGGAAAAAATCTTTCTAAAATGAAAAATAAAGGCTTTGTTTTTGAACCAAAAATAAAAAGACGTTATTTAACTGGTAAATATTCGACACTAAAACAAGTGGACGCAGAAGAGACTAAATATGGTTTAATTAACATTGAAATTAATAACAATTCTCACAATATTGAAAAGAAAGATTTTGTTAGTGCTATCAAAAAACACATTGGACTTAGCCATGACAAAACTATTCAAATTTTAAAAACACTATTTTTAAATGATGACCCAGAAAAGAAATATAACTTACTTAATTTAAGAAAAGCAGAATTCAACGCTTTTATTATCAACAATACTGACAAATTAAAAGAAGATTTTACTGAGTTTTCATGTAAAAAATATTACCAAATCGAATTACTTGAAAATTTTGTTGAAGAATTTACAATCCCACTTGAGGAACATTATAGATATGATCCTTTTCAAAGAAGTGCTAAAAATTTAGATTCTAATGTTTATAAAGAATATAACACTTCAATGATAACAGATAATTTTAGGTCTACATCTGAAAGATTATTTGAAAAATATTGTGAAAAAAATCCAAATGTAAAATTTATCTACAAAAACGGAGATAGTGGGCAAAAATATTTATCAATAGTTTATGCAAATAATTTTGGAAAACAAAAGTTGTTTTATCCTGATTATATTGTCCAACTCAAAGATGGTTCAATATGAATTATTGAAACTAAAGGTGGAGAAATTAGAGGACAAAGCAAAAATATTGATATTCAAGTGGAAAACAAATTTGAAGCATTTAAACATTTTGCAAATAAACACAAATATAACTTCGGATTTATAAGAGACAAAAACGATGATTTGTACTTTAATAATACAGAATATGTCGATGATATGTCAGATAGCAGGTGACAAAGTATTGATGAAGTTTTTTAAATAAATAAAGTTAAGACAGGATTTTTGAATGAAGACTCAATTAAACTTTTGGAGTTTATATCATTTTATGTCCTGTCTTTTATTTATTAAAAATAGATATAAAAATTTTAACAAAGTTAAATAACTTTATCTAAATATACAAATACGCTTTTTGTTTTTTATTTTAAGTTTTGAAAGAATTTTTTATTATTTAAATATAATGTGAAGAAAAATTCTATCTCTTAAAAGTTTACTATTGGTTCTTTTAAGTGTTTCGTGTATAAATTTAAATATTTACACTAATCCTGATAATAAAATTTCTATTCCCTTAAGTAGTAATCAAAAGCTTTTAAAGGGAAAAGTAATACAAATTAATGATGGAGATACTATTTTAGTTAATAGTGAAAATAAATACATTTCACTTCGTTTTTATGGAATTGACACTCCAGAAAATAAAAAGCCCTTTAAGGACGAAAAATTAGCTCAATATGAAAATTTTTACGCTCACAAAGCCACTGAATATCTTAAAAGTTTACTTTCTAAAAGTTCAGAAGTATATTTTACTAAAGAAACAATTGGAAAATATGGACGGACAATTGCACTTTTATTTAGTGATAATGAGCATACTAATTTAAAAGATTCAATTAACTATAAATTAGTTAATCAAGGATTAGCTAGAGTAGCATTTATTTGTTCAGGTAAGTGTAAAGAATATAATGTTAAAAATGAATATCAAAAAACCTTTTTAACACAAATTTTACAAGCACAAAGTGATGCAAAGGTTGCTAAAAGAGGATTTTGAACTCATAATATTAATGAAGTTTTTCATAAAAAATGAATTCAGAAGTAATTTCATAGCTATTTAATTTACTTTTATTCAATCACTTTATTTTTGCAAAAAAAGAGTAAAATTTAAATGAATGTTAAAAGATAAACTTAATGTATTTAACAAACCCAAAGGTAGTTACTATTGATTTGGACCAAAGTTTCGTGACCTTGGTCTTTTTCAAAGATGAACCATTAAAAAAATGGTTGTTGTTGCAATGTTAATTGCTATTTCAGTAGCTTTTACTATTATTTCTTCTCAAATTGTTCCAATTGCTTCAATTCCGACCTTTAAAATTGCTTTTATTGGACTACCAGTTAAAATTACTGGATTTATTTTTGGACCAATTATTGGATTTTTTGTAGGATTAATTGCTGATTTGTTATCTTTATTATTTGTCCCTCCAGTGACTTATCATATTTTATATACTCTAGGAACTGCAATGAATGGACTTATTGCCGGAATTGTGGGTTGATTTTTTATTAGATTTTTAAAATATGCTTTTAGCAAAGAAAACAAAGCTCGAAATTATGAATACAAAATTTGACGGATGAGCTTAAAACTTAATTTAGCTATTAGTGCAAAAGACGAACGCAAAATTCAAAAAATCTCGCTAAAAATTATTAAATATCGCAACTTAAGAGATTTTGTGATGCGTTATGGAATGAATGATAAATTAAAAAATATTTATATGATTATTTCAGTAATTATCATTTCAAGTATTATTATTTCCATTATTGCAATCATTTTACCTCTGAAAGATGATGATTTTAAAGACATTCCAGTTATTAAGGGAAAATATCCAGTATTAGTGTTTATGGTTACTGGATATTCAGTAATGTGCTTGTTTGTTATTATCGGAAAATATTACATTAGTGCAGCTAAATATTTTGTTTTTGCTCCAATTATTGTCTTTTCATCAATTTTAGAATTTGTCAATTTACCAATTTTAGGACTTGCAGATGCCCTTGCAATTGGAAATGGAACTAATGATTTATTTTTATGAATTATTAGTCGAACCGTCTTTAGTCCAATTAAAATCTGATTTAACATTTTTGTGATTTACTTTTCTTATTCAGTAATTTATAAACTAGTTAATAAAAATAAAAATAATACTTATAATTAGAAAATATGAAAAGAAACAATTTGCTCCTTACGATTTGAAATATGTTCCATTATCAAAATAAAAACGGCCAAAACCGTTTTTTAAACATACCTCGAATTGATATTTACGAAAATACATCTACAGCTTTTTACATCGATTCGCAATATAATGATTTTTCATATTCATTTTTTTGAGAAAATATTATCAAAAACAATACCAATACTATCTCATTGTGAACTGAAAATTCTGATAATAAGAGCAAAAAAGTTTTATTAAAAAAAGAAGAGATTCAAAAACACATTAGTTATTTAGAGTTAAAAAACATTGTTCAAAAAGATGATAATAACTTACCCATTTACACCATTTGAAAAGATTGTCTTAAAGAATATGAAAATGATAAAAATTTAAAGCAACAACTAAAGCAAACTTTTCATTTATTTGAAATTTCTATTAAGAATGCTTTTTATAATATTTTGTTTAAAAAATCTGAACACATTATTATTTCCAACACCGAATTAATTCGTACTATGCAGTTTTTAAAAAACAACATTAAATCCAAAAGCGCTGTATTATCAGCTTCAGAATTACTTGAACTTATTGAAAATTTCAATAAAAAAATTATATTAATTCAAAATAATTTATTCGAAAAATATTTTGAACTTTTTGATGATTTAGTTAAACATTTACAAATATATTCAGATAATAAACTCCTTGAAAATGGAACCTATCAACAACAAGAAATCAAAGAACATATAATGGAACTTGATTTTTTAAACAAGATCTCTCAAGCTTCAATTCAAAAGATTTATAATGACTTAAAAATTCGGGATATTAATACAGAAATTGAATTTTATAAAAATTATAAAAACTCAGTTTCTATGCAAGGAAACAACCAAATTCAAGTTATTAAACACCATTTAAAAAGCCAGCTGAAAGCTTTAAAAAGCCAAATTAAAAAATATCCCTCTAATACTTTGAGCAAAACTCAACTGTATAAAAATTACTTTTATTTTAAAAGCATTTTAAAATTATGAACTAAATACGAAAATGATCTTCAATATGCACCAATTGAAGAAATAGCGCAACTTGATAAACAAATTATTAGCGAAAAATTATTTTTTAACATCGGAAATAAAAAAAATATTTATAAAGCTTCCTTATTTAAAAAGTATTTGATTTATAAAACTATTGAAAATGATTTTGATAATATCGCATCCCCAACATATCAAATTTCTGAAGCTAATCGCAAACAAATTCAAGATAAAATCAATTCGTTGCAAAAAAGGTTATCAAAACTTAACAATAATTCCTTTAATCAAAGTCCTTTAAAACGAAATGTTGTTAAAATTCAATCGCTAAAAGAGAAAATTAAACTCGCTGAAGCTGATTTACTGTGAAATAATCTTTCAGAACTTAAACTGTATAAAAGTAAACTTAAAACCAAAAATTTAAAAATTAAGCAACTCATTGCTAGCACTAAAAAAACTCTTAAAGATTCCAATTCCTTTTTTAAATATATTCGGGAATTTATTGATAATCATCACAGTAAAAATGAGATTTTATTTAACGATCAATACATTAATTTTGAAAACTTTTTTACTCAATATATTGACTTAGAAATTTTTAATGAGTTTATTATTTTACTTAGTAATTTTAGTTTAAATAAAATTAAAGATTCTAATAAATTCATCAACTATTTCCTTGGAGTATCAAAATTTGTTAAAGCAATTAATTATTTATCAATTAATAGTATTAACTTTTTTTATCCATATAAAGAGTTAACTTTTTTAGAGGTAGCTAAGTTGAAATTAGTCAAATACTATCTTAATCAAAGTAAGGTAATTTTAATTGAAGATGATCCAAGTGTTGAGAGTTATCATATCAAAAATGAGTTTTTTAGAGTCTTTAAAAATATTGCCAAAGACAACAATATTACATATGTTTTTTTAACAGAAGATATTAAATTTTTACTAGATAATTTTGATTATTTACACATGTTTTACAATAACACAACAATTGAAGGAGGCGAGTTAAAAAGTATTTTGCATAACTCCTTACATCCACTAACTCGAAAAATTTTAATTAAAAAAGCGATCAAAAACATCTCGCTAAATAATGTTTTAGAAGATTATGTTTTTAATGAGTTTATTACCCCAAATCAACAAAATTATCATTATATTTACAGTAAATATGGAAATTATAAACAATGAAAAAATTCCCAAATTGATATTAAACAAAATTTTCAAAATAACGAAGAACAAACTTTTGATATGAAATTAGACAAACTTGTTGAAGTGAATTTATTTAGTTTTTTAGAAAATATGGAAGTAGATTTGACAAATTTTGGACGTAAAAGTAATTTAGATCGTAAGATTTTACCCGCAGATTTTACCGAAAAATTCGACAAACCACAAGATAATGAACAAGCCTTTTAATACCAAGCAAGCTTGGTATTTTTTTCATTTACGCTCATAAAGGCTTAAAAGTAGTAAAATTTATATGCAATCTATTTATTTAGGGTAAATTAGATATGGCGTATTTTTTTATTATAAATAAAATCACAAAGGAGTAAAAAAGATGACACCACATATTAATGCACAAAAAGGAGAAATTGCTAAGTTGGTAATTATGCCTGGAGATCCTTTAAGGGCTAAGTTTATTGCCGAAACTTATTTAGATGATGGCTATAAATTAGTCAATTCAGTGCGAAATATGTTTATGTATACTGGAACATATAAAGGAAAACCTGTAACTATAGCCGGAAGTGGAATGGGTTGTCCTTCAATAGGGATTTATTCATATGAATTATTTAAATTTTATGATGTAGATACTATTGTTCGGATTGGTTCTGCAGGTTCATATTTAAAAGAACTAGGGCTTTATGAAGTTGTGTTAGCTACTGAAGCTTATGCTGATTCAGGTGCTTTTCGAAGACTTGTTCTTGATAAAGAAGAAAATTTAGCCTATCCATCAGTTAAAGTTAACGATCAAATTCAAAGTATTGCTCAAAATCTAGATATTAAGCTCAATTTAGGGAGAGTTCATTCTTCGGATGTGTTTTATTCAAATACATCACTAGAGCAAAGAATTAAAGAAACTAAAGCCATTGCTGTAGAAATGGAATCATATGCACTTTTTACCAACGCTGAAGCTACAGGTAAAAACGCCGCTTGTTTATTAACTATTTCTGATAATTTAATCACCAAAGAAGAAACAAGTGCTGAAGAGCGTCAAAGTGCATTTACTAAAATGATGGAGATTGCTTTATCGTTAGCAAAATAATATGCGTGTAGTTGATTTAATTGATAAAAAACGTCTTAATAAAGAACTATCTGAAGTAGAAATTAAGTTTTTAATTAATTCTTATGTTAGCGGAGATGTTCCTGATTATCAAATGAGTGCTTTTTTAATGGCAGTTGTTTTTAATTCAATGACTACTAAAGAAATTGCTCAAATGACTAAATATATGCTTTATTCAGGAGATGTAATTACTCTAAAAGAAATCCCTGGAATTAAAGTTGATAAACATTCTACTGGAGGAATTGGCGATAAAACCACTTTGGCAGTAGCTCCTATTGTGGCCGCTTTAGGAGCTCCGGTTGCTAAAATGTCAGGTCGAGGGTTAGGACATACTGGCGGAACTATTGACAAACTTGAATCCATTCCTAGTTTTAATGTCGAATTAAGTGAAGAAGAATTTAAATCTCAAGTTAAAGAACATTTAATTGCCATCATTGGACAAAGTTCTCAACTAGTTCCTGCTGATAAAAAACTTTATGCATTACGAGATGTTACTGCTACTGTTGAATCAATTCCTTTAATTGCTTCAAGTATTATGAGTAAAAAACTCGCTACCGGAGCAGATGCTATTTTACTGGATGTAAAATGTGGCAATGGAGCTTTTATGAAGGATTTAGCTTCAGCTACAGAACTAGCTCAAACTATGATTAACATCGGAAAAGAATTAGGTGTTGATGTGCGTGCTGAAATAACCAATATGTCTAGACCAATTGGTCGTCAAATTGGGAATAAAAACGAAGTTTTAGAAGCTATTTTAACTCTTCAAGGTCAAGGACCAGAAGATTTTAAAGAGTTAGTTTATTCTTCATGTTCAACTATTTTAGAACAAGCTAAAATAGCTTCTTCGCACTCAGAAGCTCAAAAAATGGTTCAAGAAGTTATTTCAAATGGAAAAGCACTTGAAAAATTTTATCAATTAGTCTCACTTCAAGGTGGAGATGTTAAGGCTTTAAAAGACCCAAACTTTTGGTCTCCAAAATACAAATTAGAAGTTATTAGTAATTCTCAAGGTTATTTAGAAATTTTTGATGCATTAACTTTTGGAATTGTTTCAATGAAATTAGGAGCTGGAAGAGCCACTAAAGAAGATCCTATTGATTTTGAAGCTGGAATTACTTTAAATAAAAAAACTAATGAATTTGTTAAAGTTGGCGAAGTACTTTTTACTCTTTATTCTTCTAAAGAAATTGATGCTTCACTTGTAGAAGAATTAAAATCTGGATATAAATTTAATTCTGCACCAATTGAAAACCAAATAATCTTACAAAAACTTAAATAAAGGAAATAAATATGAATTACAACAAAATGATTGATCACACCTTCTTAAAAGCTGAAGCAACTCATAAAGATATTGATAAACTTGTTAGTGAAGCAAAGCAATATGGATTTAAAACTGTTTGCGTTAATTCTTCATATGTAAAATATGTTAAAGAAAAATTAAGCGGAAGTGATATTGGAATTACTTCAGTAGTAGGCTTTCCTCTTGGAGCAATGATAACCCAAGCTAAAGCTTTTGAAGCAAAACTTGCCCTTGATCATGGAGCTGATGAAATTGACATGGTAATAAATGTTGGTAAATTTAAGCAAGGTGAATACGAATATGTTTTAAATGACATTAAAAAAGTTAAAGAAGCTTGCGGGAATAAGGTACTAAAAGTCATTATTGAAACCGCCTTACTTACAGCTGATGAAATTAAAAAAGCCACCGAAATAGTTTTAAAATCAGGAGCTGAATTTATCAAAACTTCAACAGGATTTAGTTACCGTGGAGCTACTTTAGAAGATGTTCAGTTAATGAAAAGTGTTGCTGGAGATAAATTGCTTATTAAAGCTGCTGGAGGAATTAGCAATTTAGATGATTTAGTTGCTATGTATAACGCTGGAGCTACTCGTTTTGGAACCAGTCGTTCAGTGGCTATTGTTAGTGGGAAAGATTCTAAAAACGGATATTAGAAAAAATAACGAGATTTAAAAATTTCTCGTTATTTTTTATTGGTAATAATTTACTTAAAGAAATTTAATTCATCAATTTAAGTGTTTATTTAGCTTTAATTTAGAAAAATTCTTTTTATAATTTAATTAATAGAGCTTTTTATTAGTTACTACAATAAAAAAATAAAAAACAAAAATTTAAGAAATATAAGTAAAAAATCAAAAAAGAGCAAAATATGGAAGACGCTAACATTGAATATAAATTAGATATCCCTAAAAATGAAAAAGATTTCAAAGCAGAAATAGTTTCATTTTTAAATACTAAAGGTGGAGAAATTTTTTTAGGAGTTAATGATGATGGTAAACTTAATCAGGAAATAGCAGATAGCAAAAAGAAAAAATGGGAAGAAACTTTATCAAATTGGATATTTAATGCATTTAGTCCTGATGTTACAAATTTAATTTCTATATATCCAAATGAAAATCCTTTTAGAATTAAAATCTTAGAAGGCAAAAAGAAACCATATTTTTATAAAAATGGCGAAGGTTTTAATGGTAGAGGTGTATATATAAGGATTGAAAGCACTAAAAGATTAGCTACCTCTAATCAAGTAGAAAGAATGATCAAAAGTCGTGATGCTAGCGATTTTGAAACAATTAGTATCGGTAGAACTGATTTAACTTTTGAATATCTTAAAAAAAGATATAAAGAAAAAGGGATTAATTTCAATAAAAAACTTTGTCCTTAATAAATAAAGACGGAAAATACAATAATGGTGCATTAATTTTGAGCGATCAAAACCCTACAATTACAAAATTTGATGTATTTCAAGGAACTAATACTTTATCTTTTCGTGATAAAAAAGAATTTGAAGGCTCAGTTTTAAAGCAAATTGATGAAGTGTTATATTTTGCAAATTTATCAAATCGCATGAAGATAACTATATCAGGAAAACCTGATAGAGATGAATATTTGGATATTCCAGAAAGAGCTTTAAGAGAAGCGATTGTAAATTGTTATTGTCATAGAGATTACACTTTAAGTGGTGATATTAAAATTGAATTTTATGATGACCGAGTGATAATTTTCTCTCCAGGGAGTATACCAGATGGATTAACTTTAGAAAATATCAAAAGCGGTATGGTAGCAAAAAGGAATAAAAATATAGTAGAAGCTTTACGTAAAGTTGGAATAATTGAAAATTATGGAACAGGTGTTCGAAGAATTTTTGATGATTATGATGATTTTGCAAAAAAGCCAGATTATAATATTTCAGATAATAGGGTAATTGTGACTTTGTTTAATAGAAATTATCAGAAAATCAATGACACCCAAAATGACACCCAAAATGACACCCAAAATGACACCCAACTATCTCTAAAGAATAAACCTAATGAAAGATATAAACAAATTATTAAATTAATAAAGAAAAATAAAAATATAACAAACGAAGGACTTGCAGGTATTTTAAAATTATCAATAAGAACTATAAAAAGGGACACAAAAACACTGATAGATGATGGCAAAATTAAATATGAAGGAAGTTCTAAAAAAGGATATTGAATAATCCAGAATAAAAACAATAAAAAATAAAAATTCTATTTAATATGTGAGGGACAGAATTTCAAGTTTTATGTCATACTTATTTATGGCTTTTAATAGTTGGGCAGTATCAAAATCTATTTTTTCGTTGTCTTTTTTATAAAATCTTTAACTTAAATAATATAATTTTAATATCAATATAAAAATTAAAAAATCAAATAAGGAGCGATTTTCATGGCAAAAGTCTTATTTTTAGAGGGAAACCTCACTAAAAGTGAAAGTTCATATGCTTCACAAATGCTATATGAATTTAAAAATCAATACATGTTAGCTCATCCAGAAGATGAAGTGGAAATGGTTAATTTAAATGATACTGAATTTGCACAAGTATTTTTACACAATAGCAACTTTGGTACTTACTGAAAAGATGTTAATTCAGATAAATGAATTGATAAACTTAAAAGTGTAGATAAAGTAGTTTTATCATGTTCAATGACTAATTTTGGACCTAATGCAGTGGTAAAAAACTTTATTGATGGAGTAGCAGTAGCTAATAAAACCTTTTCATATAAATATTCTAAAAAAGGTGAAGCAATTGGATTACTTGATCACCTTTCAGTGATGGTAGTTGCTTCACAAGGAACCCCAAGAGATTGGTATTTATGAGGAAGTCACATTGAATGACTTAAAGGTACTTGAAAATTTTTAGGAGCTAAAGTGGTAGATACAATCGAAATAGCTGGAACTAAACTTGCACCAATTAATACTCAAACTCCAGCGGAATATGCAAGCTCTCAAAAAGAAGTTTTAATGGAAAAAGCTAAACACTTTTAACTAAAAATAATAAAAAATAATACTTCAGGAACATCTTGAAGTATTATTTTATTTATGTTTTGCAATGTAATTTTTGATCTCTTCAACTTTATCTAGGCGTTCTCAAGTGAAATCCACATCACTACGTCCAAAGTGTCCATAATATGAAGTTAGCAAATACTTTGGTTTACGTAAATCTAGTGAATTAATAATTCCTTTAGGAGTTAAATCAAAAAGATTTACAATGGCATCTTCAATTAAAGAGACATCAACTTTATTAGTTCCAAAGCATTCAACCATCACCGAAACAACTTCTGCAACTCCAATTGAATATGCAATTTGAATTTCAACTTTATCTGCTAGGTTAGCCGCTACAATATTTTTAGCAATTCACCGAGCTGCATAAGCAGCTGAACGATCCATTTTTGTGGCATCCTTACCTGAAAAAGCCCCTCCGCCATGACGAGCCGCCCCACCGTAAGTATCAACAATAATTTTTCTTCCAGTTAACCCTGTATCTCCTGTTGGTCCACCAATTACAAAATTTCCAGTAGGATTAATGAGTAATTTTGAAGGTAATTGTAAATTGTATTTAGCAAGTGCTTCTTTAATGACAACATTTTTGATAAAAGCATCAAATTCTTCTTTGTTGTACTTTGGCGAGTGTTGAATACTAAATAAAATTGTATCAACAGTAGTTTGTAAAGGATCGCTATAATCTAAAGTTACTTGGGATTTCATATCAGCTTTAGCTCATTTAAATGATCCATTTTCTCGGTATTTATCAGCAATTTTAACAATTTCATGAGCAAGCATAATTGCTAAAGGCATATATTGCTCAGTTTCATTAGTAGCATACCCAAACATAATTCCTTGATCACCGGCTCCAAGTTCTTCTCCGACTTGATTACCAAGTTCAACTCCTTGGTTAATATCGTTAGATTGTTCTTTAATGTCAACAATAATGCTAGTTTTGTATGAATAATATCCTAGTTGGCGCAAAATGTTTTTGGCAATTTCAATTACATCAATATCAACTTTGGATTTAACTTCTCCAGCAATAACAATCATATTTCCGGATGCAAGTGTTTCAATGGCTACTTTTGCATGCGGATCTAAAGTTAAGTACGAATCTAAAATTGCATCTGATATTTGATCACAAACTTTATCAGGGTGACCACGACCAACAGATTCGCTGGTAAATAATTTTCTCATAAAAATCTCCTTATTATAAATTAGCAGGAGCAACAAATTTAAAGCATGTTGGATTTCTCCCTAACTATCCACCTAACTAAATGAGGTTGGCAACGGTCACTGCTGTCAAGCTACCGTATTCTTAATGCTAATTTAGAATTTAATTATAACATAATAACATTTTCGTTAGTGTAAAGAGCTAAAAAGTATTTTTTGGTAAAAATAAGCAAAAATCATGCTTAATTTTGATAAAATAAAGGAGGCAATTTGGTTGCTGACATTTATTTTTAAATAAACGCTCATACATGAAGGAGATTTAATGATCTTTGCTAAGGCAACTCTTTACCAAGTCAAAGAGGAGAAACTGAAAGGTTTTGTTGATTATATGTTCATTTTGACTAAAAAAACCCGTATGTTGTCAAATAATTTATCATTTGAATATGGTTTTAATGGTAAAGATATTATTCTCTTTGAAAGGTGAACAAGTTTACAAGAATACGAAAACCACATTAAAACTCAAGAGTATTCAAAAGAACTGTCAACCTTGAAAAAAATGTCAAGAGGTGTTGTTGTTCTTTATTCAATGGATACGTTATCATAATAGCTAGTTATCACTTTTTAATAGTGAAAAGTTTTACTAGCTATTTTTCTTTAAAACTTATAAACTACTGAAAAATAAATGAAATTAAAATGTATTTTGACGGTTGTTCTTAAAGAAAAACCCTAAAATTGTGGAAAATATATGGAAAATATTCCGCATTTTTAGATTTATATGACTAAATTGATAAAATTTTATAGTATTTAATATTAATTTAAATACAGGCTTAAAAAGAGATAGTAATAAACAAAAAGACACAAAATATACAAGGAGAAATTCAATGACTTCAAAGTTTAAAAAAGTAATTTTAGGGGCTAGCGGACTTTTAGGTGGAACAAGCTTGGGATTTTTAGCATCTTGTTCTTCAGATGGAAATCCAATACCTGTTAGAACAGAAACTGAACCAACAAACACAAATGAAGACGCGAAATACGAAGAAAGAGTTGAGGCATCTAGATATGGTGCAAATCCAAGTGCTTCTTCAAAACGTTTTGATGCAAATGTTCAAGATAAAATTATAATAGGAACAACTTGATCAGAAGGCGGGCCACAAGTTAAAGCTCTTAATGCAATAATTGAAAAATATAACGAATTAGTTGAAGCTGGATCAAGCGATGTAGCTAGTGTGGCTAAAATGGTTGAGCAAAAAAACATAGGATCAGGATATACTGCAGGTGCAAGTCAAGTTGATAGAGATCTTACTGCTAGAAATGGTAAAGAGCTTTATAATTTAATCTTAAATTATCCAAATGTTGCTTCAAGGTTAGCTGAATACGACATGCTTCTTAGTTTTAATGATGAATTAGCTAAATACAATACCGATATTAATCGTTTTGTTGGTGAGTTCAAAAAAAGTAATGAAAATATTGAATTTGTTCAAAATGATTCAACATACATTATTCCGTTTGCAAAATCCACTTTAGCTTTTTCTATTAATGCACCAGTTCTTTCATACATTATTGACGAAATGAAAAAAGCGGGTGCAAAAATTGCTGATGATCAAGACACACAAAATTTTGTAAAAACCTTAGATGCTAAAGGTAAAAATGATAGAAATTCTGTCGCTTCAATTTGAGGTAATGCTCGTAGCGGAGTTAATTTTAATGATTATACAATTTCGATGGAATTATTTAAAAATTACAAGGATCTTCTTGAATTTTCGGAAAAAGCACAAAGTTTATTTGAAAAATCATACAATAATAACGATCCAGTAAATGCACAAACACACGTTTTTGGTATGTCTGATCCAACATCATTTATGAAAACATCGCTTTTCTCTCAAGTTGATGGAGATTATGAAAAAATGGATTCATATTCAACAAAAGTTAATGGAATTACAAAAACTAACTTCGGCGCTTTAAAATCAGGTGGAACCGCAAGTACAGAGCTTTCAAAAATTTATACAACTCTTTCTAAAGCAGTTTCAAGCGGAGGAGTTAAATTATACCCTAGTGGACAATACCCATCAGGAGAGCAAACTAAACATTTAATAGCATTTTCTACAGGTTCAACTTCTGGGTTTGAAAGAAATTTTATTTCATCAGATCCTATATTTATTAAAAATGAAATTCGATTATCAAGCGATTTATCAAGCGATTCAGACACCATGGTTTCATTCAACCTAACAAAATTAGGTAATGATGAAGTAGCTAAATTCAGTAAGTTTGATAATAAGCTTTATAAATATACATATAAAATTGCTGATAAAGATGCAGAAAAAAAAGAAAGATTCAATTTAGTTTTTGCTAGTGAAGCAGACCAAAAAGCTTTTGAAGATAAAGTTAATTCTTCGCCAGATACACACAAAGACTTCATTATTAAAGTAAGCAATTATAAAGATGGTAAAGATTCAGAAAATTACAAAAAACTTTATGAAGACGCAAAAAGCAAAGGTTATTTTGCAGGATTTGTTAAAGAAGTTAAAAAAGATCCTTCAAAAGCGAAAACAACCCTTCTTTTATATATGACAGGAGGAAGAAATTCGCTAGATATTCAAGAATCAGCTAAAAAAGCTCTTGAGGGATTAGGTTTTGAATTAACAGGTAAAGATACAACTAGAGAATTAAATAGAGAAGAACTAGTAGCTATTTCTGCTCCATTAAAATGAAGCAAAGAAAACAGACTTAATGTTATTTATGGACAAGGGCCATCGCTAATAGGAATTCATACAAATACTGGTGATGATTGAGCAACTAAAGCATTTGTTAGCTGATTATTTAACAATAAAGTATATGATTTTAAATCCCCATATGCTAGTGACGATAAAACATATAGATTAACTGCAATTCAATTTTTTGATAAATTCGCTTCATACTATACTGCTTCAACTGAATCGAAAAATCTTGATTCGACAATATTTGGAGACAATGATTTTCTTAAAAATGCGAGTGAATTATTTAAAACTGCGCAAAATGAAAATGGATATGTAATTTACGAAGAACCTGCTTCATCATTTTCGGATCCATTTAGAAGATCGATTGACGGTGCTTTTTCTGGATTACAACAGTCAGCAATCAACAAAAATCCACAAAGTTTTGATCAATTTGTAGAAAAACTTAAATTTCCAAATCCAACAAACTAGTTTTAAATTATTTTTAATCAAATACAAAAATATAATTTTCTTTTAAAAGAAATTATATTTTTAGTACAGGGATAGCTTATGAAAATATTTAATAAATTTTTTTCTTTTTATCTTAGCTCTAGCTTAGTTCTTTTTCCTGCCTCTTTAGCAGTATCTTGCTCTGGAATTTCTGAACAAAAAGGACCACAATTACCAAAATTAAAAAATAATAAACTCGATTTTTCGCTAAAAAAACTAGGAAGTTCAGAAAATTATCGCTTTGATTATAACAAAACAAAAATGGATGAGTATATAAATTATGGTTCAGAAAAATTTTTAAACAAAAGTGAAAAAAATAACTATCTTTCTAAAAGAAAAGTGCAGTATAGAAACGCTTGGGATAGAGCATTTCAAGAAGCAAAAAATAAATTTCAAATAGATATAAATAAAGAAATATCTAAAAACATTTCATTTGATAAATTAAGTTCTTTTTCATTGAATTTAGATCAAATTCATAATCTTCCAGAAAATAAAATTTTTGATTTTTTAGGTACAAAAGTAAAACTAAAATTATCTAATTACTTCTTCACATTTAAGGATAAAGGATATTTAGAACCCAACTTAGAATCGAATGAAGTGAAAAAACGAATTTCAAATTTACAAAAGCAAAGAAAATTTATTATTATTGTTTCCTTTAATTTTACAATTTCTGTTGATGATAAAAATATTAGTGATTTTACTTTAGAAGTTAAAAAAGAAACAGAAATTGAACTTAAAAAAACTTTAGGGGAATTTTATGATCAATTAATTGTAAATTTGAATGAACTTCCGCAAATTAACATTAATTGAGATGCCCCCGAAATTAAAAATACTTATTTTGACGGTGTTATAGCTAACGAAGCGGATGGAGATACATATACTATTATGGTTACTGATAATCATAATAATAATTCAGTTAAAATTGGAGATAGAGTTAAAGTTAGACTTTCGGGTATTGATACTCCAGAAAAAGCTGTAGATAAACAACAAGCAAGTGCTTTTGAACAAAGTTTTGCATTGTTGTCTTCAAAATTTGTGTCACAATTAATGAATAACAAATTAAATAACGGAATAAAAGTAGGGGATAAGCTTAGGGTTGGATTTAGTAGTGGTATTGATACATTTTTGAGAACTTTAGGCGATGTATTTTTTGGAGATAAATATCAATATTCATACAACTTATCAATTGTGTCTGAAGGATATACATTACCATATATTAATAATGCTGGTTGACAAAATAATATAAATGTTCAAAATACATATGAAAATATTTTATATCCGCAAATTTACAAGCAATTTAATAAAGCTATTTCTGATGAAAAAGGATTTTTCGAACTTTTCAACTCCCCAAATGATGTTCAAAATTTTGTTTATCTAAAAAAACCAAATGGTAAATGAACACCATTTTGAAGTGGAACTCCAAATAATTCAAATTCGGGGAAAGTTTCTAATTTTTTAGAAAATAAAGAATAATAAAGGAAAAAACTTTAAATATGAAGATTATAAATAAAATTTACAATTATATAAAATTATCGAAAAATTATCCATCAGATGAGTTTCAAAGTGTTTTGGATGAATATAAAAAGGAATATTTAAAAATTGATCACAATAAAATTCCTGCTATTGAATTAAAAAACCTTAATATTGACTTTGGAGAAACTTTAGCTGTTGATAATGTTAGTTTTAAAATTCCTGAAGGTAAATTGGTTACTTTGCTTGGTCCCTCAGGAAGTGGTAAAACCACCACTTTAAATGCTATTGCTGGCCTTTTAACTGTAACTTCGGGTAAAATTCTTTTTCGAGGAAAAGACGTAACAGATTTAACGCCTCAAAAACGTAAAATTGGTTTTGTATTTCAAAACTATGCACTTTATCCACATATGAGTGTTTATGCAAACATTGCCTTCCCGCTTAAAAATGATGCTGAATGACAATATAAAACATTTATGAATCGTGTTAAAGCTAAAAATGATATTCGTTGCATTTATTTAAAAGCACTCGGAGCTTCTGAATTGGAAATAAATAAACTTCAAGAAGCTTATTTAGATTGAAGAATTGCTCAAAAAGAATCAAAAGCTAAACTTGATGAAAAATACGCCCAACTAGTAGCTGAATACGAAAAAGCTAACACTGAATATAAAGTTGTTCGTGTACATGAAACTTCAGAATTATCAATTTTGGCTAAAAATGTCATTAAAACAAACGAAACAATTCGTAAGGATACTAAAAACAAAATAAAAGCTTTAAAAGAAAAATATAAGCAAGCATTACTTAATAACGAATTAGTTGAATCTGAATTATTATCTTCCGAAGAACTAAAATTATTTGATCACAATTTATTAAAATTTCAAAAAAATTTAGATGAAATTCAAACTAAAGAACTCGAAGCCAAATTGCTCGAAGCCAACGCAAAGCTTTTAAATGAAAATCTTAACAAATTAACTTTAAAACATCGTATTGCAATTATTAAATTAGAAGAAAAAATTCTTAATTTAATCACTCGTTATAGTTATGAAATAAAATCAAAAAAACTAATTGAAAAATACAAAAAACTTAAAGAAGAAACAGGAATAACTAATAAAGAAGCAAAATTATCATTTAGAAATGCCTTAAAAAATGACGAAGAATATTCTAGGTTACTTAGATTAAGTAAGAACTTAAGATTTTATGCAGAAAAGCGTTTTAAAAATCTTGTTAAAGAACTCGAGTCTAAATATTCTTACAAAGAATGATTAAAAGATGAAAAGACTTCTGGGAAAAGTTTACTTAGTGAAGAACAAAGAAATAAAGTTAAAGAATTTGCAAATCAAGACATTCCAATTAAAAAAGCTATTCATAATGAAGTTATGGAAGTCGCTAGAAGAGTAGAAATTGTTCCAATTTTACAAAAAAAACCTACTCGTCTTTCTGGAGGACAACAACAACGTGTTTCAATTGCTCGTGCCATTGTTAAAAAACCTCAAATTCTTTTAATGGATGAACCACTTTCAAACTTAGATGCTAAATTAAGAATTTCAACTCGCCAATGAATTAGACAAATTCAACAATCACTTGGAATTACAACTGTATTTGTCACTCACGATCAAGAAGAAGCAATGTCCATTTCAGACATTATTGTCTGCATGTCAACTGCTAAAGTTCAACAAATGGGCTCACCAATTGAACTTTATAATAAACCAAAAAATCAGTTTGTAGCTAGATTTTTAGGAATGCCAGAAATGGGATTATTCCCTTCAGAATATAAAGATGGAAAATTGTATATTGCTTCAAAACAAATTAAAGGTGTTACTATTCCGGATAAAAATCAAGCTACCTTGCATGTTGGAATTCGTTCAGAAGATTTTGAAATTACTACTGCTAAAGATAAATATCAATTTGTCGGAGATGTGCTTGTTCAAGAAAATTTCGGAAAAGAAAGTAAATTAGTTGTCGAAATCGAAAATGTAGGAAAAATAAACTTCTTACTTAATAATAATTTAAATTACAGCGTTGGTGATAAAATTTATTTTAAAATTCCTATTAATAAACTTCATATTTTTGATGCTTTAACTGAGGAGAGACTTAAATATGAAATTAATTAGCCCAGAATTATTAAACAAAATTTCTAAATCAGTACCGTTTTCATATCAATGAGTATTACGAAAAATATCAAGTATGAAAGGTACGCTTTCATATTCAATTTTGGATAAAAAAAATAATTTTTTAATTCCTTTTTTACTTTTGTTACCAGGAATTATTTTACTTTTAGCTTTCACCATGATTCCAATGGGTCTTAATATATATAGTTCTTTTACCGATAGTAATGGAAAATTTACTTTACAAAATTACGTAAAAATTTTGAAAGATCCAGACTTTGCTTTAGGAGTAAGAAATTCACTTATTTATGGTATTTTCGTCCTACCGATGGTAATGTTTATTTCCCTTCTAATTTCTTCTATTATTGCTAAACTATATCGCAATTATGCTCGTGGATTTTGACAAACCATTTTCTTTATGCCTTATATAACTAATGGTGTTGCTGTTTCTTTGGTATTTATACAAATCTTTTCTCCAAATGGTTTGTTAAATAATTTATTAGGTACAAGCACCGGTTGACTTAATTCAGGAGATAAAAATTCTTTTAATGCTTTAATAGCTATTGTTATTAACGGTATTTGAAATGGATTAGCCTTTAATATTTTAATTTATACTACTGCAATGCTTTCTGTGGATAAAAATTTATATCGTTCAGCTTCAATTGATGGATGTTCAGAAATTAAACAGTTTTTCACAATCACTCTTCCATCAATTAAAGGGACAATTAATTTTATTATTACTTTAGGAATTATAGGAGGATTAAAAGTATTCCCTCTTGCTCTTTTCCAGAACAGACCAGAAGATGCATTTAATAATGGTGGAGCCTCAATTATGCTCTATGTTTATTATAAAGTTAATTCAGGGGAATTTGCTCTTTCTGGTGCTTCAAGTATTTTATTATTTATTATTGGAGTTACTTTTTCATCAATTGTTCGCGGGGGATTCTTCATGACTCAAGTTACATTAAATAATCTAGGAGAAAGAAATGTTTGAGTTAAAACTAAGAGTTAAGCAACATTTTACTGGTAAAAAAATTCAAAAAAATCAAGAAAGAGTTTCCTCGCAAGTTCGCGAAAAAAATGTTTATGCTGTTGCTTTATCAAGTTTTTTGAAACTTTTGATTCTTTGTTTTTTTGGAGTATTAATTATCTTTCCGTTCGTTTTTATGATTTTAGTTTCGTTTATGAATGACAATGAAGCTTCTTCATTAAATACAACTTTTAATTTAATTCCTTCTTTTGGAAATGGCCCTTCATTAGTGGGAGGAGTAAATAGAAATTTAGAATGAGCTGATTTGGTAAAAAATACTTATCAAAGAGCTTTTACAAGTGGTTATTGATCTTCGTTTGCTCTAACGGCAGCTAATGTCTTTGTTTCGGTATTTCTAAAAATCTTTATAACTTCATTAATGGGTTATGCTTTTTCACTTAAAAACTGAAAAGGAAAAAAAGTCTTTTGATTTGTTGCACTTGCTTTATTGGTTCTTCCAGAAGTTGCTATTTTATCAGGACAATACACTGTAGTTTTAAAAACTGAGTTATACAAAACCTTTTTCTTATTTACCATTGCTGTTGCTGCTCCTTTTAGTGCAAGTATTTTCAACACCGTAATGTATAAAAATGCTTTTGAAGCTATTCCAGGAAGAATTAAAGAAGTTTCGCTTGTGGATGGAGCATCTGGGTCAAAATACTTTTTTAAAATTGCTCTTCCAATGGTTCTTCCGACAACCATTACTATCATCATTCTTACTGCATTAGTTTCATGGAATGCTTATTTATGACCTTCAATTATTTCGACTCTTGCGAGAAATAAATATCAAGTAATTTCAGTTTGATTATTTAAAGCAGGAATTGACCCTAATGAAATTGCTACTAGTGCAAATGTCTTTGTTAATATAAAAATGGCTGCCAGTTTACTTGTTATTTTACCGATGTTTATTGTTTACTTACTTGCTAGAAAATGAATTATGCGTGCTGTGTCAAGACAAGGTTCAACAATTAAGGGGTAATGATGAAAAATTATAAAAGAAAAGTTATTATTTGACTTATATTATCAATCATTTCTTTTGTTATGATTATTATACTTTCATATGTGATTAATTTTGCTAGTTCAACTATTTATTCAACATCAAGTGTTGTGATCGAAAAAGACATTTTAGATGTTTATAAATATGTTAGAGCATATGCTATAGGAGGATTATCGTTTTTTTGTATTGTTTTTGTGATGGGTTCTATCACTTCTTATGCTGGAATTAAATCATGAAAATATTCAGAAATGTTTTAAAAGCTATGAAAAAGAAAAATACATTAAAATTTTTATTATCATTGCTAACAATTAGTTTAGCTAGCACTAGTGCAATTTCATGTTTATATGAAGATCATCCTATTGTTATATATGCTAAATCATATTCACAGAAAAACCCTTTTTTAGTTAAATTCAAGCAGCGTGTTGCTACAAATTATCAAAATAATTCTTTATTAAGTTTTGAAAATAGTTTATATAATAAAGCTAATTTAAATTTAAATTTCAAAGATGTGATTTACAAAATTGATGGAACTTATTCAGTTAATAATAATGAAGCAAAAAAGACTCTCAAAGGTTTGGTTACAATTGAAAATAATAAATTTAATGCTAATTCTAATTTAGAACAGAAAATTACCAATGAAAATGCCCTAAAATTTTTCCAAGAACAATGAAAATTATTACAGAAAAAAACTGAAGAATATCAATCCTTATCAAATAACAAAAATCTTTCATTATTAGTTTCTGCAAATTTTAATAATGATTCCAAAAAGCAAGAATTTACTCAATTAGAAGAAGAAATTCATGATTTATATAATCGATTAAACAACTTATCATTTATTGATAAAAGTAATCCTAAAAAATTTATAGACAAGGAAAAGGTAATCAAAGTTATTTCTCATTTTTTGAAAGACACACCACTATATGCTGAATTTTTAAAAAAAATATCGCTACCTGAAAATGATTCTAATTCATTGATAACTGTTACTCGTGATAATTTTGGGGATGTCAATACAATTATTTTTCAATATAATAAATCTCAAGTACCGTTTAATTCAATTCCTTATAGTCATTTTATTAATGTTGCTAAGCAAGTTAAGGATCGTCTAACTTCAAGCCAAATAGAAGATACTAAAAATGTATATTTAAAATTATTTAATTATATGAAAAATCAAAAATTTGTAGTTTCAGATGAACTTAAAGCACCTGGAATGGCACTTGGATTTGGGCCAGAATTTCTTTTAACATCACAAAATCCTGAAGATAATCAAAAAAGTGATTTATTTAAAGTTTTTAGCGAAACTTCCGAAATTGATAAGAATCTAAAGTTAAGAAAAGATTTTTTGGACAATCCTAAGGAATTTTTTGAAAATAATTTAGATTTAGTTAACTTTGAGTCAGTAACAAATGCAGATTTAAAAGTTGAAAGTTTAGAAAAAAATGATGATACTTCTTCAAAAAATTATATTTTAGCTAAGCAAAAACAAAGCTTAATTCATCAAAGATTAAATAATTTTAAAACAGTTTTTAATGAATTAAAAACTTTAAGAGAACAAAACGCCTCTCAACAAACAATTATCTCTAAACAGGAAGAATTGTCTAAGCTAGAAGCCTCTTTTAAAGACGATATAGAAAATTCAAGAAAAAAACTTAATAAAGGAATTTCTATTGCAAGAACTAACATTAATCATCTTGTTGAACTTTATGGATATTTTTTATTTATAATTGGAGTTTATGATGTTCAACTTATTAAAGGAACCCACCAATATCCAAATGAAGATAAAGAACGTGAAACTTATTGATTAGAATTTTTTGATAAAAAAACCAATAAATGATATATGGTTGATATTTATAAAGGATATTTATCATATAGTTCAGAAAATAAATTTACTTATAATCCAACCGAAGAATTATACACTTCACTTCCAAAAGGATATACAGTTGATCCAAATTTTGTGGATGCTGCACATGTTAAATAAATTTAATTACTAATAAATTAAATGCACCCTTTAAGTTAGTCTTTAATTGTCTAACTTAAAGGGTGCATTTTTTATGTAATTAATTCAAGAAAACAAAATTAAAATATATAGCCATGTAAAAACATTTTTACAAAAAACTTTATCAATGTAATTTATTGGTAATAAATAAACAATATAATATATTACTAAACTGATGCATCTTTGTGAATTAAAAATTTAAAAAAATAAAGGAACTTAGTCCTATAAAGCACAAAACTAAGTTCCTTTAAAAATATTTTTTTCAATACTTCTTTTATTTAAACTGTCACAACAGAAACTACAGGATTTTTAGCCCTAAAAGGTAAATCATATTCTGGTTCCTCGTATGTTATTCCTGTCATTTCGTCAAAAAGTCTATTATCTCTTGGGATATCAGAAAAGTATGTAGCAACAACATTTGTAAATTCGAAACCAAGATTATTCATATATTTAACCACAACAAATTCTTCGGTAATTTGCGTAACACCATCTTCTGGTTCTTCGATTCGTTTTGATATTGAAAAAGCATATTCATTTCTTTCAAGAGCATCTAAATAGCTAATATTTTTTATAATTGTTTTAATCTTATTATTGTCATTTAGATCAATATAAGAAATTTTAAATTTAAAAGGCGTATCCTTTATATGTTTAGCTGGTAAAACTTTAATACTATTTATAGCAGCAACAATTTGCGGTTTTTTACCTGGATTAAATTTTGTAAAAAATTTTCCATATTTATCTTTGTCGCTATCAGTTGAATATGCGTTTCCAAAAAATCATTCATCATAGTAATTTTCAGATGTTGTTGCTCAACTAAATCAATCTGAATTGAAGATTAAGTTCTTATATTCTGTATATTTAGATGTCATTTCAGTTAAGTCGGTTCGACCTTTTTCTATTTGTTTTTCTAGTGTTTTAATTTGTTGGTTTAAATTACTAATTTGACTATTTTTTTCATCTAAGTGAGTTTCTCAAATTTTATTATTAATTTGATCAATAAGATTAGAAATTCTTTTATTCAATCCATTAATTTGTTGTTCCTTTAATCTTAAGGAATTATTAAGTGCTGATATTTGGTCATTTGTGCCTTGATCTTGATCAGCTATATTTTTAGTTATTCGCTTTTCAGTTTTAGTAATTATTTTATTTTGCAATTCAAAAACTTCGGTGGTTAAATTGCTAATTCGTGTAATGTATTCATTAATAAAATTAATTTGTTCATCCAAGTTGTTTCTAGGATTGTTTAAATTGCTTATAGCAAGTAATTTTTCAATTCTTGAAACATCAATTTGTCATTGCTTAGCTTTATTTTTAACTTTATTAGCTTTTGTTTTTATATCTGTATATTCTCTTGATAGAGAATTAATATTCGCATTCAAACTACTTGAAAGATTAGTTTGTTTTTGAATTAAATTATTAATATTTCTCTGAAGCTGATCTTTTAAGCCATTTAATGAAGAAATTGTGTTATTTAGTGTTGTTGTTCTAGAATCATAATCTTGTTGTAATGCACTTTGATAAGCATTATTAAGATTGGTCGAAAGTTCAATCAAAGACTTAATGGTTGCTTGATTCTGTTCTAATGTAGTATTATCATCAAAAGTTGGTGACACCTCTGCTAATTGAGTACTTAATTGTGAAAAGTTCACATTTTGACTTATACTTCTGAGGAAGTTTTGAGCTTTACTTTTAAGATTTTCATATAATGCCTTAGCAGTATCATAAACAGCTTTAGCTTGGATTTTGTTAGTTGTTATTTGAGTATTCAACCCTTCAAGCTGAGATTGTGTTGTTCTTAAGGTTTCTTGAGTTTTAGTTAATATTATTTTATTTTGTTCTAATTCTGCTCGAACGGCATTTAAAGAATTTTGAGTATTAGCAATTTCTTGATTTTTTGCATTAAGTTCAGATTGAGTTGAAACCAATTCCTCTTTAGTAGAATTTAAACTTTCTAAAGTTCTTTGGTGGTCACTCTTAAGCGGTTCAAAGATATTTTGTTTGTATTGTTCTATAGCATTTTGAGCTGATGTTAGAGCTTGTTTTATAGTTGGGATAAAAGTTTCTTTGTAATTTTCATTATTGTATTTATCTTTGAGATTATTTAATGAATTAATTTGCTCCTGAAGATTATCTGCTAAGGTTTCAGAGTCTAAATAATTTGAATTTCTAATTGTTTGTTCAATTCCACTTAAAGTAGTAATTTGATTTTCAAGAATTGAAGCTAGGTTATTTGTTAAATCATTTTTGGTTTGTTCAAGATTTTGTTCTAAATCAGTTTTTTGCTCATTTAAAGTATCTATTTGAGATTGAAGAGCATTGTTTTGATTTTGTAAATTAACAATTTGTAAACCTCTTTCTTGATTATTTTTTTCATATAAAGAAATAACAGAACTTCTAATTAAATCGTATTCATTAACAATTTTTTCAAAACCTTTATTAACTTCATTTAAATCATAACTTTGCACTGATGAGTAGTCATTATCATTTTTTGCATCTACTAAAGATTGATTTATTTGGTCAAGTAATTGTTTAAAATGAGTTTCCTTTGATTTTAAAAGTTTTAAAGTTTTATTAATTTTGGTTTTGATTTTTTCGCCTGTTGTTTTATCCACTTGTTCAAAGTTCAACTTATTAAATTGCTTTAGATTTTTTCTCAATCTAGAAATTAATTTTAAGTAGAAATTTAGTTGATTAGTAAGTTTTTTTACTAATTCTTTAATTTTCTCGTCTCTTTGAGCAATTTCTTCATTAAGTTCATTAGTTGCTTGATTGTGTTTGCTAATTTCAATAGTAATTAAACTAATAATATTAGTTAGTTGAGCAAGAAAAGTGTTTTGAGCTTTTTGAATTGACTCAAAAACTTTAATTACACTATTAGTATCAGTGAAGGCAAATGCGATCTTTTCTAATGAATTAAGTAATTCTTTAATTTTGTTAAGCGAAGTATTAATGCCTTGCTGAGTTTCTCCACTTAGACTATCGTTATTGGACGAAAGATTTTTTAAAGTTGTATTTAATGTCGAGATTTTATTAACTAAATTGCTCTTTCAAGTTGAAAAAGGTTGCTCAAATGCTTTAAATCCATCATCTGAGACTTTTTCTTGAGTTATTTTGCTCGAAAGATCACTTAAATTCTCACTAGATAAATTTAACTCATTTAAGTCTTTAACAAATAATTGCAATTTCTCACTTTGAGTTTTTAAGTTATTAATTTTTAATTTAGCAACTTTATTTGCTTGATTATATTGTTGAAGTTCAAAATTAAGAGAATTTATTTTACTACTTAAAAAACCAATTTGGTTTTGATTAACAGTTTTACCGGTTCCAAACCCAATACCAATACCAGTCCCTAAAAGTAATGCTCCTGCAAAAGATAAAAGTAAATTCCTTTTTCTTGATAATTTCATGTTTCTCCTTGTTGTTTATATTGTTAATATTTCCAGTTTTTATATGAATTTTTAAGACTTAAGAATAGAACTTTAAAAATTCCTTTTAAGTTTTAAAAACTATGTTTAAGTTTAATTGCAAATTTTACTTTTTGAGTTTCTGTTATAAGAAAACTGGAAAAATAATCAGAAACATTTATTTATAAAAAGTAAAACAAATACTACTAGAATTTTCCTAACTTTAGATAAAGTTTTTACCAAAACAAAATCAAAGATTTATTGATAAGATTTTCAATCTTTTTTATTTTAAAATACATTTTAAAAAAATATTTGTGTTATAATATTAATCTGTTGCATTTGAATATTTACTAATAATTAAATTAAAAAATATTTGCACAATTATCTAATTAACACTCAATATTAGTTTTAAAGATGGTATTTTTAGATTATGTTATTTAAAATTAAAAACTTTATCTAAATTATGCTATTTACCTCCTTGAGTTTTTTATTTAAAAAGTTTGCATTTACAATCTAAATTAACTTCAGATATATTTAAAATTAAAAGATAAAAATTACTTTAAAAACTTAAGACCTTTTTGTAAGAACTAAATTAGTTTTTGCAACATTTTAGATGCAACAAAAATTTAAACAGTCTCGCAAAGATTCTATTTGATTGTTATAAAAAGCATTTTTCACTTTTAAATATGCTTTTATACAAACTTTAGTTTTGATTGCCAATACTTTTTACTGTTTGGATAGCAAATTATAAAAATTTTTATTTTTATAATTTGTTTTTTTATTATCAAAAAAACTTTAATAAGATGCCACTTAAAAAAGAATTAGAGATTTTCAAACCAAAGAGCTTTTCGTATGGCACTTTAATTATATATTTAAAATGCATAGAAATAAAAAGAATTTTTTTGAAAAAATAAGAAAAATTAACCACAAAATCAATGTATTTTTGTGGTTTTTTCTTTTCTTTAATATTTTAAGAAAAAATATTTATTATAGATTTTTTAAAAATTCAATAAATATTGCGAGATTTTCATAAATATAATTAGGCTAAAAATTGATGTTGAAAAATTAATATAATATTTTTTTCGGTTATTTTTTAATGTATAGATATTAAAGGCTTATTTAAATTTTCCGAATTTAATCCCTTTTATTTGTTTATCATTATTAAAAATAATTAATTTTCAAAAAAATGATAAAAAGCTTAAAAATATAGTTATTTTGTGGAAAATTTCCACAATTTCTTAAGAAAAATTGCTTTTTACTTGGGTTTAATCTTAAGTAAAATTATAATTAAATTAATGAAAAGCATTTTTATTTTTAAGTTTTTTATTGTTTTTTGAGTAGTTTTTAATTAAAATCATACTTAACTTATTTTAAAACATAAAAAATCAGCAACAAATATTTTAAAACAAGAATTTTGATAAATTAAACTAATTCTTTTAAACTCCTTAAAAATAATGCTTCAGAACTTGAAATACTTAAATAAATAAGGATTAAAATTATGCAAATAATTTTGATTTTTCAAGTATATATGAGGTTGACTTTAATTAATTTAGTTAAATAAATGCTAAGTAATTAAAACAAATTGTTTAGGAGATCATCATGAAAAAAATAAATAAAAAATCAACCAAAAGATTTTTATTATCTTTTGGAGGTTTTTTGCTTCTGGGAACCGGTATTGGTATAGGGATCGGAAGCGGTAAAACTATTAATCAAAACCAAATTAGTTTTTTAAATACCAAAATAAATAATCTTAGTTTTCAACTCCGTGAATATAGTGAGGCAAACAAACAAGATAAAAGTAAAGTACAAAACTTAAAAATTCAAAGAGAGCAATTGCAATTATTTGCTCAAGATTTAAGTAATTTGACTTCATCTAATGCAAATTTAGATAAGCTTTCAAGTAATATAAGTAATCCAAAAGCTTCAAATGATGGATTTAAAGCATTTGAGCAACCATTTTTAAATTGGAAAGAGAGTTTAAGTAAAAAAGTATTATCTCTAACTAAAACGCTAAAAAAACTTTCAGATAATAGCAATAACTTTACTGAAGATTCACAAAAAGCAATTGCAAGTTCACTTAAAAAAGTCAAAAATCTATCAAATTCATTAAAATCAATAACCTTTAATAACACAAGCAGTGCAGTAAAAGCTTTTAACTCAATCCAAAAAGCTCAAAATACTTTTCTTACTCAATTAACTAATGTCATTAATTTAGTTAGCAATCAAATTAGGAAACATAAACAAGAAGTTGATGATTTAAACGATCAAATTACTCAAAGAGACGAGAAAATTAAAGAATTAGCCGAAAAACTTATCTCTCAGCTAGGTTTTTACTTAAAATGAATGTCAGAATTTAAAGGTACATTAAAAGATTTTGATGATTCTAAATTTGAAAAAACTGATAAAGTTCAAGTCGAAAAAATTAAAACCAAAGTTAATAGTACTTTAAAACTTTTAACAACAAAAGAAGCTTATTTTAATCAGTTATTTGAACAAATGAATCAGTCTTTAACTGATGCACAAGATGATAATGACTATTCAAATATTCAAAGTTATGATTTGAATGATGTAAACAAAAGTTTTGAAAGAATCATCAAAGAATATGATTCAGTTAAAGATTTAATTAATACTTTATATGAAAAAGAAATAAAGCAAAAAATTTCACACATTTCCGCTCAATCTCAGCAAATAAACAATTTAGAACAGCAAAACAATGAACTTCAAAATCAAGTAGATAGTTTAAATAATCAAAAAACTACTTTAGAACAAAATCTTGAACAAACCAAAAATGATTTAATGAGTAATTTAGCTTTAGTTCTTGAAAATCAAATTACTACTTTGGACACAATTGAACAAACAATAAGAAGTTCTAGCGATGCAAATGCTGATGCTTCAGCGGATAAATTAAAGAATCAAATTGAAATTTTAACTAATTTAAAAACTCAATACACAGCAGATAATTATTCTCAAACTTTTATAACTGTAGTTAATAATGCTTTAAAAGTGGCTCAAGAAGTTATTCAAGAGTACAAAAGCAATGTTTTAGATACACTAAAAGTTCAATACCAAAATACTTTAGAAAGTTTAAATTCTACTAAAGAGGAATTAGTAGCAACTCAATCTGAACTTAATGCAAAAAATCAAGAACTTACTAATACTCAAAATGCCTTAAATTCTGTTCGAGCAGAATTAGAAAAAAATAAAATAATATTAACTAAAACTCAAGAAACCTTAAGAACAACACAATCTCAGCTTGAAGCTTTAAATACTCAAATAATAATTAGCAAAGTGGAAGCTAAAACAGTTTATGACAATGTTAAAGAGTTATATGATAATATTAAAACTAAAGCTCAAGACTTTCTTGGGAGTGTAAATCAAAATTTGGACTTTTCACATTTAAGATCTCAATTAGCAAAGATTGCTCCAACTTTTGATGAACGTGCTAATTTAGAGCAAAATCAGGCAAATATTAAGTCTTTAATTGAACTTTCAACTAATCTTAATAGTGCTTACCAAAGTGCGTTACAGCAAGATTATGATATCAATACCGCAATATTAAATAATTCAATTTCTTCATTAAATAGTTCAATAGCTGAACTTCAAAAAAATGTTAATAATTTAAGCCAAAGGCAAAATATTTATTCAACTCTTTTAGTTTCAAATGTTAATTCATTAACAAGAGAATATAAAAATAGAAAAAGTCTCGCAATTAAAATTAAGTTAGCTGCTGAACAATGACAAATTAATGTTTCAGAAATTAAAAAATTACTTGCTTTGAGCGATTTACAAACTCCAGAAAATAATGCAGAAAAGCAAATTGATTTTATAAATGAATACACAAACAGAATTATTAACTTATATACAGAAACTATACAACTGCAAAAGAAAATTGTTGCTAAAACTGAAAACACTTTAAATTCAAAAAACAATTTAAGTAAAAAACTTCAAAATCAACTTGATCTTGCAAACGATGAAATTCGAGGTAAAGCTTTTACAATTAAAAATTTAAATAACGAAAACCAAAACTATAAAAAAAATTTGATTGAAAAAAACTCTTTAATAAATTCTTTACAAAACCAAATTCAAACTGTTACAAACCAATTAAAATCTTCTCAAGTTGAAAAAACTTCTATTGAAACTCAATTATCAAAAGTTAGAAGCGATTTATCTACAATGACAACAAATTATACTAAGTTTAAAAATTTAATTTTAAATTCAAAATTATACAAAAACGCGACTAAACATGTTTTATTCTATCAACCATACGGTTTTGGTACAGAACTTTACGGAACTGGATATAAAAACACCAACACAGATAAACAAAAATATGGGGAATATTTTTATAATTTTACTGGAAATCCGAAAAAACCACAACAAGTTTCTGTTCTTAATAGAATCAATATTTTAAGTAGAGGTAATTATCAATATAAATTCAAAATTTACTATATTGATGCTAACGAAACCGATGATGCAAATAAACTTAAGGTAAAAAAAGTTCAAATCCCTTTAGATGCGTTTAATAATGATAGAAAATATTCGTTTAAATTAAATTTATCTGAAAAAGAAACCAATGCAGGAAAAACCACTTCACTACAATTTGTTGTTGTTAGAAGGATTGAATTTGGGAAATTCGAATTTACTAATGTTGTTGCTAATTTATTCACTAAAGACTATGGTAGAGGTTTAGACTATTACAATTTAGTAATAACTTCACCAACTGTAATGGTTGCAGTCGATGACGACGAATAAAGAATTTTTTGAAATTTGAAAGGCAATTTTAAAAATGAAATTTTCAAAAGTTTTATCGTATAATAAATCCAAATGATCATTAGTGTTAGTTGGTGGGATAGTTTTAATTACTACGATTGTTTTACCTTTAGTTTTTGTTAAGAAAACTAATTTAAAAACAAAAAATTCAAATATTTTTAATGAAAAAAATATAGAACAAGCAGAAATAACCTCATCAATAGAAAAAAACCCTGAAAAACGCGTTATAACTGGTGAAGAATCTATTAAAAATCCTAAAATACCAATAGTTTTAGTAGAAAAAGAAAACAATTCTATTACAACCAAAACTCCAAAAGTTATTCCTAAAAATAACCAGCAAAAAATACCTATAGATTCGCCAAAAAAAGATGATAAAGAAGTTTTGAAGATTAAAAATATCTCCAATAGTTCAATGGCTACTTCGCCAGATATAGATAATAAAGTTACCAAATCTCTAATTAGTGGAGAAAAAAGAACCGAAAAACCAATTCCAAAACCAATTCCAAAACCAATTCCAAAACCAATTGAATATTTGTTATCAGATGAACAAAACAAAAAATTAAAAACTTTAAAATCTAATCTTCAAGAAGTTTTGGTAGACACCACAAATCTTCCATCATTAGATAAATTCATATTGCTTATAAATAAAAAAATTGAACAAATTGAAAGAGCAAAAACTTTCAAAGATTATTTAGAAATTTTTAAAAGTAATTGAAATTCTTTTTTTAGCAGATATAAAATTTGAAAATCTTCATTTTTAAGTAAAAATGAATTGATTGCTTCGGAAAGCGATAAAAATGAATGAAATAAATTGTATGCTAAATCTTTAAATTTAATTAGATCTGCTAAAGAAGAACCGACAAATGTAGTAAGAAATTCTCTCAAAGATTTTTATATTTACAAATTAAAAGAACAAATTAAATTATATGAACAACATCCATATTATCTTCAGCCACTTAAAAGGTTAAAAAAATTTTTATATTATTATCAAAATAATTATGATAAATATGTAGATTTTCAATGAGGAATTGATAAAAATAACGACTTTTCTTTGTCTCCAGATAAATATTACAGTGGAAATTTTAAAAAGATATTAGTTAATGATGAATTTATCGCTAATTGGCTTAAATATTATCGAAGATGAAATTGAATTTTTGTAGAGAAAAAAGATCAAATCCCTAAAATTGAAGATAAAGATATCTCCGCTTTACAAATAGATCCGAAATTTAAAGATAATAAAATAATTAGCGATTATTTAGCAAGACAAATTAATTTTCAACCAAATAGCTATTTTAAACTTTGAAACATAAATGAACAAAACCCAGAAAAAGTGAATGACAATGACGTTAAACAAAAAGGACTAAAAATTTTTTCGGGAGATTTTAATAAAGAAATAGCAGTAAGTAACGAAATTAATAGACTTAATTTATCAAAAGTTTCTTTTCAAAAACCAACTTTTAAATTTAAAAAAGATTTGTTTGATAATAAAGAGTACCAATTTTTGGACTGAAGTTCAATAAAAAATTTTGATTACAAAAAATTTTATGACTATCAAAAACTAGTAGAACTCAAAGACAAACCAAAAATTGGATCACACGAAAATTATAAAATTTACAATAATCTTTTGTTTGAAAAACCAAATTTATTTTCAGATGCCAAATACAAAAGTATAGAAAGTGAATTAATAAATCCAAAACGAATAAGATTTAATAATTTATTTAGTACTTATGGACAATTTACAGCCGACGGATCAGAAAATTATAGTGACGAAGAAATTAAAAAACTAAAAATAGACTCTTGAATTAATCCAATCCCCGAATATAAAAGATGATTTAATCATTGAAAAAAAGTTTTACCAAATATTATTAACAAAAATTGAAATGACGAAACTAAAATTAAAGCAGTTGCCTATTATATTGCGACTAATTCATTATATTTATATTTTCCTGTAAATGTTTATTATAACTATAATGGATACGGATTTTATAATCCGGCTCAAATTTTTACTAATGACCCTGAAATTCAATGTGTTGGATATTCAATGAATTTAGCAGCGGCACTTACAATTTTGAATATTCCAGTAAGAATTGTTAGTGGGCCATATTTAGGAGATCCTCAATCTACTATTGTTAGTGGTTATCACGCTTGAAATGAAGTTAAAGTTGATAATCGATGAAAAGCCATTGATTTAACAAATTTTGATTTATTCGAAGGAGAAAATCCGGAAAATCCAACATATGAACTTAGAGATGATATTGATTTATTTTTAGAACGTAATTCAAAATATATGAATCAATTTAAACTTGATTTAGGTTCATATGAAACCACATTAATGTTTTTTAAAAATCCAAAAGAATATGAATATTTAGATTTACCTGATAGTATTTAAATAAGATTTAATACAAAAAACTGATACATAATTTGTATCAGTTTTTCTTTACAAATAATTCAATATAAAAGATACTTTTTATCTGATAAAGTGTTTAAACAATTTCTCATTATTAGTTTTAAATAAAAACTTATGTTTTATAATTATTTTAACTATGGCACAACTTAAAATTTTATTTTTTGGTGATATTTTTGGCAAACGAGGATTACAAACCCTTGAAGCAACACTTCCTAAGTTAAGGGAACAATATCAGCCTGATTTTATTATTGCTCAAGGAGAAAATGTTTCAGGGCGTAAAGGGTTAACTTATAATGATTATCTCAAATTAAAGAGTTTAGGTGTTAATGTCATTACTATGGGCAATCACGTTTGAGCTAAAGATGATATTGCAACTTTTATTAATAATAGTAACATTATTAGACCTTTAAATGTTGAAGATATTTATCCAGGTGTTGGAGCAAAGGTCTTTGAAGTCAATAAGCAGAAGTTGTTGGTTATCTCACTAATGGGAATTAGCTTTAATCCATTGCTATCTCCATGAAAACAAGATGTTGCTAATAACTTTTTTGATGCTTTTGATTATGTTATTCAAAAGTATGAGCATGATTTTGTTTTTGTAGATTTTCACGGAGAAACTACCAGCGAAAAAAATGTTTTTGGACTGTATGCAGATGGAACTGCTGATGCAATCTGTGGAACGCACACCCATGTGCAAACTTCTGATGGTCGAACTTTGCCAAAGGGAACTTTATTTATTACCGATGTGGGTATGACTGGTCCGCAAGATTGTGCCATTGGAGCTAGTTATGAACCAGTATATAATAAGATGCGTTTTAATACCAAGCAACGCTTTGAAGTTAGTGATAATCCTACCCAATTAAATGCGGTTTTACTAATTTTAAATACTAATAAACAAGATAATCAAATTATTACCATTAACCAAAGAGATGTATTAGCTTAAAGCTAATTTTTTTAATTTTTTTAAAATAAATTTTTAATAAATTCTTTTGAAAAAAATTTTTATTAGTATAATTAGAAAGCTAACAACTCAAAAAGTTCTTTGAAAACTAGATATATAACAATACATGACAGTCAATTTTTTCGAGAGTTTGATCCTGGCTCAGGATGAACGCTGGCTGTGTGCCTAATACATGCATGTCGAGCGGAGTTTATTTATAAACTTAGCGGCGAATGGGTGAGTAACACGTACTTAACGTACCCTTTAGATTGGAATAACGCTGAGAAATTAGCGCTAATGCCGGATATTTATTACCAACGCATGTTGATAATATCAAAGAAGCGTTTGCTTCACTAAAGGATCGGGGTGCGGAACATTAGCTAGTTGGTAAGGTAAAAGCTTACCAAGGCGATGATGTTTAGCGGGGTTGAGAGACTGAACCGCCACACTGGGACTGAGATACGGCCCAGACTCCTACGGGAGGCAGCAGTAGGGAATTTTCCACAATGAGCGAAAGCTTGATGGAGCGACACAGCGTGCAGGAGGACGGCCTTCGGGTTGTAAACTGCTGTTATAAGGGAAGAAAAAGTAGTGTAGGAAATGACATTACCTTGACGGTACCTTGTCAGAAAGCAACGGCTAACTATGTGCCAGCAGCCGCGGTAATACATAGGTTGCAAGCGTTATCCGGAATTATTGGGCGTAAAGCGTCTGTAGGTTGTTTATTAAGTCTGGCGTCAAAACTTGGGGCTCAACCCCAAATCGCGTTGGATACTGATAAACTAGAGTTATTTAGAGGTTAATGGAATTCCTTGTGAAGCGGTGGAATGCGTAGATATAAGGAAGAACACCAACATGGCGAAGGCAATTAACTGGGAATACACTGACACTGAGAGACGAAAGCGTGGGGAGCAAACAGGATTAGATACCCTGGTAGTCCACGCCGTAAACGATGATGATTAGCTGATGGACACCATCGGCGCAGCTAACGCATTAAATCATCCGCCTGAGTAGTATGCTCGCAAGAGTGAAACTTAAAGGAATTGACGGGGATCCGCACAAGCGGTGGAGCATGTGGTTTAATTTGAAGATACGCGTAGAACCTTACCCACTCTTGACATCTTCTGCAAAGCTATAGAGATATAGTGGAGGTTAACAGAATGACAGATGGTGCATGGTTGTCGTCAGCTCGTGTCGTGAGATGTTCGGTTAAGTCCTGCAACGAGCGCAACCCTTGTCCTTAGTTAAATGTTCTAAGGAGACTGCCTAGGTAACTGGGAGGAAGGTGGGGACGACGTCAAATCATCATGCCTCTTACGAGTGGGGCAACACACGTGCTACAATGGATAGTACAAAGAGAAGCAAGATGGCAACATGGAGCAAATCTCAAAAAACTATTCTCAGTTCGGATTGAAGTCTGCAACTCGACTTCATGAAGTCGGAATCGCTAGTAATCGTAGATCAGCTACGCTACGGTGAATACGTTCTCGGGTCTTGTACACACCGCCCGTCAAACCACGGGAGCTGGTAATGCCCGAAGTCGGTTTTGTTAACTACGGAAACAACCGCCTAAGGCAGGACTGGTGACTGGGGTTAAGTCGTAACAAGGTATCCCTACGAGAACGTGGGGATGGATCACCTCCTTTCTACGGAGTACATAAAAACATCTAAATTAGATGTTTAATTTACCTTAAAGACTATTTTTTAAAAATCAGTCATGTAGCTTGTTGAATAGTCCAAGTGATATATATCTAGTTTTGAGAGAACTTTAATCTCTCAAATATGTTCTTTGAAAACTGAATAGTAAAGATATTTAATTAATATAACAACGACATCAAATAAAACAATTAGTCAATTTGTTTTGTGATACCGAGTTATAAATTATTAGTAATAATAGTTTATTAAAATGTCTTTGAATACATCAACAATAGGAAAATACATAACTTTTAAATAAGTAAGAGTTTGTGGTGGATGCCTTGGGTCTGGAAGTCGATGAAGGACGTGATTACCTGCGAAAAGCCTCGTGGAGCTGGATATACGCTACGATACGGGGATGTCCGAATGGGGAAACCTAGTTAGAGGAAAGTCTAACTGCTTAGCGATGAATCTATAGTCGCTATAGACGAGAGACGTTGTGAACTGAAACATCTTAGTAGCAACAGGAAAAGAAAATAAATAATGATTCCATCAGTAGCGGCGAGCGAAAGTGGAATAGCCCAAACCAACATATGTTGGGGTTGTAGGACTATCTACATGAAGTTACAAAATTTTGTCATAGCAAAATTAGTTGGGAAACTAAAGCATAGAGGGTGATACTCCCGTATGCGAAATGGCAAAATCTTCTGATAGCATCCTGAGTAGGGCGGGGCACGTGAAACCCTGTCTGAACCAGCCGGGACCATCCGGTAAGGCTAAATACTAACCAGACACCGATAGTGAACTAGTACCGTGAGGGAAAGGTGAAAAGAACCCCGGGAGGGGAGTGAAAGAGATTCTGAAACCACTTACTTACAATTAGTCAGAGCCCGTTAATGGGTGATGGCGTACATCTTGCAGTATGGACCGGCGAGTTATGTTATCATGCGAGGTTAAGTGGAAAAAAGCGGAGCCGTAGAGAAATCGAGTCTAAATAGGGCGACATTAGTATGATGACATATACCCGAAACCAGGTGATCTATTCATGAGCAGACTGAAGCTTGGTTAATCCCAAGTGGAGGGTCGAACCGTAGTACGCTGAAAAGTGCCCGGATGACTTGTGAATAGCGGAGAAATTCCAATCGAACTTGGAGATAGCTGGTTCTCCTCGAAATAGCTTTAGGGCTAGCGTGTGATGTTAAACTTTGGTGGTAGAGCACTGAATATGGAATGGCCGCGCCTAGCGGTACTGACTATAATCAAACTCCGAATACCATTGTGTATTATCATGCAGTCGGAACCGGGGTGCTAACGTCCCGGCTCGCGAGGGCAACAACCCAGATCGTCGGCTAAGGTCCCAAAATTGTGTTAAGTCAGAAAGGTTGTGGGGTTTCATAAACAACTAGGAGGTTGGCTTAGAAGCAGCCATCCTTTAAAGAGTGCGTAATAGCTCACTAGTCAAGAGACCCTGCGCCAATAATGTAACGGGAGTAAACACAATACCGAAGCCACGGGTACATTTATGTACGTTAGAGGAGCGTTCTAAACGCAGTGAAGTCAGATCGTGAGAACTGGTGGAGCATTTAGAAGTGAGAATGCCGGTATGAGTAACGATTTGTAGTGAGAATCTACAACGCCTATTGGGAAAGGTTTCCTGGGCAAGGTTCGTCCACCCAGGGTTAGTCAGGACCTAAGGAGAGGCTGAAAAGCGTATCCGATGGACAACAGGTTAATATTCCTGTACTATCAATAATAAGTGATGGAGTAACGGAGAAGGATAGCACTACCTATTAATGGATTTAGGGGTAAGCTTTTACTGGTGAACATAGTTAAATGCGTGTTCTATAACTGGGAGAAGCGATGCATAGGCTTTAATGTCAAATTGTGTGATTTCATGCTTCCAAGAAAAGCTTCTAAGCGTTATAACATTATTGGTACCTGTACCAAGAACGGACACACGTTCCCAAGATGAGTATTCTAAGGCGAGCGAGAAAACTAGTGTTAAGGAACTCTGCAAAATGACCCCGTAAGTTCGCAAGAAGGGGTGCCTATATTCATAGGCCACAGTAAATTGTGAGGGGCAACTGTTTATCAAAAACACAGCTCTCTGCTAAACCGCAAGGTGAAGTATAGGGGGTGAAGCCTGCCCAGTGCCCGAAGGTTAAGCGGATGCGTTAGCTTATTAGCGAAGCGTTGAAGTGAAGCCCGGGTGAACGGCGGCCGTAACTATAACGGTCCTAAGGTAGCGAAATTCCTTGTCGGCTAAATACTGACCTGCACGAAAGGCGCAATGATCTCTCAACTGTCTCAACACTAGACTCGGTGAAATTATGGTCCCAGTGAAAACGCTGGGTACCCGCATCAAGACGAAAAGACCCCATGGAGCTTTACTACAACTTCGTATTGGAACTTGGCCTAACATGTGTAGGATAGGTGGGAGACGGTGAGATTAAGGCGCTAGCCTTGATGGAGTCATCCTTGAAATACCACCCTTGGTATGTTGAGTTTCTAACCTGCTACCTTTATCAGGTAGGGGGACAGTGCGTGGTGGGTAGTTTGACTGGGGCGGTCGCCTCCTAAAAGGTAACGGAGGCGTTCAAAGGTACACTCAATATGGTCAGAAACCATATGTAGAGCGCAAAGGTAGAAGTGTGCTTGACTGCGAGACCTACAAGTCGAGCAGGTGCGAAAGCAGGACTTAGTGATCCGGCTGTATGTTATGGAACAGCAGTCGCTCAACGGATAAAAGTTACCCTGGGGATAACAGGCTTATCTTGCCCAAGAGATCACATCGACGGCAAGGTTTGGCACCTCGATGTCGGCTCATCGCATCCTGGAGCTGGAGTTGGTTCCAAGGGTTTGGCTGTTCGCCAATTAAAGCGGTACGCGAGCTGGGTTCAGAACGTCGTGAGACAGTTCGGTCCCTATCTGATGTGGGCGTTGGAATATTGATGAGAGCTGCTCTTAGTACGAGAGGACCGGAGTGGACGTACCGCTGGTGTTCCAGTTGTTTTGCCAAAAGCATAGCTGGGTAGCTAAGTACGGAAAGGATAACCGCTGAAAGCATCTAAGTGGGAAGCCTCCTCAAAGATAAGTATTCCCTTGAAATTCCTTATAGACTATGAGGTTGATAGGATGGAAGTGTAAGTGTAGTAATACATTCAGCTGACCATTACTAATAAATTGATCGGTTTAAAAGTTAAGATGTATTTAAAACATTTTAATAAATTATTATTTTAGAAATTACTATTCAGTTTTCAGAGTGCATAGTAGTACCGCTAAGGTACTTTTTTATGCTTTTTGTAACTTAAAACCTAATTATTGTGAAAAAATGTGGAAACAAATCCACTTTTAATTACTTATCTATATAATTAGCGTACTATGAAAACTAAAAACATATTTAAACACTTAGGGATTTTAGCATCTCCTGCTATTTTAGTAATAACTGGGATATCTTGCTCTATTTCTGAAAAAGAACCTGATGATGGTAAAGTTTCGCAAGATTTAAGTGACCAAAAACCAAAAGGTCCATCTCAACCAAATCAAAGTCAAACAAGTGATTCAACAACTAATACTTCAGGGATAAAAATAGCACCTGAAAATAGCAATTCTAAAGATATTAAAAAAGAAAAAGAAATTGATAATTCTGCTAAAGATTTAAAAACATCTCCTCTTTTAAAATTAGAACCTGCTTCAAAAATTCAAAAAAACGATAATCCAAAACTTTCTGAAGATTCTAAAAAAGAAACTCCAAAAGTTAATAACGCAGTAAAATCAGAGAAAAATAAACAAAAACCACCAATAAAACCACAAAATAATGCACCAAAATCTACATCTTCTGCTACTAATCAAACTCAAACAAAACCTAAAGAAAATAAAAATTCAAAACCTAATAAAGCTACTATTTCAAATCAAAATCCAGTTTCTACAACACCTAAACCCAAAAAACCCGTTGGCAAAATATATGAAAATATTACAGTTAATTTAGAGGGAGAAACATTTCGTTCTAAAGTCACTGAAGAACCAATTATTGAATCTGTTGAAACAGTTGAACAATTATATAAAAAATGAGCTGTAGTTAATAATGAAGTAACTTTTGTTAAAGCCGAGGTTTTTTATGATAGTAAAAGAAAAATGGCAGACATTGTTAAATTTGAACAAAAAGATGGAAAAATGAAATTTTATGCTAAATTTACAGAAACAGAAAAAAATAGATTAAGTCTTGAACAAGTATATGATTTTGGACAGGGAGATTACTTTATAAAAACTGAATTTAAAATTAGAAAACAGTAATAATTAATAGCAAAAAAATAACATAATGATATAAAACCTTAAGTTTACATTTTCAGTTTCTACTTTTGGGGTTATATCATTTTAATTTTGCTATAATTAAACCAATTAAGAGGTTTATTTTATTTTTCTGACAAAAATTTATTCAATTATTTAACAATTGAGTATCTGAAAAAAGGAGAATTTACATATGGCACTAAAAACAAAGTTATTAAAAACTCTTTTAGTTAGTTTTTCTGTACCATTATTACCAATAATAACTGCATCTTGCTCATTAAGTAGAGAAGATTATTTAAAAAATTTAGATGAAAAAGAAGTTTATTTTACAAATTTACTTAGAATTAAACAAGATGAACAGGGAATAAAAAGCAATAATAGTATTATCTTTGATCAATTTGGCAAAAGCTTATCTTCATCAAAAGAAAGACTTTCTTATCGTTTTCTAGATGGACCTTATACATGGATATATTCAAAAGAAAGTTTTTTCAATAAAATTACTAAAAAAATTAATTCATTATATGAAGAATTTAAACTCCCTAAAACTCTATCTGATGAAGAAATTAAAAAAATCTTTGAAAATGATTTTTTAGGTGGACAAGGCCTTAATGTTGTTTTGAGAAAAAATGATATTTTAATTTTAGAATCAATTAATGATCATTCTCCTATTGCTTTAGATTACGCTATCAAAGAAGAGAAAGAAAATCGTGTAAATATTTTAGCAATTAATCCATCTAAAAGAAAACAAGAAGAAAAATTTATTGGAGCATTTCCAATTTCGTATTTAAAAAACGTTTTTAGTGTTATTTTACTTCCTAAAGACAAAATATTTGAATTCAAAAGAACAATTACTGATGAAAATAATCAAATATTAAGCGATTTATATAGTCAATATCCTTATAAACCAGAAAACTTTTATGACTGATTTCATGAAGGGACTTTAATTGATCAAAGAATTAAAAGAATACAAAAGAAACAAAGAATTTTTAATAAAGAAAGGTTCATTCTTAAAAATTTAACTGACGATTACATCAGTAAATTACCTTTAGATTCTAAAACCGATTCTAAACTACATATTATTAAAGACCCTGATGATTTTATTGAATTTCTTGTAGCTCCTTTTCAAAAAGATGTTCCGGATAAGGATAATATTTTACATGAAGATTCAATTACTAAGGATTTTAGATCAATCTTTTCAGGTCGCCCAACTTTAAAGGAAATATTTGAAAAATATGACATTGTTATACAACGATTTATCAAAAAACCAAATAAACCATCAAATAGGCCAGCTAAATTAGTTAAAATGCCAAGTTCTACTGGAACGCAAATAGACTTAGCTTTTATTGATGAAAGAAAACTTAATTTTGATTTTGAATCTCACGATGACAAATGAAATGATTCTTTTTCTGAAAAACCAAGAATTTTTTATCAGGGACTGTTAGTTCCAAAAGGTTCGCAGGTCAAAATACATGGCGAGTTAAGCTTTAAAGAAACCAGTGATTTTTTATTAGCTAGCAAGCCGTTATATCAAGTAGAAAAAGTTGATGATTTTGAAATCGATGGCGAAGTTGAAGAAAAATAATATACAAAGGAATAAATTTAAATGACCATTTAAATTTATTCAGTTAGTGTTTTAATTTTTTTAAATACTCAATGCATCCACTTATTTTTTACAAGGATAATTAAACACATTTTCTGATAATAATTACAAGAACTAATTTTCATAGTGATGTAAAAATCGTAAAAAAGAATATGATTAAAAATTAAAGCTTTTATAATTGAATTTACAAAAAATAAAGGAGTGTTTACCTATGTCATTAAAATCAAAGTTATTTAAAAATATTTTAGTTGGTTTTTCTACACCCTTATTGCCGCTAATAACTGTATCTTGTACGCTAGGTAGAGAAACAAATAAAGGAAATTACTCAGAATATGCTGATGATAAAATACCTTATTTTATAAATTTACTTAGACTTAAACAAGATGAACAAGGAATAAAAACCAATAATAGTATTATTTTTGATCAATTCATTGGCCATTCAGACTTAAAACAAAAAGAAAAAGAATTTAATCATTTCATAGAAGATTTTAAAGTATTAATAAAATCAAAACAAGATTTTTCAAATTATATTACTAAAAAAATTAATTTATTTTACCAAAAACTCCAAATCCCTAAAACTCTATCTGATGCAGAAATTCAAAAAATCTTTGAAACTGATTTTTTAAACGGACAAAACATTGATGATATTTTGAAAAATAATAACATTTTAGTTTTAGAATCAACTGACGATCGCTCTCCTATTGGTTTAAAATATGCTATCAAAGAAGAAAAAGAAGATCATATAAACATTTGGGTAATTAATCCATCCCAAATTGATCATAAAGGTGGTCTTCATGCAATTCCTCATTTACTTGATTTACCTGAAAAAAGCGTTTTTAATGTTATTATAGTACCTAAAGAAAAAAGAATTGAATTTAAAGAAACAATCACTGATGATAACAACCAATTATTTAGCGATTTATATAATCAATATGCTCACAAACCAGAAAATTTTTATGATTGATTTCATGAAAGATCTGAAATTTCAGAAATAATCATGAAGATACAAAACAAGCAAGGAATTTTTAATAAAGAAAATTTCATTTTAAAAGATTTAACTAATGATTCACTAAGTGAATTACCTTTAGTTTCTAAGGTAAATATCATAAAAAATGCTAATGAGTTTAATGAATTTGTTATTGTTCCAATTCAAAAAGTTGCTCAAAAATTAAACCATCCTTTAACTATTGATAAAATTACTAATGATTTTGAAAAAAATTATTTAAATGCTCAAAAATTAAATGAAGTACTAAAAACACACGATATTGTCGTGCAACGATTAATTCAAAAAGCAAATAAACCATCAAATAGACCAGCTAAATTAATTAAAATGCTAAATTCTACGGCATCGCAAATAAACTTAGCTTTTATTGATGAAAGGGAATTTAATTTTAATTTTAAAGTTTCAGATGATACATGAAAGGGTCCTTTAGCTCAAAAACCAAGGATTTTTTATCAAGGTCTTTTAGTTCCAAAAGGTTCTCAAGTTAAAATTAATAGTAAATTAAACTTTAAAGAAACTAACGACTTTTTATTAGCTAACAAGTCGTTATATGAAGACAAAAAACCTGTTGAATAATAAAAATAGTGAAGAAAAATCAGAACTATGAAAAGTTCTGATTTTATTTTTATTTATTTAGTTATCTCACACTACATTTAACATTATTTTTGCTAAAAAATAACAGATATAACAGATTCCTTAAGTGAATTTATTATATAAATTTAAATATACCGTTTTATAGAGAAAATTAAACACGCTTTTCTTTTGATAATTACAAAACATCAAACCATATAGCATAGAATTTAGATTTTTTTATTTAAAAAATATTAAAGCAATTTGACAACCTAATAAAAGAGTATAATTTTTATATAGATTTAAAACAAAAGTAAATTTAATAGCTTTTGCTAAGTATTTTGCCTTTAAATGTATATAAATAAAAGCTTTTAATCAATATAGAGCTTTTATCATTAATTTTTTCGAAATATGTGTGGTATAAAATGAAAATCAAAATAAAAGTAAAATTCTTACTTACTACAACAGGTCTTTTATCTGCAGGAGTTGTTGTTTCAGGTATAGGAGTTTATGCAAATAAACAAGGCACTCAAAAACAGTGATATGATAGTATCAAAAATGAAAAATTTGAAGTTAGAGAATCCTTTTCTCAAAATAAATCTATCAATTCAAGAGCTATAGACAGCAATAATGACTTTGAATTAAAGTTACTTTTAAATCACAAATATGATAATTTAAATGAGTTATCAAATTCAGCTTATATCGAACACCAAAATCTAGATTTTGTAAATTTAGTTAAGCAAGAGAAAGTAAAATTTAAAGAGTTTATAATCAGTAAAGAAACACCAATTGTGTGGTTTTATTTTAATAATGAAAAAGATAGAGAACATTTTGTCAAAAAATTACAAGCAAAAGAAAATATTTTTAAATTCATTGTATATAAAAATAACTTTTTTAATACCTCAAAAGAACTAAATTATTCTACTCCGTATGAAAATAATTTTGGTTACAATACAGATGATGATTTAACTCAATATGACATTTTAAATAAAGATGATGTTTTTAGAACAGTTAATTTCACCAAACAAAAAGAATGGGACATAAATTCAAGTGATGTTTATCCATATTCAGTAGGAGTTTTAGAAGCTTATGGAAGATTTTTTTCATCTAAAACTAATAATTTTAAGTACAATGGAGAAGAAGTTTTACACAATTATACAGGGTCTGAATATAAGAAACACAAAGATCATGGAACTTTTGTTTCTTCTGTTGCAAGCGGAGATGAAGGGATTGATACTCACTCAAAACTTTATTTTTCTCAGTTTGATAAAAATGGTTTATGGCAAACAAGATTAGAAGAACTCATCAAAGATAAAAATGTTAAAATTATCAATCATAGCTATGGAGCTACAAACGATTGAGAAAGAAGATTTTATTTAGAAGAAAGTTATATAGTTGATTATCTTTCAAGAAAATATGGAGTTGTTAATGTTTTTGCTTCGGGAAATGAAAACAATAACACAGAAGACTTTAAAGATAACAATGAACATGGTTGAATTAATTGATATGCATTATCATATAATTCTATTGTTGTTGGGGCTCTTGATGATGTATATAGAAATGATGTCAGAGATGACAAATTAGCTTATTATTCAAATTATAAACTCGATAAATCAGAAAGTGGGTTAGCTAAACCTTTTATAGCTGCTCCCGGTAGTTATAAATTTAAAAAAACTGGAAATACAATTCGACATGGCACAAGTTATGCCGCACCTGTTATTACTGGTCTTACCTCAACGCTTTTGAGAATTAAATCATCATTAGATAATGAAGAAAATTACAGAGTACCTTCAATTAAAAGTATTTTAAGTGCTTCTGCAGTTTCTACTAACGATACAACACAAACAAAGAAACGAAACGGTTTTAGTGATAAATATGGAGCTGGGATTCCTGATTTTGAAAAAATGAAAGAAGCAGCTAATAATTTGAAAACATTTAGTGTAGATTTTAATGATAAAAAAGATGAAATAGTTGAAGAATCTGAAAGATTTCAGGTTTCTTCTGGTCAAACTATAAAAGCTTCACTTTCTTGAATGTTTAATGCCGGATTGCTTATAAATGATGAGAACATTCCTACGAATTATAATTATAATGCAAATAGATGATGACTTTTTAACCATATCGGTGGTGTTAGAGCCAATGTTGTTGAAAAAGATAGATTAAATAGATTAAATGCAGAAAAAAGAGAAACTAATAATTGATACGACACACATCTTAATGCTCAATGATTAAAAAACAAAGAAGCTTTAAAGAGACAACAAGAATTAAAATTTTCTGATTATGATTTATATTTACAAAAATATAAGAGAGATGAAGGTTGAGTAACTGTTGAACGATCGGATTCATGAAGCTCTAATGACGAACTATTAGAATATAAAGTTCCTGAAAATGGTGAATATAGAATTATTGTTAAAAAATATAAGTCAGCTTTATTTAACAATTCAGTACCTGATATAGGAGCATTTACATATGTCATTAAAAATTAAGCTATTTAAAACTCTTTTATTTAGTTTTTCTGCACCATTGTTATCGATAATAACAACTTCTTGTTCATTAAGCATAAAAATCCCTAAAAATGATCAAACACTAGGAGATTCATTGCTTGAAAGAGGAAAAGACATAACTCCTCCAAATGCTCAAGATAACAATCAGCTAGATAAAGGACCTTATTTTATAAATTTACTTAGACTTAAACAAGAAGAACAAGGAATAAAAATTAATAATAGTATTATCTTTGATCAATTTAGCGATAGTTTATATAAAATAAATCAATACCATTTTCGTTTCTTAAAAGATGGTCATGCATTAATAACTTCAAAAGAGGATTTTTCAAAATATATTACTAATAAAATCAATTCATTGTATCAAATTAAAGAACTCGAACTTCCTAAAACTCTTTCTGATTTAAAAATTCAAAAAATTTTTGAAAATGATTTTTTAAACGGGCAAAGTATTGATAGTATCTTGAGGCAAAATAATATTCTAATTTTAGAATCATCTAACGATCGCTCTCCTATTTATTTAGACTATTTTCTCAAAGATGAGAAAAAAGACCATATAAATATTCAAGTAATTGACCCAACTAAAATTGATGATTACGATAGCGTTTATCTTAGAGTTATACAAACCTATATTGATTCTCCAAAAAGTGTTTTTAGTGTCATTGTAGTTCCTAAAGGAAAAAGAATCGAATTTAAAAGAACAACCCAAAATGAAAACATTCAATTAACAAGTGAATTATCACGCCAGTATCATTACAAACCACAAAACTTTTATAACTGATTTTATGAAGGATCTGAAGTTTCGCAAAGAATCAAAAAGATACAAAACAAACAGGGAATTTTTAATAAAGAAAATTTCATTTTAAAAGATTTAACTAATGAATCTGTGAGTGAATTACCTTTAGATTCTAAGGTAAATATCATAAAAAACTCTAATGAGTTTAATGAATTTATTATTAATCCAATTCAAAAATTAGACCATTCTTTAGCTATTAACGAAATTACTAATGATTTTGAGGTAAATTATTTAAATAGCCAAAAATTAAATGAAGTACTAAAAACACACGATATTGTTGTGCAACAATTAATTCAAAAACCAAATAAACCGTCAAATAGACCAACTAAATTAATCAAAATGCCAAGTTCTAATTCATCACAAATAGACTTAGCTTTTATTGATGATAGAGAGCTTAATTTTAATTTCATTTCCTCATATGACACATGAAATGATTCTTTAGTTCAAAAACCAAGAATTTTTTATCAAGGTCTTTTAGTACCAAAAGGTTCTCAAGTTAAAATGCATGGTAAATTAAACTTTAAAGAAACTAACGATTTTTTATTAGCTAACAAGTCGTTATATCAAGTTAAAAAATCTGCTGAACAATAATAAAAAATGACAAAGAAAAATCAAATGATATGAACCCCAAAAGTTAGACAAAAAATTATTGAAGGAACTTAGTTCTGTATTGGACAGGGCTAAGTTCCTTTTAATTTAACTTTAATTCTTTTGTTATTGTAGTAATCAATGTAATTGATAATAGCTTTTTCTAATTGTTCAAGCGATTTAAAAGTATGTTCCTTGCCATAAAGCATTTCTGTTTTTAAAACTCCAAAAAATGATTCCATCATCCCATTATCTGGACTATTACCTTTTCGGGACATTGAAGCTTTTATCTCTTTAAAATTTAAAAATTTGTGATAACTATTATGTTGATATTGTCAACCTTGATCACTGTGTAAAATTGTTCCACTATATTTAGCTTTTGTGAAAGCCTTTTTAAGCATTTTTTCAACTTGCAATAAATTTGGGGAGCGAGATATAGTAAAACTGATAATTTCGCTATTATAACCATCTAAAATAGCTGACAAATAAAGTTTTTGAGAATGACTAGGTAAAGCAAATTCGGTAATGTCAGTGTAACATTTTTGCAATGGTTTTTTAGAATAAAAATCTCGATTAATAAGGTTTGGAGCTTTTTCACCCACTTCGCCTTTGTATGATTTATATTTTTTACGCTTACAATTTCCGCCAATTAAATTTAGCAAATTCATAAGTCTTTTTACTTTTTTATGATTTACCAAATATCCACGATTTTTGAGTTCTAAAGTAATACGACGATATCCATAACTGCCTCTATGTTCATTATATATAGATATAATTTCGTCTTTAAAATTTTTATTTTTATCAGCTGAATTGATTTTTTAAGATGATAATAATAAGTTGAACGTGATAGTTGAGCAATTTTTAATAAAATTTTTAATGAGAATCCTTCGTCGACCATTTCTTTAACTTTTTGGCTTTTATATTCTGTAAGTCTTTTTGATCCAACGGGATCCCTTTTAACTTTTTTAGGAAAATCACCTCAGTTCTAAGATATTCGTTCTCTTTTTCAAGTCGTTCAAGTGGTGTTAATTTTTCTCAAGTTTTCTTTGGTTTACGTCCCATTTTTGATGGCCTTCCTTTTTTCTTTTCAACAATAGTATACCCATTTTTCTTGTATTGAATAATTCAATTTGAAAGAATCCCTCAATTAGGTAATCCACATTGAAGTGAAATTTCTCTTGTAGAATGTCCTCTAAGAAGAACTTGATTAATCATTTCTAATTTTAGTTGTGGAGAATAATATTGATTTTTAGTCTTTTTAACAATTTCAATCCCGTGAAGATTTATCAGTGCGACAATATAATTTATAATTGCACGATTTACTCTAAATTTTATTGTTAAAGATTTTTCAGTAAATTCTTTTTTACGTAATTGATATATTTTGATTTTGTCTTCGTAACTTAATTTCATAAAAATGAACCCCTTAATTTTGGATTTTATTGTCCAACTTTAGGGGTTCATATCATTTTTTATTGTTGCTATAAATTAATTTTAAATTAATCATAAAGACCAAATAGGTAAATTTATTGTTTACATTTGAGCTAATCATTGCAAAATTTAGCAATTAATAACATACTTTAAATAATTAATAAGTAAAAAGTTTACATTTTTTAAAAATGAAACTTTAAAAATAATATAATTTTTATATATTCATAAACAAAGAGTTAATTTAATCATATTTTCTCTATTTAATATTTGTTCTTTTTTAAATGTTTTACCGTTTTTTACTTTTTTTATTTTTTGTGAATATGCGAATATATGAGTAAAAGTTTTCAATAACTAATTGTTCTTTTATCAATAAGTTTTTCAAAATATAAGGAGTATTTACATATGTCATTAAAAACTAAGTTATTTAAAACTATTTTAGTCGGTTTTTCAGGAGTGTTGTTAACGATAGTAAGTACATCTTGTTCACTAAAACCGTTAACTGAAGAAAATTATTTAGAAACTGTAGAATATAAAGCACCTTATTTTACGAATTTAATTAGACTCAAACAACAAGAACAAGGAATAAAAGTTAATAGTAGCATTATTTTTGATCAATTTAGTCTCGAATTATCAGAATATTTTTTAAATAAAAATGAACCTCGCCATTCTAATTTCCTAGAAGATTTTCAAGCACTGATAACTTCAAAAGAAGATTTTTCACATTATATTACTAGCAAAATTAATTCAATATATGAAAAACTGAAACTTCCTAAAACTCTTTCAGATGAAGAAATTCAAAAAATCTTTGAAAATGATTTTCTAAATGGACAAAATCTGAATGATGTTTTAGAAAAAAATAATATTTGAATTTTAGAATCAGTTGACGATCGCTCCTTTGTTAGTTTAAATTATGTTCTTAAAGAAGAAGAAAAAGATCATATAAATATTAAAGTAATCCAACCCTTTGAGATTAATGACAAAGGTCTTTATAAAACAACTACAGATATTAAACCTCAAAAAAGTGTTTTTAATGTCATTGTATTTCCAAAATACAAACAACTTAATTTTAGAAAAACAACCAAAGATGAAAACAATCAATTATTAATTAGTTTATATAACCAGTATCATTATAAAGAAAAAGACTTCTTTACTCAAAATTATCAATTGAATTCGATTGATTTTTTAATTAATAATATTCAAAGAAAACAAGGATTTTTTAATACCAAAAATTTAATTCTAAAAAATAAAATTGATACTTATATAAGTGAATTACCTCTAGATTCTAAAGCCGATTCTAAAGTAAAAATCATCAAAAACTATGGTGAATTTGTTAAATATGTCATGGCTCCTTTTCAAATAAATAATTTAGAAAAAGACTTTAATTTAAATCAAGATAAGGTAATTAAGAATTTTGAAACAAATTATTTAAATGGTCAAAATTTAAATGAATTATTCAAAAAATATAACCTTGTAGTGCAACGAACAATACACAGACCAAACACACCATTAAATAATCCGGCTAAGTTAGTAAAAATGCCAAATCCTAATTCATCTCAAATAAACTTAGCTCTTATTGATGATAAAGAATTTGATTTTAATTTTAATCGAGGTCATGCTGACTTAGACCTAACTCCAAAACGTATATGATGAGATTTTTTAGATAAAAAAACAATAGTTTTTTATCAAGGTCTTTTAGTTCCAAAAGACTCTGAAGTAAAAATTCATGGTAAATTAAAATTCAAAGAAACCAACGTTTTTTTATTGGCTAACAATCCGTTATATCAAAAAACAAAACCTGTTGAATCACAATAAAAATAATGAAGAAAAATCAGAACTGACAAAAGTTCTGATTTTAATTCTTATTTCTTTAATTATCTAAAGATAATAATGTTAATTTTAATATTATGCTTATAAACAAAATAATTATATGAATTTTTATTCAAACTTAAAGCATTGATTAAAAATTAAGAAGATCAATAAGTAAAACAGTTATTAATACATTATTTTTATAGGTGAATAAAATTTCTAGGAAAGAGAATGTATTTTTCTTTAAGTAATTGGATTATTACTAATTTATAATTTTATTCATTTTTTATTTTAATTAAATATGTCAAAACAATCAAGAAAGTTTTCTTCATTTTTGTACTTGATTGTTTTAAGTACTATTTTTTGCTCTTTTTGCAAAGTTTGTTATTATTTCCTCGTTACCTTTTTCGCGTTCTTTTTTGCATGAAAAAAGAAAGCTTATAGTTGAGTCACCTTTAAACTTTTCATATAATTCTCTTCTTAAAATTTCTGCTTTTCATGAATTATACGAATTTCTTGCTCTACCTTTGGGATTTCTATATAACCCATAGCAATAGATACAATTAATATCTTTTGATTTATCAGGGTATCTTGATAATATTTTAGCTCTTTTTTCGACTTTTGTAGTTTTTCTATTGATCTTATTGGGTATTTGTTTGGCAAATTCTTTTGTAAATTCTTTTAAAAAATCCTCTAAATTACTTTGATAGTAAACATTGAAAAATTTTCTTATTTCTATAATTTTAGCTTTATTAGCTATTAATTTTGCTGGGTTTGCTTTACAAATTAGTTTTTTAGATAAATTATTAGTATTAAAAAACTCTAATTTAACTAAAGCATACTGAACTTGCTTTTTTATACCATTCACAAATTTATTAAGCAAAAGAACATATTCATCGTTATTGTATTTGAAAAGAAAGCTTGTAATTGATCATATTAATTTTCACAATTCCGAATATAATATATTCAATTTTTTCATATTAAAATTACAATAGAGCTAACTTGTTAGCAATAATCAAATTTTATGCAATAAAATTTAGAAAATTTTTTATTCAAAAAACATTTAGTTAATTTCCTAATATATCAAAATAGTATAAACTAAATATAGTTTCAAAACAAAAGTTGATATTAATGATATTTACTTTACTCATTATTTTGTTTGTAAATGTGATATGGAATCCTTAATTTTGGATTTTTTGTCTAACTTTTGGAGTTAATATCAAAACCAAAACATGAGTTTTAATGTTGGAAATTATAAACCAACATAAAGAAACTCATATTTTTAAATGAAATTAGAAAGAATAAAAAGATATTTTTTCTTTTATGTTATAATTTCATAACAAGCTGACATACATAATAATTTTGTTAAAAATATTTTGTAAAATACAATTTTTAGATATAATAAATATGCACTTATTAAGTGAATAAGTGGAGAAGTAGCTCAGCTTGGCAGAGCGCTACGTTTGGGACGTAGTGGTCGCAGGTTCAAATCCTGTCTTCTTCACCATTTTTATGGGGGGTTAGCTCATTTGGCTAGAGCGCCTGCCTTGCACGCAGGAGGTGGTGGGTTCGAATCCCATACTCTCCACCATTTTTATGGCACTGTAGCTCAGTTGGTTAGAGCATCCGGTTCATACCCGGAAGGTCAAGAGTTCGACTCTCTTCGGTGCTACCAAAATAACCAACTCGGTCTTTTGGACCTATAGCTCAATGGTTAGAGCAACCGGCTCATAACCGGTCGGTTACAGGTTCGAGTCCTGTTGGGTCCACCAAGTGGGTGATTACCCAAGTCTGGCTGAAGGGACTAGTCTTGAAAACTAGCAGGGGCTTCACGGCCCGCGGGGGTTCGAATCCCTCATCACCCGCCATTAAAAAAAGTTCTTTATAAATTTATTATAGCGGAGTGGAGCAGTTGGTAGCTCGTCGGGCTCATAACCCGAAGGCCACAGGTTCGAGTCCTGTCTCCGCAACCAATACGGTCCAGTGGTAAAGTGGTTAATACGCCTCCCTGTCACGGAGGAGAACGCGGGTTCGATCCCCGTCTGGACCGCCATTTTATGGCCCTGTAGCTCAGTTGGTAGAGCAACAGATTGAAGCTCTGTGTGTCGCTGGTTCGATTCCTGCCGGGGCCACCATAAAAAATCCTCTTTTTTGCTTGCTATTAACTAGTAAATAAAAAAGAGGATTTTTCTTTTTTAGTATAATTTAAAATAAAATTAATAAATAAGGGAGGAAAATGACAAAAAATTGAAAAAAACTACTATTTTTTAATAGTACAATTATTCCAATTTCCTCGCTTATTTTAGTTTCATGTACTCAAAACAAACGAATTGAAATTGAAGAGCAAATTGCCAAAGCATTACAAAATGATCCATATGCTCAAATTCGACCATTAATTTATACGCCAAGCAAAGATCTAAATTTGAATAATTACACCGCTGAAACACTTGATTGCTTAGGATTTATCCAAGGTAATAACTTTACTGATAAGCAAGGAAATACTTATCATTCAAAGATTATTTCGGTAGTGCAAAATGTTTTAAGTGATAGTGCCGAAATTAAAACGATTTGAACTAAGAATGGATTGCCAGAAATAATTAATTATCCAAAAACTTTTTACATCGAAGGTTTTAAACCTATTCCAATTCAACATACGCATTATGTTCGTACTGAACAAATTCAAAACTCACCAACAGAGTGTTTAAATAAATATAATGGAAAGTAGGAGATTTTTCTTATGATTGATTATAAAAAAACTTTAAATATGCCTAAAACTGCTTTTGAAATGAGAGCTAATTTAACTGCTAAAGAACCTAAATACCGCCAAAAATGAATTGATCAACAAGTGTATCAAAAGTTGCTTAAATTAAACAAAGGAAATACTCCTTTTATTGTCCATGATGGGCCACCATATGCTAATGGGAACTTACATTTAGGACATGCGTTAAATAAGATTTTAAAAGATATTGTAGTTCGTTATAAATCAATGAGTGGATTTTATTCTCCATTTATTGTGGGTTGAGATACACACGGGCTTCCAATTGAACATAAAATGCTTACTGATGCAAATTTAAATCACACTGAGCTAACTAAAGGTCAACTTCGTCAAAAAGCTGCTGAATATGCCCTTGAGCAAGTCCAAATTCAAAAAGAACAATTTAAACAACTTTCACTCTTTAGTGATTTAGAAGATATTTATGTTACTTTAGATAAAAGTTATGAAGCCAAACAACTTCAATTATTTAAAAAAATGGTTATGGATGGATTGGTATATAAAGGGTTAAAACCCGTATATTGGTCTCCGTCTTCTCAAAGTGCTTTAGCTGAAGCTGAAGTTGAATATCAAGATGTTGTTTCTCCGTCAATTTATGTAGCTTTTGAAATTGTTGCTTCAGATTTTGATAAATTAAATGTTGGCGATTATGTTATTATTTGAACCACCACTCCTTGAACATTATTAGCTAATGCAGCTGTGGCTTTAGGTGAAAATATAGAATATGTCAAAGTATTAGTTAATAATAACAAATATGTAGTTGCAAGCACACTTTTAGATAAAGTTGCTTCAGCATTAAAATGACAAAACTATCAAGTTTTAACCTCATTTTTAGGAAAAGAAATTACCAATGTTAAATATAAAACTCCAATTTTAGGAGAAATTGCTCCCTTAGTTTTAGGACATCACGTTGGAGTTGATATAGGAACTGGAATGGTTCATATTGCTCCTTTATTTGGAGAAGATGACTTTTTAATTGGAAAAAAATTTAATTTAAATATGATTATGCACATTTCAGATGATGGTCATATTGAAAATACTGGCACTGAATTTGATGGAATGTTTTATCACGATGCAAATAAACCAATATCTACATTTTTACAAGATAAAATGCTTGCTTATGCACCACTTAAACACTCATATCCACACGATTGACGCACTCATAAACCAATTATTTTCCGCGGGACTCCACAATGGTTTGTTTCAATTAACAAAATCAAAGATCAAATCTTAGAGCAAATTCAAACTCAAGTCACTTCATATCCGGAATGAGGAAAAAAACGTTTATTAAACATGATTGAAAATCGCTTTGATTGAACTATTTCTCGTCAAAGATCTTGAGGGGTGCCAATTACTATTTTTTATGATGCAGACAAAAATCCAGTACTTGATGAAAAATTATTCGATCACGTAATTAACTTAGTTAAACAACACGGAACCGATGTGTGATTTAATTGAACTACTGAACAACTTTTACCTGCGGAATATCAAGGTAAAAATTTTACTAGAGAAATGGATATTATGGATGTTTGATTTGATTCAGGAGTTTCTTCACTTGCTGTTAATATTGATAATCAAGAAACACCATATGATTTATATTTAGAAGGAAGTGATCAATATCGCGGATGATTTAATTCTTCAATTATTAATGCAGTTGCTTGAAATGGAAAAACTCCATTTAAAAACTTAGTTTCGCATGGATTTGTCTTAGATACTAAGGGTGATAAAATGTCTAAATCCAAAGGAAATGTTATTTCACCAATGGAGGTAGTAACTCAATGAGGAGCTGATATTTTACGTTTATGAGTTGCCAATAGTGAATATTCTAATGATGTATCAATTTCTAAGGACATCTTAAATCAAAATAGTGAAATTTACCGTAAATTAAGAAACACTATTAGATTTTTACTTGCTAATCTCCAAGGATATGTATTCAAAGAGAATACAAAACTTGAAGGGATTCATTTATATATCAGCGAACAACTTAAAGATGTCAAAAATAAAGTTATTAGTGCTTATGATGAATTTAAATTTATTAATGTTATTAAGTTAATTAATAATTATGTTGTGGAATTATCGGCATTTTACCTTTCAATTATTAAAGATATTTTATATGTAAAAAAAGAAGATGATCCACAAAGATTAATGGTCCTTCATAATTTATACCAAATTGCTGAATTTTTAATTGTTTCATTAGCTCCAATTTTACCAACTACTGCTGAAGAAGCTTATGAGTTTTTTGAAAAACAAAATAAACAAACATCAGTATTTTTTGAGAGATTTTATAAGAAAGAAACAGATGTAAACACACAAATTTTGGTGCAATTTGAAGAATTATTCACTTTAAAAGATCAGGTTAATGTTTTAATTGAACAAGCAATTCAAAATCAAGTAGTTAAGCGGTCAAATGAACTAATGGTAACCTTATCAAGTGATGTTAGTGATTTTCTTAAAAATCTTGATTTAAAAATGCTTTTACAAGTTGGTGATATTGCTTTTGGTGATGAACTTAAGGTTGAAAAATTTAACTCAATTAAGTGTCAAAGATGTTGAAATCATTTTCATTTAGATCAAGTTAAAAATGACCTTTGTCTTTGCTGTGATGAAATTATTGAATCTTTAGGATTTAAAAATGAACTTTAAAAAATATTACGATAAATTTTTAAATAATCTAAAAACCAATAAAAAAGTTATTTTCATTAATTACATTGTTTTTTTAATTATTTTTATTAGCCTACTATTAATTGATCAGTCAACTAAAAGAATCTTTTTTAATCACGGAAGTGTTTTTGAATTAGATGGAAACGGGAATTTTATAACCCCTTTTAAAGGAGCTTTAAAACCATCAGATATTGCTCCTAAAGATCCTAAAGAGTGAATCAATTTAGGAATAATTGGGATTCGGAGTGTCTGACATCACGGAGTAACGTTAGTTAATAATCCTAATTTTGAATTAATACAAGCTATTAGTGTAATTGTAACTCTTTTGGGATTATTGTTGCCTTTATTTAGTGTTTCAGAGAAAAAAATTCTTTTTAGCTGCTTGGCAATTATTGCTTCTGGAGCTTTTGGAAATGCCCTTGATCGTTTTCTTTTTGATAATAATGTTAAAGATATTTTTTACTTTCCGTTTGCAGATCGAGGTACCTTTAATTTTGCTGATGTATGTATTATTTTAGGGATGGCCTTTTTGGTAATTTATTTAATTATTTCAACTATTTTTGATTTAATAAAAGAAAACAAAGAAGAACAAGAAGCTACTTTACTTGAAAATAAATTAATTGTTGAGTTAAATGCCACCCAAAAAGAACTCAAGCTTCTTAAAGATAATAAAATTAATATCACTCGTCGCAACAAAAATCTACTAATTTCACGTCGAAAAGGAAAAATTTCAACTCATAAAAAAACTCTAAAATAATCTGATATGAACCCCAAAAGTTAGACAAAAAATTATTGAAGGAACTTAGTTCTGTATTGGACAGGGCTAAGTCCTTTTAATCTAACTTTAATTCTTTTGTTATTGTAGTAATCAATGTAATTGATAATAGCTTTTTCTAATTGTTCAAGCGATTTAAAAGTATGTTCCTTGCCATAAAACATTTCTGTTTTTAAAACTCCAAAAAATGATTCCATCATCCCATTATCTGGACTATTACCTTTTCGGGACATTGAAGCTTTTATCTCTTTAGAATTTAAAAATTTGTGATAACTATTATGTTGATATTGTCAACCTTGATCACTGTGTAAAATTGTTCCACTATATTTAGCTTTTGTGAAAGCCTTTTTAAGCATTTTTTCAACTTGCAATAAATTTGGAGAGCGAGATATAGTAAAACTGATAATTTCGCTATTATAACCATCTAAAATAGCTGACAAATAAAGTTTTTGAGAATGACTAGTTAAAGCAAATTCGGTAATGTCAGTGTAACATTTTTGCAATGGTTTTTTAGAATAAAAATCTCGATTAATAAGGTTTGGAGCTTTTTTGCCCACTTCGCCTTTGTATGATTTATATTTTTTACGCTTACGATTTCCACCAATTAAATTTAGCAAATTCATAAGTCTTTTTACTTTTTTATGATTTACCAAATATCCACGATTTTTGAGTTCTAAAGTAATACGACGATATCCATAACTGCCTCTATGTTCATTATATATAGATATAATTTCGTCTTTAAAATTTTTATTTTTATCAGCTGAATTGATTTTTTTAAGATGATAATAATAAGTTGAACGTGATAGTTGAGCAATTTTTAATAAAATTTTTAATGAGAATCCTTCGTCGACCATTTCTTTAACTTTTTGGCTTTTATATTCTGTAAGTCTTTTTGATCCAACGGGATCCCTTTTAACTTTTTTAGGAAAATCACCTCAGTTCTAAGATATTCGTTCTCTTTTTCAAGTCGTTCAAGTGGTGTTAATTTTTCTCAAGTTTTCTTTGGTTTACGTCCCATTTTTGATGGCCTTCCTTTTTTCTTTTCAACAATAGTATACCCATTTTTCTTGTATTGAATAATTCAATTTGAAAGAATTCCTCAATTAGGTAATCCATATTGAAGTGAAATTTCTCTTGTAGAATGTCCTTTAAGAAGAACTTGATTAATCATTTCTAATTTTATTTGTGGAGAATAATATTGATTTTTAGTCTTTTTAACAATTTCAATTCCGTGACGATTTATCAGTGCGACAATATATTTTATAATTGCACGATTTACTCTAAATTTTATTGTTAAAGATTTTTCAGTAAATCCTTTTTTACGTAATTGATATATTTTGATTTTATCTTCGTAACTTAGTTTCATAAAAATGAACCCCCTTAATTTTGGATTTTATTGTCCAACTTTAGGGGTTCATATCATCTTAGAGTTTTTTTAATTTTTATGAGTTTTTAATATAATTGGAATTAAACCAAGGATATTATGGACAACTTAGATAAAAAGACCAACACAGACCCTTTACCTATGTCTTTAAGCAAAAATCAAATACAGGTAATAGATCAAGCTTCCCAAAATACGTTGTTAAACTATAAAATGGGAGAATATTTAATTAATAACAAGGAAGTTAAACTTACTTTTGATATTATCTTTAAACGCTATTGATGAAGAGTATTGCTCGTGTTAGCTGCTGCTTTTGTGTTTAATTTTGCTATTCAAATTTTTCTTTCAAGGGGAGATACTGTTCCTTCAGGGTGAACTGGGGTTCCTACATTATTACAAATTTTAATCAAAGAATTAAGACCATATTTTGCTTTGATATTTTTAGGGGCCAATTTACCACTGTTTATTATTTTTTGAAACAAAGTTAAAAAAAGTTTTTTATACTTAACTTTAACGTTTATGATTTCACAAATTCTAGCCAATTTAATTTTTACCCAAAGTGCAGTTTATGAGTTTATTACTTCCTTAATTAACTTAGTTCCAGATACTTTAGATATAGATAGTTTTAAAGATAAAGCATCAGTTCAACAAGCACTTGCACGACTTGATATTAATCCTTCATTATTGAATAATAAAAATATCGATAGCATTAGCTATACTGATAAAATTGCTTTACTGAAAATTCAATGATATAGCGAAGGAAGAACCTGACCAATTTTGCTTTATTGTTCAATTGGAGCCTTTTTTGTTGGTATTTCAGTTGCTCTTGCTTGAAAAGGCGGAGGTTCAACTGGAGGAACTGATATTATTGCTTATTATTTTATTACCAAAACCAAAAAATCAATTGGTGGATTATTAAGCTTATTCGGAATTATTACTGCCAGTTTATTTTTAGTTATTTGAGGATTTGTTCAACCAAATATTGCTTCTTCAGATCAAAAAAACTATCCTCCAATTTTTGGAGCTAGAGAATTATCCACCTTTATGTATATTTTAATTAGCAATTTAGTAGTTTCGTTGATTTATCCAAAATACAAAAAAATGAAGATGGTCATTGTTTCAAATGATATTGAAAAAATTATCAACTACTTTAAAGCAATCGAATACTGACATAGCTATCAAATTGTTGATTTTACCTCTGGATATGATGGCACTACCAAATACAAAGTTGAAACAGTAGTTTTATTACTTGAATCAAAAAACCTTATTTGTGATTTAAAATTAATTGAGCCTAATGCGTGAATTTCGCTTATTCCTGTTAAAGAAGTAGTTGGAAAATTCAACACCCAATATGTTGAACAATAGTAGCTTAACAAGCTACTATTGTTTTATTTTTCCACTTTTAAAGAGATTTTCAAAAAACCTTATTACTAAAGTGAAAGGAGGTTGCAAATGAAAATTAATCAATTAACTAAAGTTTCTCAAAAAGAGTATGCAAACATTGTTCCAGGATTTGCAATAGCAGCTCTTATTAGTGCAATTCCATTACTTATTAACTCCGTTGCACCCATTGTCGGACTGATTAAATCATCATTTTCAGTAAGCGGAGAAATTAAAGACAAAAGCAATTCATATAAATGAGACAATTCCAAAAACGTTGATAAATCAGGAACAAACAATCTAAATAAATACATAAGTTTTTAAAGTTAAATATTTAAAAGTATTATATAATTAGTAATGTTACTCTCAAGTAACCGTACTAAAAAGGTTTTAAGTGCTTAATAAGCCACCTTAAAGACGAGCCAACTTTGGAGGTATTGCACAAAATGATTGCAATTATTCAAACAGGTGGTAAACAATTATTAGTTGAGGAAGGTCAAACCATCTTCGTAGAAAAACTTGAAGGTGAAGAAGGAACTACAGTAACTTTTGATAAAGTGTTACTTCTAGATTCAAAAATTGGTCAACCTTACGTACAAAATGCTATTGTAGAAGGTGTAATCGAAAAACAAGGTAAAGCTAAAAAAATCGTGGTGTATCGTCACAATGCAAAATCCACTCACAAAAGAAAACTTGGACACCGTCAACCATATACACGTATTAAAATTACTTCAATTAAAGGATAGGTCTTAGAAAATGGCAAAAACAAAAGCCGGTGGTTCGACTAAGAATGGCCGTGATAGTCATAGTAAGAGATTAGGTGCTAAGTTAGGTGATGGACAATTTGCAACTGCAGGTTCAATAATTTATCGTCAAAGAGGGACAAAAATTTTCCCAGGAGTAAATGTTGGACGTGGAGGAGACGATACCTTATTTACCAAAATTACTGGTTATGTAAAATACGAAAGCAGAAGAAACAGAAAATTTGTTTCAGTTTACCCAGAAAAACAAAACAAAATGTCATAAAAGACATTTTGTTTTTTTATTCTAAAATCATACACTCACTAATCATTGTAACTAATTGAACACCATTTTTAATTAATTCATTGTTATATCCGTTGATTTTTTGGGAGGGAAAGCAATATACATCTTTATTTAAATTAGCAAAACAATTAATTAAATTTTCGATTTTAGTATTTGTTTTAGTTGAAAAAATAATCATTCTTTGACATAATGCAGCAACAAATAAATTAACATTTTTAAAATATTCTCGACGAGGATGATCAAAAAGTGGAGTTAATGTAATATAAAGTTCATTTTCAGAGATATTTTCTAAATTAACTTTGGCTAAATTATTTTTTAATACATAAATAATTTTAGCTCCAAGTTTTTTAAACTTTTCAATTAAAGGGCGTTCAGAAGCAAAATAATTAGTAACAATAACGCAATTACGAATAATTTTGAAAATATTTGAACTGAGCATTAAATCGTTTTCTTCTTCACTAACTAAATAGACTTTTTGTTCATGTGAGAGTAAATTTAAATTCCCTTTAGCAAAAAACCCTACCGGAGGATATTTATAAAAAAGCAAATTTTCAGGAAATAAATCATCATACAAATCAATAAATTTAATGTCATGATTTTTGTACAAACTAGCGATTTTTTCAATTTCTTGATCAATATTTTTTAAAGGTGTCCGCATGTTCTTATAAATAGTGTAAGTGTCGCTTTTGAATTTATGGGCAAAATATAGTAATAGTTTATTCATGTTTCCTCATTTAATACAATAAGTAAATTGATCTAAATGAATAATAATGGACAAAACCCGAAAATTTTGCATCTTTATTTAGATGTGGGAAAAATTCCACTTTAGGACCTAAAAATTAGGAAAAACCTAAATATAGGATATACTAGGTTTAGGTAATTACCTTGTTTTAAGAGATTATTACCTTTTACAACCACTGCAGAAAATGTGGGTAAAGTTGTAAAAACTTAAAAAAGAGAAGGGATTTCTTTAAATGCAAAGTTTAAGTATAAACAAAACAAAAGATAAAGATTATTCCAAAATTTCAATAGTCCTTTGGGGTATTGTTATGCTAGGATATTTATTATTTGTTGTTGATTGATTTATTATTGCCAAAGTAGGAGGAACTCCTACTAAAATTGGTTCAGTTGCATTAAATCCTGGGTGGCAATCAAGTTTTTTTGTTGCTAGTCCTGGAGCTATTGCAAATAGTGCAACTAATTGAACTATTACCTTGCTAAGGGTTGTAGGATCAATTCTTTCGGGAATTTTAGTTGCTAAATGAGGGCATCGCAAAGCAGTTGTTTTTATGATTTCAGTGATGTTACTTTCGTTTCCTATTTTAATTATTGGTGCTACTTTAAATGGAAGTAATTCATTAACTTTAGTACGTGCTTATAATTCAGAAGCAGTTGTTAAAGCTGGAGCTTCAATACAGGCTTATCAAGATGCTAAAGTTGCTGAAGGAACATTACTTGGTCCAGTAGCACAAATTGGCAATTCGCTAGTTTTAGCAGATGGAACTACTGCACCAGCACTTATAGGACTTGAAGGTGGAACAATTGGAACATCTTCATCAGTGTTAGGATACTCATTGTTTATTATTTTTAGAGTCTTTGTTGCAGTTGGTGGAACAACTTTAATTGCTTACTCACAACCAATTATTGCAACAATGCGTTCAGATCGAACCAAATCGGTTTTAAATAACACTAACCAAATTGGATTTAATGGAGGTGTGGCAGTTACCTTTATTCCATTCCTTTCATTAGCCTTTACTCGTTTTGCACAGCAATATTGATTATGATTTGTTTTAGGGACTATGATCCTTATTTTCACTAACATGATTGTGTTTTTTAGACTTTCAAAACCAGTAGAGCATCTTTGACCTCAACCACGTAAAGCGGGTGATGAAAAACTTGATATTAAAGCTTTACTGGCTAAAAAAACCACTTGAAAATACATTACAATGTTTGGAATTTGACTTATTTTAGTGGTTATGCCTTTAACTGGAACATATTGAAACTCATTGCGTCAAATTAGTCCAGTTTTAGCAAATGCAGCTTCAATTAAAACTTCAGGATTTGAAGCAGGACAAGCCCTTTTAGGACTGATTTGAGTCTTTGGGTTATTATTTGGATTTACTTGTGTTGCTGGGTTTGCTAAAACCATATTCAAAAGAAAGCTATTTTTAAGCTTTGCTTATGTAGCAAGTGCGTTCTTTTTAATTTTAGTTATCATTAGTGCGGCAACTTTAGGAACTTCTAGTGTTGCTGGATATACATTAATTGCATTATTTACTTTCTTAGGTGGAGGTTTTGCTTGAGGAATTTCAGGAGTAACTTTAGTGCTTCCACATGAATCAAAAGAAATTGATAAACGTTATATTGCTTTAATTTTTGGATTTATTTGAGGATTTGGATACTTAATTTACACTATTTTTGACGCAAGTACTGCAGTAATTTATGAATTTAGCACTAGTGTTAGTGCTTCAGGAGCAACCACTCACTACCCAGGAGCAATTGCATTATTGTCATTATTTATTCTTGTTTGTTTAAGTGTTGTCTTTATCATTAGAACTTTACCTGAAAGTTACTACAATAAAGACGGCGAACTTACACCAATTACTAAAGAGTGAAAAATTACTGATTGAAGATTTATTCTTGCTAATAAAACAAAAAACCGTTATGCAGACATTTTAAAATAGTTTTAAAAAATAAGAGTTATTGTAAAATAAAATGTGGAAAAATTCCACATTTTATTTATTCATTAGGAGCTAAAAGCAGAGCGAGTATAATTTATTATAATATATAAATTACTGCTTTATAGTAATTAGGAGATACCATGAAAATTGCATTTTTTGAAGCTAAAGATTATGATGTAAAATATTTTAGCCAGTATAATAACAATCGGCACGAAATTACCTTTTTTGAAGAAGCATTAACTGTACAAACAATTCAAAAAGTTCAAGGATTTGACGCAATTTCAACTTTTCATAATACTGATGGGAATGAAGAGCTTTTTGAAAACCTACATAAATTAGGAGTTAAGTTCTGATTGCAACGCTCAATGGGATATGGAAATGTTAATATTAAAGCTGCTAATAAGTTTGGAATTAAAGTTTTTAGAGTTTTAAGTTATGCCCCAGAAAGCGTTGCTGAAATGGCACTAGCTCTTTTAATGGGATTAAATCGACATTTAGTTAAAACTACCAAAGCAGTTAAACAATATAATTTTTCAACTAATGGACTTTTAGCTCTTTCTATTAGTGGTTCAACAATTGGAGTAATTGGAGCAGGTAAAATTGGTCAAAGTTTTATTAAAGTTGTTAAAGCAATGGGAGCTAAAGTTCTTGTAAGTGATCCGATGTTAGAAGAACAATCTCCACAATTATCAAATCAATTAGGATTTGAATTTGTTTCATTAAATCAATTAATGAGTCAAAGTCATTTTATCATTGTTTGTGCGGGATTAAATGCTTCAAGTAAACATATTCTTAATCAAGAAAGCCTTAGTTTAGCCAAAAATTCAGCTTTTGTTGTTAATATAGGACGAGGGGAGTTAGTTGATACTAAGGCAATGTTAAAGACTCTTAAAAACAAGCAAATTGCTGGATTTGCTACTGATGTTTTAGAAGGCGAAGAAGGAAGATTTTACGAAGATCTTTCAGCATATAAACAAACCCTTGAGCAAGAAGATTCAACTTGAAAGGAACTAATTCAAATGGATAATGTTTTAATTACTCCTCATTATGGATTTTTAACTACTTTAGCTCTTAGTCAAATTACTCAAGCAACTTTAAATAATGCTGATGCAGCTCAACAAGGCGATTTTACTTACGCTCTTGAAGTCCTTGAAAATGGAAAGGTTAAAAATGGATAAAAATCAGCAGCCAACTTTAAAAAAACTTTTTTCTTTTTTTAAACTTACTGCTTCACAAAAAGAACACGCACTTAGACCAATTGATATACATACTTGAATAACTCACGGAATTAGTGAGTTTTTCGGAACCTTATTTTTATCAATTATTCTTGCTGGTCTTAGCATTTATGTCTCTAATTACACAATTCAAAGTTGATCACTACTTTCACAAGGGCTTGTAGGATTTTTTAGTGGTTTTATTGTTTTAGGAACTGCTTTGGTGATTTTTAGTCGCTGAAGTTGTGATTTAAATCCAATTATTAGCATCACTAAATATTTAAAAGGACAAAATAATGGTTGATATGCTTCTTACAAAATCTTTATGCAATTTTTAGCTGCTTTTGTTGCAGGAGCAATAATTTTAGCAATTGGAAATGCAACTTCTTCTAGCGATCTTCCAAATGCTCCAATTAATGCATACATTTCAGCACAACAAACCTTTTTAACACAAATTTCAAATCTAAAACCAAGCATAAATTTAGGAATTATTGTAATTTTCTTTACTGAATTAGTTATTTGTTTGATTTTGTTATTTGGATATTTTTCTCCAATAATTAAGGAGCAATATCGTTACTTTATGCTTTTATTTTTATATTCGGCCTTGATTTGACTTGGGATTTTAGGAGGTTCTCAAGCTGCTAATCCAGCAAGAGGCTTAGCTCAACAACTTCCAAGCATGTTTTTATATGCTGCTGATAATACCAATGCAAGCAAAGTTATTAATACTGTTGCCATTAGTACTGTGACAATGCTTTTAGCTGAGTCAATTTCAACTGCTCTATATGTCTTTTTACAAGGATTTAACGAATATTATTTTGCTCCGTTTTTACACAAAATCATTAAATTTAAAAACAATCACCATAAAACTCTCATCACAAATAAGGATTTTAAAATCTTATGTGAGTGCCCTGAAGAAGATCAAAAAAATCATAATCATAAAAAGAAGGATTAACCTTCTTTTTTGTGACTTTGCTATAATTAAACAACAAAGGAAATTCATTAATGAACATTAAAAGCTTTTTTGAAGAAAATCAAGTGATGCAAACATCAACAAATGAGAGTTTTTTACCCACAATTATCTCAATTGTGGTTATTTTAGCACTGTTAGCAATTATTTTTCCAATTGTACTGGTGAATATTCGTAAGCAAAATAAGAAAAAAAGCATTGGCTTTAAATTTGAAGAAGAAGCTAATTATTTAGTTAAGGCTTTTGCAGGACCAACCTTTTTTACTCATATTGGTGGAGCAATTTATTCATATGATTCAAAAATGTATGAAGTTGATGGACTGTTAGTTAGCGATTCACTAATTGTTGTAATTGAATATAAAGCTTTTAATGGAACAATTAGTGGTGATGGTGCTGGTGAATATGTATACTTAACCTCAAATAACAAGCGAAAAGCTAAATTTAAAAACCCAATTTTACAAAATGAAAAACACATCCAACATTTATGAAACACCATTGGAAAGAAAATTCCAGTTGGTTCATTGATAATTTTTCCAGATAATGTTAAATTTAACATTTCTAATTTAGATAATCATGTTATTTTAAGTCATTTATCGGATGTTCCTGCTAATATTTTGATGCTTCATCAAGCAAGTGCTTCGCTACCACCAGTGACTAATTCCGATCACATTTTAAACGCACTCAAAATGATGAAAATCAAAACTCGCCAAGAAAATAAAGAATTTCAAAAAATGATTAATAAGGAGAAAAATGTCTAATTTACAATCACCTACTTTAATAGTTGCTAATCAACTAAAAATCACTGAAGAACAAGTTAATATTGTTTTAAAAATGCTTGAAAATGGAGATACTGTTCCATTTATTTCCCGTTATCGTAAAGATGCTACTGGTGGTTTAAGCGATGAACAAATTTATCAAATTGAGGATTTACACAAATACCAAAAAGAACTAATTAAGCGCAAAGAAGCAATTATTAAAACTTTAGAAGAAAAAAATCTCCTTACTGAAGAATTAAAAAACAACCTTCTTCAAGCCCAAAGTAAAGCTGAAGTAGAAGCCATTTATCAACCTTACAAAGAAGGAAAAATAACTAAAGCCACTGAAGCTATTTCACTAGGGTTAGAGCCACTAGCAAAAAGAATTTTAAATAATAGAAGCTTGAATTTTTCAGCTTATAAAGAAGCAAAAAATTATTTAAGCGATAAAGTTCCAACTCCTGAAAAAGCACTTGAACTTGCTGGATATATTATTGCTCAAATTTTTTCGCAAGATTTGGAATTAAGAAAATCTTTTAAAGAAATTATTTGGGATCGAGGAATTATTATTTCAACTAAAAACCCTAAAGTTGAAGATGAAAACGAAACTTTTAAAAACTATTATGAGTATAAAAATAAAATTAAATACATCAAAAATCATAATGTTATGGCCATTAACCGAGGAGTGGATTTAAAAGTTCTCAAACTTAGTTTTGAATATAACAAAGACTTTTTACTTAAAAATATTTTATGAAAATATGATTTTCGTAAAATTAATCAAGATCAGTTATATTGAGCTGCTGAAGATGCTTTAAAAAGACTTATTTTACCAAGTTTAGAGCGAGAAATTTTTAGTGATTTATTTGCAACTGCTGAAAGTAATTCAATTGTACTCTTTTCAAATTTAGTTGAAAAAATTCTCAATGGACCAGCTGTTTCTGGACACAATATCATTGCCATTGACCCTGCGTTTGCTAATGGATGCAAATTAGCTGCTTTAAATGAAAATGGAGAAGTTTTAGATGAGGTAGTGAAAGTTTTTCCGCCTTTTGCTGCTAAATTTACATCTGCTAAAAATGTCGACAATGCTGAAAAAATCACTCTTAATTTAATTCAAAAACATAACATAAGCATTATTGTAATTGGGAATGGAACTGCTTCTCGAGAAACGGAAAAATTTATTAGCGATTTAATTGCTAAATACCATTTACCAATTAAATACGCCATTGTCTCAGAGGTTGGGGCTAGTGTGTATTCAGCTTCTAAAAGTGCCCGTGAGGAATTTCCAAACTTAGATGAGCAACAACGTAGTGCCATTAACATTGGACGCAAATACCTTGATCCGCTTAATGAACTTATTAAAATTGACCCTAAATCACTTGGAGTTGGTCAATATCAACACGATGTTAATCAAAAAGAATTGCAAAATTACTTAGATTTTAAAGTTCAAAAAGTAGTTTCTTCAATTGGAGTGGATTTAAATGCAGCCACTAAAGAAATTCTTACTTATGTTCCTGGTCTTTCAACTAAGCATGCTCAAAATATCATCGAACATAAAAAAGAACATGGTTTATTTAACAATCGGAATGAGCTTAAAAAAGTTAAGGGAATTGGAGCTAAAACCTTTGAACAAGCAGTAGGATTTTTACGGATTTTTAATTCAAAGGAGTTTTTAGATAAAACCTTTATTCACCCAGAATCATATCAATTAACTAAGGCCATTATTAGTGATTATTCACTTAATCCAAACGAAGCAGGAATTGATGTTTCATTTTTAAATGCCGATCAATTAGCTAAGCAATATAACAGTAATATTTATGACATTGAACTAATTTTAAATGCTTTAAGTTCTCCAACCAAGTTAATTCGTAATTCCAAAGACGGGTTTATTTTAAAAGATAGCATCATTAATGATGAAGACTTACAGCCTCAAATGCAAATTCAAGGAACAGTTTCAAATGTAACTGATTTTGGATTGTTTTTATACATTGGAGTTAAGACCAGTTTATTTATTCATTCATCTAAACTTAAACTTAATAAAGACCAATCTCCAATTGATCTTTATTATCCAGGAATGATTTTAAATTGTGTTATTGAAAATGTTGATTTGAAAAACAAAAAAATCTCTGGTGCTTTAGCAGGATAACTTATTTTGATACTTAAACAACAAATATTTAGATGATATTTGTTGTTTTTTAATCAATTTATGCTATTTTTGGGTTTTAAAATCATTTTAATATAAAATTTAATTAAATAAAAATAAAGGGGACAAAATGGAAGAGAAAAGATTAGGTGATTTAGTTAAAGTAAATAGAGGAAGAAGACTTTTAAAATCACAATTTATTTCAAAAGGAAAATATCCAGTTATGAACGGTGGAAAAAATCCAACAGGTTATTATGATGATTTTAACGAAGAAGGAAATTGTATTGTAATCGCTAAAGAAGGGTCAGCTGGATATGTTTCTTGAATGGAAGGCAGTTTTTGAGCCTCTGATTCATGTGTTGTAATTCGAAGTCTTGACAAAAACATTGTTTTAAATAAATATCTTTATTATTTCTTAAAAAACAAGCAAAATTTTTTAATTGCATCTAGAAAAGAAGGAAATATTCCTATTTTAGATAGAGATGCAATGCTAAATTTAAAATTAATTTTTCCAAGCATCGAAAAACAAAAAGAAATAGTAAAAACATTGGATTTATTTACAGATTTATCACAAGAGCTAGAGGCCGAGCTAGAGGCAAGAAAAAAACAATATAACTTTTATAGAAATAAATTGCTACACTTTGAATATTTAACTAATTTTAAAACTTACAAATTAGAAGATGTTGCTGAGTTTGAAAAAGGCAATTGAAGTAAAAATATCCCACAAGGAACTAAATATCCTGTAGTTTCAAGCGCAACAAAAATAACAAAATATACAGATATTCCAAATAGAAATAAAAATTCTATTACTGTTTCCTCTTCTGGTTATGCAGGATATATCGCTTTTTGGAATACACCTATTTTTGCGTCAAATTGCTTCACAATTCAAGCAAACGAGCAAATTATTTTACAAAAATATTTATTTCATTTTTTGAAAAATAAACAAGATTATATTTACTCTTTAAAATCAGGAGGAGCTATTCCAAATATTTATCCTTCAGATATTTCAGATATGAAAATTCTTGTTCCTGATTTACTAATTCAACAAAAAATTATTGATGTTTTAGATAATTTTGAAAAAATTTGTCAAGATTTAAACATAGGATTACCTGCAGAAATTGAACTTAGAGATAAACAATATTCTTATTATCGAGATAAATTATTAAGTCTAGCAAGCGATATTTTCGAAGTGAAAGCTAGATCTAGTGAAAGCTGAGTAGAAGGATTAATTAAACTTACTAAATTTATATTTTTTGATATAAATTCAGATAGTATAGTCAAAAATGATGATTCAATTTTAAATAACTACATTACAATTAGTATAGGCAAACAACTAAACAAAGATAAAACATCTAAAATAGGTTTATATCCAGTAATTAATGGTGGGACATCACCTACTGGATATTTTGATAATTATAATCAGGAATCTAATACAATTACAATTGCTCAAGGCGGTTCTACAGGTTATGTAGATTTTCAAAAAACAAAATTTTGAGCCAGTGCACATTGCTATGTAATAAAACCTAAAGATGAAAAAGTTTTACTTAATAAATATCTTTACTATTTCCTTAAAAATAATGAAAATCTTCTTAAAAAAGAATCTTATGGAGCCGGAATTCCTTCATTATCAAGAGAATCGATTTTAAATTTAAAATTTAATCTTCCAAGCATTCAAACTCAGCAATACATTGTTGATATTTTAGATTACTTTGAAGAACTTACTAATGATTTATCAAAAGGTCTACCTGCAGAAATTATGATTAGAAATAAACAATATCAATATTATCGTAATTTACTTTTAAATCATGAATAAACAAGCTTATAAAATCTCAAAAGTGATTTTGAGATTTTATATTTTGCTTTTAAGTAAGTAAGCTATCAGATCCCAAAAAACACAAAAAATGGTATAATAAAATAAATATTTTATTATAAAGGACAAAAGATGGCTCAAAACAAAAACAAAATTGATGAAGAAATTAAAGTTTCTTTAGAAGAAGATAAAGAATATGAATACGAAGAAAATAATCGGGTAGTTTTTAAAAAAAGAGAACCCAAGATTATCCAAGAAGAAGTTGAAGAGGAAATTCCACAAGCCAAAGAACAATATCAAGTTCAATCGCAAATTCTTGAAGAACAAACTGAAAGTGTTGCTCCAATTTCAATTGATTCAGAAATGAATAATTCATTTTTAGAATATGCAATGAGTGTTATTGTTTCTAGAGCCCTTCCTGATGCTCGTGATGGACTTAAACCAGTACACCGAAGAATTCTTTTTGATATGAGCGAACTTGGAATTACTCCTTCATCACAACATCGTAAAAGTGCTCGGATTGTAGGAGATGTACTTGGAAAATACCATCCACATGGAGATTCATCAGTTTATGAAGCGATGGTTCGGATGGCTCAAGATTTCTCAATGCGTTATCCACTTGTTGATGGACATGGAAACTTTGGTTCAATTGATGGCGATGAAGCCGCTGCTATGCGTTATACTGAAGCTAGAATGTCAAAAGTAGCCGCAGAAATGCTTGAAGGAATTAAAAAAGATACCGTTGATTTTGTTGATAACTATGATGCTAGTGAAAAAGAGCCAGAAATTTTACCTTCTCGTTTTCCGAATTTACTTGTTTCAGGAGCCACTGGAATTGCTGTAGGGATGGCTACTGAAATTCCACCACATAATCTTGGTGAAGCTATTGATGCCACCATAGCTTATGCTAAAAATAAAGATATTACCACTAAAGAATTAATGCAATATATTAAAGGCCCTGATTTTCCAACTGGAGCTATTATTTTAGGGACTAAAGGTATTTATGATGCTTACGAAACTGGAAAAGGAAAAATTCCAGTTCGTTCAAAATGTGAAGTGCAAGAATTTTCAAATGGAAAATCCAAAATTATTGTTACTGAAATTCCTTACGCAATTAAAAAATCAACTATTGTCCAAAAAATTTCTGAATTGCACAAAGATAAAGTTATTGAAGGAATTTCGGATTTGCGTGATGAATCTAACCGCGAAGGGATTCGGATTGTTTTAGATATTAAAAAAGGATTTAATCCACATATTTTGTTAAATAAATTATTCCAAAAATCATATTTACAAACCAATTTTAATGTTAATATGGTTGCTCTTGTTAATGGGGAACCAAAACTTTTAACACTTAAAGATGCTTTAGAAGTGTATTTAACTCATCAAAAAAGAGTAGTAACCCGTAGATTGCAATTTGATTTAAATAAAGCTTTAGAACGGGTGCATATTTTAGATGGATTAAAAATTGCCATCCAAAACATTAAAGAAGTTGTTGAGATTATTCAATCAAGTAAAACTGATGCTGAAGCGCAAGAGCGTCTTGCTACTCGTTATGAATTAAGCGAAAAGCAAACTAAAGCAATTTTAGATATGTCTCTTCGTCGTTTAACTGGATTAAACTATGAAAAAATGACTGTTGAAATTGATGAATTACGCAAGGAAATTGAGTATTTAAAATCAATTTTAGAATCAGAAGAAAAACTTATTGAGTTAATTATTTCTGAATTAACTCAAATTAAAGAGCAATTTAATGATACTCGACGTACTACAATTGATTCTTCAGCTGTTGGAATTATTTCAGATGAAGATTTAATTGCTGAAGAGGAAATTGTTATTACTAGCAGTGTTAATGGATATGTTAAACGGGTAGCTCTTTCAGAATATAATACCCAAAATCGTGGTGGGGTTGGTTCAGTAAGTATGAAAACTTATAATGATGATGATATAAATACCATCATTCATACTAGCACCCACACTGATTTACTTTTATTTTCAAACAAAGGAAAAGCCTACCAAATTCGTGCTCATCAAATTCCTCAAGGTTCAAAACAATCAAAAGGAATTCCATTTATTAACATTGTTTCAAATTTAGATGTTCAAAACGGAGAAAAAATCATCTCAATGCTTGATGTCCCTCAATATAGCGAAGATCGATATTTAGCAACTGTTACCAAAAATGGAATTATCAAAAAAAGCTCACTGGCTTCTTTTGCTAATGTTCGTAGAAATGGGCTTAACGCCTTTAGATTAAATGAAGGTGATGAACTTGTTAGAGCTTTTATTGTTTCAGATGAAGATTATATTTTAATTGCTAATAACTACAGAAGTATCGTTAAATTCCGTGCTAATTCATTTAGAACACTTGGAAGAGTTGCTATTGGAGTTAAAGGAATTAACTTAGAAGCAAATCAACATGTTATTTCGGCATCTTCAAGTGCTGATGGAGAATATATTCTCTCGCTTGGAAGTCAAGGATATGGTAAATTAACTCATAGCGATGAATTTAGAGTAACTAATCGTGGAGCAAAAGGAGTTTCAGGAATAAACTCAGAAAAAGCTGGACATTTAGTCTTTGCTCGCTTTGTTTCAAAAGATGATGAATTAATTATTATTACAAGTAGCGGAATTACAATTCGAACTAAAATTAATCAAATCACATTAGCTTCAAGAATTACCAAAGGAGTTAAAATTATCAACCTTAAAGAAGGTGATGAAATTGTGGCAGTGGATGTAATTAAATCACAAGAAGAATAGTATACAAAAACCAGAGAAAAATAAATTTCTCTGGTTTTATTATTAATTTTCTTGCGATTGAGCGATTTCTTTGATAATTTCTCTAAGTTCTGAAGCTGATTGACTTTCTTTTTGTTCTTTTAGAAATTTATTTAATGACTCAATTGAACTAAATCCTTCAATATCTGCAAAACCTTTTCCTTTTGGTTTATAAATAATAATTGTTAAGGAATTAATTTCATTATTATCAAAAAACAATTTTGACTTTTGATTTTTCTCAAAATTTTGAACATATTTTTGATATGCCTTAAGCATTTGCGTAGTTTTTTCAGCATTAATGTCATTTTGAGATTTAACTTCAACAAAAAGCATGTGCTTTTGATCTATTATCAAAAACAAATCCGGATAACTTTTTTTGACCACTATATCATCGTCTTTTTCTAAATATCCAAACGAAAATCCATTATGAACTTGATTTTTAGTTCACAGTGTAATACTATTTTGGAAATCTTTTTTATATTCTAAAAGATCTTGTAAGTTGCTCATAAAATCTTCTTCAGGTTGTGAATCTAGCAACAATTCATCAAATAATTTGATCCGATATGGAAACTTTTCTTTTGATTTTCCAATAATTTTGTGTTTATATTTCTGAGTTTGTATGTCTTTTTGTTGAATAAAGTCTTCAGTAATTTCATTTGTATCAAGAACATAAAGCTCATCTTCGGCTTTAGAATTAGCTCTTTTATAATGAGATTTGTATTTTTCAATAATCAAGTGAAGGAATGTTTTGTAAATAATATATTCAAAAAAGTCCTGACTAAAATATTCTTTTTTTATTTGTTTAGCAAAATCAGCATATAAATTAGTCAAATAATTTTCGCCCAGTTCAATAAAGTATTTATTATTGATTTGCCTTTGCTTATTAACAAATATTCTTAGATCAATTTTATTTTCAAGTTTTGAGATAATACGAGTTCTTGATTTATTTTCAGTTTCTGAGACTTTGTATGTACTTTCTTCACCAATTAAAAATTTATATTTTTGGTATTCATTTTCAAAATAATCAAGCTGGTCTTTAACTCTTTCGATACTGATAATATGTTCTAAATCTTTTTTGTAAGTAACTTTATCAAAATGCAATCTAGCTTTTTTAGTTTCGATTTTTCCGTATAAAACTTTATAGCGGATTTTTTTAATTTCTTCTTTGATTTTTCAGTTAATTAAATTACTATCAATAGTTTTTTGTTCGTTGGAATAAATATAAAAGTAATTTGCTATATTATTTTCATCCAATTTAACATGCGGAATAGGGTTTCGTTTAATTCTTCCAATTGTTTGAATATTTAGTGTATTAGATGAAACTTTTCGAAGTTGCACTAACATGCAAGCACGAGGAATATCTCAACCTGTAGCAGGACCGATTTTAAATAAAATAACGTCAATACTTGAATTATGGGCAGATAAGTTTTTTAAAGAAATTTTTTCTCTGGTATTAGTTGAGGTTTTTGAATCACTAAAATAAGTTGCTCAAGTTAACCCGTACTCTTCTATTATTTTTTTGTATTCTTCAATATTTTCTTCAAGTTCTGGATCTATTTCCTCGTCTTTATTAGTTTTTTTACTTCTAATTTGAATAAGCATTGCTGGATTTATACCTAAAAGATGAGGTTCTTTTTTGGTGTCTCCATATTGCTTTTTAATTTCTTTGAATTGTTCACAGGCAGCTCTTAAAATAACATCATCATCAATTTTATCTGCATCTTTTAAATTGACATTGAATTTTTGATATTTTTTAAGCAACTGCATATCTGAATCATTTTGTAAATCTGTGGCTGTAATTTCAACTAAATTATCACTATCTTGAGGAGTTGCGGTCATATGAATTGAAAAAGAAGCAATTGAATCAACTAAATTTTCAAAGTCATTAACTATTTTATCTTTACTTTTTTTATCACCTGTTCCAATGTGAGCTTCATCACGAATGTAAATTAATTCAGTATTATCATCATTTTTAATTGAATCAAGAAAACCTTCTAAAATTCCATAATCAGTAAAAATTCTTCCTTTTCCAAAAGAAGATTTTCCAACAATCATAACATCAGAATCATTATATGTTAAATTTAAACTATAATCTTTTTTTGAGTCTTTACCTGAACTTGATGGCGATTGAATATTTTTAACAATTATATTAGTATTTACAAGTGAAGACCTGTAATCATTTAGTTTGTTTGCAAATTGTTGTGGTAATTCAGCAGAAGAAAGTGTCGCAATTAAGAAAAACAATTTTTTTCCGCTTGTATTGCTTGTTAGCATTTGATCAATTACATTTGCAATCATAAAGGTTTTTCCAGCTCCAGTAGGGGCTTTAAAAATTACTTTTTTGTTATCTTCATTGTCATAGCGATTTTCTCAGAAATACATAATTTCATCAACTGCTTTTTGCTGAACATTTGATAGAGTAAAACTCATATTTTAATCTCCTATTGCTTTTAGCGATCTTAATTTTGATAAAATCTTATCTGTAGAAAGCTCAAAATTTTTAATCCCAAAATTTATGAGCATTTCATTTACTTCACTAAGTAAATCTTCAAGTTTTTCATTATTGTTAATTGCAATGTTTTTGTATTTAATTTCAAAAACATTTAAATTAGCATTAAATGGGTTATTATTTTTTATTCACTCAAAATTTTCTTTTTTATTAAAACCTAATCCTTTGTTAATTCGATAAAGTCTTTCGTATGTGACGTTATAAGCTATATTATTTTCATTATTTGTGATTAATGTATATTCGATGTTTAAATTTTCTTCATTTTTTAATTCTAATGCTGCTTGTGCTGTGGTACCAGAACCAGCATAAAAATCTAAAACTCTTAAATTTTCTTTGCTAGCCAATTTTATTAAATACTTTATTAATCTTACGCTCTTAGGTGTTCCAAAATCACTATTTCCAATAACTTCTTTTAGTTTGTTGAAAGCTTCTTCGGTATGTCCTACTAGTTTGTAAGGTAATATAGAAAGCGAAACAACATCAGAAACACTATCTAAATGTATTTTTAGTGCAGGTCTTTTATTTTGATCTTCTGGTAGTCAGATTCTGCCTTCTTCTATTAGCTCATACATTCTTTTTTTATTATATAATCACCCTGAATTTTCGGGGCATTTGTAAATTTTAGAATTTCAAACAATATCATATTTATTTTTAGTTCTTTTAGTAAGATCGGCTTTTTTATAAAATCCTCTACCATCATTATCGTTGTGAATATACAATTTATTATTTTTTTCACTTCTTTTAAAGCGATTGAATTTTTTTATATGATCCTTGTTTTTTGCATAACATAATATGTAGTCATGATTAACAGAAACAAATTTATTGTTATTCTTAGGGGAATAATTTTTCTCTCAAATAAAATTTGTAATAAAATTATCCTCTCCAAAGATTTCATCCAAAAGAACTTTTAAATATGCTTGTTCGCTATCATCAATGGATACAAAAATAACACCTTCATTATTAAGAAGTTGTTTCGCGAGTTCTAATCTTTCTTTGATCATATTTAGTCAACCGTTTCGACTGAATTTGTCGCGGTAAATAAATTTTTTAGCAGCTATAGTTTCATTATTATCAGCAACTTTATTTCCCTCAGAAGCTGATCTTTCAGTGTTATATGGAGGATCAATATAAATTACATCATAGCCGAAATTATCTCTCTCTCTCTCTCTCTCTCTCTCTGTTTCTACGAAAATGAGATTTTTTAAAGCATCATAATTTTCACCAATAATTAATGTATTTTGGATTTTATTTTCATTTCCTGTAAATGAAAGTTCTTCATTCTTTTTTAGATATGCAATAGTATCGACTTTTGTTGCTGGTGCTGCATCAAAAGTAAATCCTATTTTTACTCTTTGAATTAAAAGTTGGTAAACCTCTTGAATTAATAATTCATCAGCTCCTTTTTCTTTTGAGACTGATAATAAAATTTGTTTAATTAATTGTTTTTGATCGTTATTTAAATTGCTTTTTGCAATTTGATCAACTTTATTGTGGTAACTTTTTACCAATTCTTGCAAATTTTTCATAATTCCTCCATAAATATATTGGTAAAATTATACTCATTTTAAAAATTAAAAATTAAAAATTCTATTTATTGATCAATTGCCTTTAATGATCTTAATTTTGATAAGATTTCATCACTTGAAATATTAAAACTTGCGACTCTAAAATCTTGGAGCATTTGATTCACCTCGCTAAGTAAATCTTCAAGTTTTTCATTACTATTAATAGCTATGTTTTTATATTTAATTTCAAAAACATTTAAATTAGAATAAAAAGGTTTATTGTTTTTTATTCACTTAAAATCATCAATTTTGTTAAACCCTTTACCGTAATTAATTCGATAAATTCTTTCGTAAGTAATATCATAAGCAATGTTGTTTTCGTTATTAGTTACTAAAGTATAAGAAATATTTGAATTTTCATCTTTATTTAATTCTAAAACTGCTTGTGCAGTTGTTCCAGAACCGGCATAAAAATCTAAAACTTTTAAATTATTTTTGGTAGCTAATTTAATTAAATATTTAATTAATCTAACACTTTTTGGAGTGTCAAAATTATTATTTCCAATTACTTCTTTTAATTTATCGACAGCTTCTTGGGTGTGTCCTACCAGTTGATAAGGTAATATCGAAAGGGAAATAACATCGGAAACTTCATTTAAATATTTTTTGAGTGCTGGACGCTTATTTTGATCTTCTGGAAGTGAAATTCGATTATCTTTAATTAATTGATACATTTTCTTTTCTGGATATAATCATCCTGAATCTTGTGGGCATTTGTAAATTTTAGAATCTCATTTAATATCATATTTATTTTTACTTTTTTTGGTTAAATCTGATTTTTTATAAAGTCCTCGACCATCATTATCATCGTGCATATATAATTTATTATTCTTTTGGGTTCGTTCAAGACGATTGAATTTACCAAGAATATTTTTATTTTTTGCATAACACAATATGTAATCATGGTTTACTGAAACAAATTTATTATTATTTTTAGAGGCATAGTTTTTTTCTCAAATAAAATTTACGATAAAATTATTTTCACCAAAAATTTCATCCATTAAAACTTTTAAATAGCCTTGTTCATTATCATCAATTGATATAAAAATAACTCCCTGTTCACTAAGAAGTTGCTTTGCAAGTTCCAATCTTTCTTTGAGCATATTTAGTCAACCATTTCGACTAAATTTATCCCGATAAATAAATTTTTTAGCAGCTACATTTTCGTTATTATCTGCAATTTTATTTCCCTCAGAAGCTGATCTTTCGGTATTATATGGAGGATCGATGTAAATTAAATCGTAGCCTGAGTTACTCTCTCTCTCTCTCTCTCTGCTTCTATAAAAATAAGATTTTTTAAAGCGTCATAATTTTCACCGATAATTAGATAATTTTTATTTTTATTTTTATTTTCATTTAAATTAAATGAAAGTTTTTCATTCTTTTTCAAATAAGCAATAGTATCAACCTTTTTACTTGGTGCAAGATCAAAAGTAAAACCTATTTTTATTCTTTGGATTAAAAGTTGATAAACCTCTTGAATCAGTATTTCATCAGCTTTTTTACTTTCTGAAACTGAGATTAGAATTTGTTTAATCAATTCTTTTTGATCGCTATTTAAGTTACTTTTTGATATTTGATCAATTTTGTCGTGATATATTGCAACTAACTCTTGTAAATTTTTCATAATTCCTCTAATAATTTAATGGTTAAATTATAACTTTTTTAAATATTCACTAAAATAGCATTTTAGCTATCTAATTGTTTAAGCGATCTTAGTTTAGATAAAATTTGTTGAGTTGAAAGATTAAAACTTAAAATTCCAAAATCTTGGAGCATTTGATTTACATCGCTAAGTAAATCTTCAAGTTTTTCATTACTATTAATAGCCATGTTTTTATATTTAATTTCAAAAACATTTAAATTCGAGCTAAATGGGGAATTATTTTTAATTCAAGGAAATTCATCTTTATTTTTAAATCCTTTACCGTAATTAATTCGATAAAGTCTTTCATAAGTAATATCATAAGCTATATTATTTTCATTATTTGTTACTAATGTATAACTTCTGTTACCGCCATCTTCTTTATTTAATTCCAGTACCGCATGTCCTGTAGTACCTGAACCAGCATAAAAATCAAGGATCTTGGAGTTTTCTAATGAAAAAATTCTGATTAAATATTTTAAAAGTTTTAAAGACTTTGGGAAATCAAATTTTCTTCCATTTAAAACTTTCATTAGTGATTCGGTTCCATTTTGAGAGTTTCCATGAATGTCTTTATTGATTAAAAGAGTATTTAAATATTCTTTTTTAAATATTGTAAACACATCTGTATCTCAATTATTATCAACACCATCATTTAAAATTTCATCATAAATTATTGAGATAGGAGTAACTCCTTGTTTAACTTCTGATAAAAAGAATTTCTGTCTTAACATTTTTCCTTCAGAATATATTCTTTTATCTTTGATTAATTCTAGCATTCTATCTTTTGTATACAACCAAGATTTACCTTTGGTTGGAGTATAAATCTTACCTTCAAACTCTATTTCAAAATCTCTTTCTTTTTTATATTTCATTGACGTTAGAGTTATCCTATCTCAAGGTCCTCTTGGATCATTATCCTTGTTTTTAAACTGTGCTAATTGTTTTTCAGTTCTTTCATTTAATTTAACATTAACACTTTTGATATTTTTAGCAAAACAAATAATATATTCATGATTTGAAGATATTAATTTAACGTTGTTTTTTGGAGCTTTAACTTTTGCAAAAACAAAATTAGCAATAAAATTTTCTTCACCAAAAATATCGTCCATCAAAACTTTTAAATAAGCTTGTTCATTATCGTCAATTGAAACTAAAATAACTCCCTGGTCGCTAAGCAGTTGTTTTGCGAGTTCTAATCTTTCTTTAAGCATATTTAATCAACCATTTCGACTAAATTTGTCTCGATATACGAATTTGTTAGCTAAAATAGTCTCTTTATCATCTGCTACTTTATTTCCTTCAAAAGCAGATCTTTCAGTGTTATATGGAGGATCAATTACATCATAACCGAAATTATCTCTCTCTCTCTCTGTGTGTGTGTGTGTGTGTGTGTGTGTGTGTGTGTGTGTGTGTGTGTGGTCTTCTACAAAAAGAAGATTTTTAAGTGCATCATAATTTTCACCAATAATTAATGTATTTTGGGTTTTGTTTTCATTTCCTGTAAATGAAAGTTCTTCATTCTTTTTTAGATATGCAATAGTATCGACTTTTGCTGTTGGTGCTGCATCAAAAGTAAAACCTATTTTTACTCTTTGAATAAGAAGCTGATAAACTTGCTGAATTAAAGATTCATCAGCTTTTGAATTTTGTGAAATCGAAGTTAAAATTTTTTTAATTAAATCTTTTTGATCAGTGTTTAAACTACTTTTAGAAATTTCATCAATTTTTATATGGTAGTCTTTAACCAAATCTTGCAAAGTTTTCATAATCCCTCCATAAATATAATGGTTAAATTATACATATTAAAGAGATAAATAATAACATTTGGACACTATTTTCGGACAAATATAAAAAAACAAACTCAAATTATTTGAGTTTGTTTGAAATTTTTTGCAATTTATTAATTTCTTCATTACTTAAAAAGCGGTATTGACCCAATTGAAGATTTTTATCTAAATTTAAAGGTCCAAATGAAACCCTTTTTAAATAGGTAACTTGCATTTTTATAGCACTAAACATAAGTTTTATCTGATGAAATTTACCCTCATAAATTGTAAGCAAACAACTATTTTCTTTAATATTAGAAATAGTTCCCTTAACAAAAACATTATTTGAAATTTCTATCCCGTCTTTAAAAATATTTACATTAATACTTTTCAAAGAAGAATTAACTTCAACATAATAAGTTTTAGGAATGTGGTTTTTAGGAGACAAAAGTTTGTGTCCAAGCTCACCATCATTAGATAAAATAATTAATCCTTCAGTATCTTTATCTAATCTTCCCCAAATATTTAAATCTTTTTTGGGAATTTCATCATTAATTAAATCTAAAATAACTTTATCTTTTTTATCAACATTGGCACTCAAATAACCAGCTGGCTTATTGAGCATAATGTAAATATTTTTATTAATTTGTAATTTTTGATTATTAATAAAAATTTGATCTTCTGAATTAATCTTTTGACCTAATAGTGCTATTTTTGTGTTTATTAGTACTTTTCTTTGCAAAATTAATTTTTTAATTTCGCTACGAGAATAATTAGTGTTTTGAGAAATTATTTTTTCGATTCTATCCATTGAAATATTTTAAGTTACCTTATGTTATTAAGCTCACCTTGAAGAATTTGAGCTATTTTTGTATTATTTTCAAATTTAAGCACACTAATTAATTCATTTAAAATTCAAATTTTCTTTAAATTGTCACTAAATTGACCATAATTTATTTCTAACATGTAAGTAGCTCAAAATTTAATATAAAGAGCATATAAAAGATTTTTGTATTTATTGATATTTTCCATATTTAATTTTTCAAAATATTCATTGATAAAATCAAATCCACTACTAATTACTTGTGAGGGGTTATCACTTTTTTCAATTAGTTCAAAAAATCTCTTTCCTACGTTTTCTAGAATCATTAAGTCTAATTGACCTTTAGTAATTGTCTTTCTTTCATTTTTGTTTTGATTAATCAAATTTTCGATTATCTTCTGAAAAACATCTTCAATAAATGGTTCAATTGCATTATTTAATTTAAATTGATTCATTAATGAGTTAGCTTCTTGTTTGATGTTTTGTTCATTTAAAGTTAGAGTATCTTTTGAATAACTTTGAGCTAAAGATGTTGTTTCTAAAGTAATTAAATTTTGACCATTATATTTTAATAAACATACTTTTTGAGATTGTTTATGGTTTGTTCTAACATAATGAGTATGATTGATTGGAATTTTCTTAAATCCATCAATATGGTAAGATTCCACATAATATGCAGGGACTGAAGAGTTTTTAACTCTTCATAGTACTTTAATTGTTGCGTCACTAAATCCAGGATTTTGAATAACTTCTCCTACTGTTGAAGTTAAAGTAATCCCAGAAGTAGAGTCGTGAATTTCTACTCCGATTATTTTTTCCATGCAATCAAGTGCTTCAGAAGTGTAATCTTTTTGAGTGTCTTCAGGTTTTAAATATTCCATTTTGGGAAGTTTTCTAGTTAATGGAGTTCTTTTTAAAATTTCTAAAATTAAATCTGTTTGCTGAGCTTCTGTTTGCGTATTTTGTGTAAATTGGCAAGATATAATTAAAAAAGAAGTGCTTAGCAACCCTGATGGAATAAATAAACCCTTTAAAAACCTTTTCATAAATATAATTTTATATTACATTTAAGATTTTAATATTTAAATAAAAAACCAAAACAAAGGGAATTGTTTTGGTTTTAAAATTATTTTTTAAGTAATTCAAACATATTTTTTTTGTATACTTCAACTCCAGGTTGATTAAAGGGATTAACTCCAAGTAAATATGCACTCATTGTAACTGCTCGTTCAAAAAACATAAATAAAGCACCCAATGATTCTTCGCTAAAGTCCTTGAATGTTAAGTGTAAATTTGGAACTGCACCAATATTTGCGTGTGCATCAATTGTAGCTTCAAGAACTGTATTGTTAATGCTATGTAAATCTTTATTATTTAAATATCCAAGCTTATCTGGGTCATCAATATCTACTTGTAAGGTGATGTTTTGATGTGAATTTTGTACAGAAAGAATGGTTTCAAATAAAATTTTATTTCCATCTTGAACCATTTGACCAAGCGAGTGTAAGTCAGTAGTGTATAAAGCTGAAGAAGGTCATAAACCTTTGCCGTCTTTTCCTTCGCTTTCGCCAAATAGTTGTTTTCATCATTCGGTAAAATATTGCATTTTAGGTTCATATGAAACCATTAGTTCAACCATGTATTGTTTTTGAGTGTGGAAATAATATCTTAAGGCCGCATATAAATAAGCCGGATTTTTAGCAAGCAATTCGCTACTAAGTTCCTTATTGGTTTGTCTTGCTCCTTCAAGTAATGCCTCAACATTAATTCCTGCACAAATAAATGGAAAAAGTCCAACGGCAGTAAGTACTGAAAAACGTCCACCCACATCATCAGGGACAATAAGTTTTAAATAACCTTTTTGAGTTGCAAGCTCATTTAACAGTCCTTTATCTTTATCAGTGGTTGCAACTATTAGTTGAGATGCTTCTTCTTCAGGACGTTGTTGTTTTTTAATTTGTGATTCTAGAAGCATTCTAAATTCTCTAAAAGCTACCGAAGGTTCAAGAGTAGTTCCAGATTTGGAAATAACATTAATTGCAAATTTTTTGTTTTTAACATAATTTAATTTTGAAACAAGTGTACTAGCAGATAAATCATTTCCAGCAAAAAGTAATTCCATCCGTGGCTTTTTAAGTGAATAAGGTCCATAAATAAAGTCATATCCAGTTTTAGCTCCTAAATATGAACCTCCAATTCCAATTACCACAACTACTTCAACACCCATTTTTTCTCATTGGGCTGCCTTTTGGTGCATTAATTCGACTTCTTGTTTATCATAATTTTGTGGTAGATCATATCATCCGAGTCAATCTTTTTCTAAAACCTGCTTATTTTGTACATCAAAGTGAATTTTAGAAACTTTTTCTTGTAAAAATGCCAATTCTTCAGGAGCATTTTTAAGGGCATTGAAAGTATTTAATTTTAAATATTTTAAGCTCATTATTCCTTCTTTAATAGGTTTGATTATATTAGTTATAATTATATTATATATGCTGTAAAAGCACTCATATCTTGCTAAAAAAAGCATTTTTTAAAAATCTTTAAAAAATTTTAAAATCCTATATAAAACCCTTTAAAAAAGGTATAAAATTCAATAAGCAAACAAAGGGGGAGCGGTGAAGCAGTTAATTACAAAAAACACTGTGGATGTTGCTTTTTTTATTATTTTTATTCCAATTTTGCTAATTTTAGCACTTTTAAGCTATTGGCATTTTGGAAGTTTCTTTGGTTTTGCTATTGGTTCTTTAATTGCTTATTTATCCATTAAAATTAATATCGTTATAGCATCTTTTTTATCTTCACGATCCTCAAAGGGCAAAATTGTGAAATTAATTATTGTCAAAAACTTTGTTTTTTTGATTTTAATTGGAATAATTATTTACTTATGCATTCAAATTAACGGTATTTACATTGAAAGTAAAGCAATAATAGGCTCTAAATGAAATTATGTTAATAATCCAATAAACTTAATTGCATTATTAGTAGGACTTTTTATTCTTTTTCCTACTTATATTTTAGAGTATCTGTTACAAAAATATTTAGCAAGGAGGTGAAATGAATAATATAGCTGATAAATTATGAAGCTGAAATCAACCTCAATTATTATCTTTAGTTGTTACTGTTTTAGTAATTTTTATATTAAGCATTATTGCTTATAAATCAATTAAAAAAGTCAAGCCACATCAAGCTCCTAAAGGAGCAGCTCTTATTGCTGAAATGTACCTTGGAGGACTTGATCAAATGATTGATGAGAGCATTGAAGATAAATTACCTAAAGCTCGTCATTATATTGTTACATTATTTAGCATGCTTTTAGTTGGAAATTTATTATCTATTTTTGGACTTGAACCCATTGGAACTTCCTATTCAATTCCACTAACTTTATGTATTGCTACGTGACTTGGAATTTTTGTGGTTGGATTTATTTATCAAAAACTCAGATATTTAAAAAAATATCTTAATCCATTTGAAGCTATCGGAGCCATTGCACCACTAATTTCGCTAGGTTTTCGTTTATATGGAAATTTAATTGGTGGAGGAGTTGTTTTATTTTTACTATATTCATTATTTGGGCATTTATGAGAAATGCTTCCAAATTTAAGCGGACATAGATGATATTTTATAGCTCCAGTTATTACTCCAGTATTTCATTTTTACTTTGATATTTTCGATGGACTAATTCAATCGTATGTCTTTACAATTTTAACTTTAAGTTATTGAATGAACGAAGTTGGAGAAGAACAAGCTCCACACCCACTTAAAAATCAAACAAACAATTTTAAACGTGTAAAAATTAGCCAAAAATTAAAGGCAATTTATTAGGAGAATTATGTTAACAAATGTTACAAAACTTTTAGAAGAAACAACAAACCAAGCCGCTACTACTTCTAGTGGAGCAGGTTCAATTGAAGCTGGACTTGTGGCTGTTGGGGCAGGAATTGCAATGATTGGTGCTTTTGGCTCAGCAATTGGACAAGGATATGCTGGAGGTAAAACTATTGAAGCAATCTCAAGAAACCCCGAATCTGAAGCAAAAGTTCGTAAAATGTTCATTATTGCAGCTGGAATTACTGAATCTGCTGCTATTTATTGTTTAGTTATTTCTTTACTAATTTTCTTTTTAGGTAGAAGATAAAATTTTCAAGCAGGTCAAAATGGTTCAAAACATAATAAAATTATTTGCTGAAACTACCGAAAATAATAGTGCCATTGACAAACCAAGCTCGCTTCAAGAAGGTATTTCAGATAAATTTGAAGCTATTTTTCCAAGCATTCCATTAATGATTGCGACCATTATAGCTTTTATTGCAATTGGAATTATTACTTATGTTTTTTTACGTAAGCCATTGCAACAAATGCTTCAAAAACGCAAAGAATTTATTCAAAATAACATTGATCAATCAATTAAATTTAAAGAAGAAATGATTCAAAAAGTCAATGAAGCTAATTTAAATTTAGAAAATTCCAATCAACAAGCTGAAGTAATTATTAATCGAGCTAAATTAAAGGCCGAACAATTAATACTTGCTTATGTTGCTAAAGCAAAAAATGATTCAAAGCAACTTATTGAAGAAGCTCATTTAGATATTAACAAACAGCAAAAAGAATTTGAACAAAATTCGCGTGAAATTGTGGCTCAAACTGCAAAGCAACTTGCTGAAAAAATTCTACAAAGAGAAATTTCGCAATCAACTCAAGAAGAAATCATTGATGCTTTTTTAGCCGAAGATAATCTTAAAGGATTTGAATAATGCTTGATAAATCTAGTGTTAAAGGGTATGTAATTGCTATTTTTGAATTAGTTAAAGAAGCAAATAAACTTGAATTAATTCATCATCAAATGGATGAAGTTTTAGACATTATTAAAGCCAATCCTGAGTTAATTACTTTTTTAAATAATGATCTTGTAAAAAAAGAAGAAAAATTAACATTAATAGATCAAATTTTAGAAGGATTTGATCTATTAATCAAAAATACTATTAAGGTTACCGTTGAACGCAAAAGTGTTTCTAAGCTAAAAAAAATTATTACTAACTATTTAAAACTTTCAAATGAAGCACTAAATATTTCATTTGTAAAAGTAATTACAGCTCAAGAAATTTCAAGTGTGCAATTACAGAAAATTCAAGCTAAACTTCAAAATCAATATCATAAAATTTTTGAAGTTAAAAATGTTATTGATTCTTCACTAATTTCAGGGTTTAAAATTGCTTTTGATAGTAAAATTATTCAAAGCAACTATCAAAATGATTTAAATGAATTAATTGGAGCAATAACTTCAAAAAACTTAAAAGGAGATAAATAATGGCAATTAAACTTGATGATATTTCCGTAATTATTAAAGATCGCATCAAAAATTATGATTTAAAAATTGATCAATCCGAAATTGGAAAGGTTGTTTCAATTGGAGATGGAATTGCGTTAGTTTCAGGAATTGAAAAAGTAATGAACTCTGAAATTGTTGTTTTTGAAAATGGAGTTTATGGACTAGCTCTAAATTTAGAAGAAGAAGTAGTTGGGATTGCTCTTTTTGGAGATGCTAACTCTGTTTCTGAAGGAGATAGCGTTCGAAGAACCAACAAAGTTATTTCAGTTGAAGTTGGAGATGAGCTTTTAGGAAGAGTTGTTAATGCTTTAGGACAACCAATTGATGGTAAAGGTGAAATTAAACTCACTAAAACTCGGGAAATTTTTAAAGTTGCTAGTGGAGTTATGTCTCGTAAAGAGGTTAATCAACCGCTAGAAACAGGAATTATTGCAATTGATTCAATGATTCCAATTGGAAAAGGCCAAAGAGAACTTATTATTGGTGATCGACAAACTGGAAAAACCGCCATTGCAATTGATACAATTATTAACCAAAAAGGCAAAGATGTGTATTGTGTTTATGTTGCGATTGGACAAAAAAATTCTACTGTTGCACAAATTGTAAAAAAACTTGCTGATACTGAAGCATTAAAATATACAACTGTTGTTGTTGCTGGAGCAAGTGAGTTAGCTCCTCAACAATACATTGCTCCTTATACTGGAGTTACAATTGCCGAAGAATGAATGTCTAAAGGTAAAGATGTTCTTATTGTATATGATGATTTATCAAAACATGCAACTGCATATCGAACCTTATCATTACTTTTAAGAAGACCACCTGGCCGTGAAGCTTATCCTGGAGATGTTTTTTACTTACACTCACAATTACTAGAGCGGGCAGCTCGGCTAAATGAAGTTTATGGGGGTGGTTCAATTACTGCACTTCCAATTATCGAAACTCAACAAGGAGATATTTCAGCTTATATTCCTACTAATGTTATTTCAATTACCGATGGACAAATTTTTACTCGTGAAGCATTGTTTAACTCAGGTCAAAGACCTGCAGTAGATGTAGGTTTTAGTGTTTCAAGGGTAGGTTCTTCAGCTCAAACTAAAGCTATGAAAAGTGTTGTTGGTTCATTAAAATTAGAACTAGCACAATATAATGAAATGCTTGCTTTTGCACAATTTGGTTCAGATTTAGACGATTCTACTAAAACCATTTTAGATCATGGTGCTAAAGTTTATGAACTTTTAAAACAAGAGCAATATCACCCTATTTCGCAAGCTTCTCAATCAATTATTTTAGTTGGAGTTAAAGAAAGAATTATTAACCCACTTCCTAAAACTAAAATTCACGAATATCGGGACTTAGTACTAAAAGAAATTGAAAATAATAAACTTTTAAATTTAGCTTACAAAGAAATTGTTTCTTCATCAGTTATTTCCTCAGAAAACTATGAAATTATCACTAAAGCACTTGTGAAAATAGTTCAAGATATTATTAAAACTATTCCAAATTATGATCCTAAAATGTATAAACCAATTCCAGCTAAATTTTTAGACTAAAGATAAAAAATGTCGAATTTAAATTCGTTAAAAAATCGTATTTCAGTAGTAACTAATACCAAAAAAATCACTAAAGCAATGCAATTAGTTGCTACTGCAAAATTACAAAAATCTAAAAAAAATTTAGAAAACATTCGAAACTATAAAAATTTACTGGAAGAGACATTTAATGAACTTATGCAAAATGTTTCTTTAAAGGATCTTAAGGAAATTTTTCCGCTTAATGAAAGTGTCTTAAAAAACTTATACATTATTATTTCTTCAGATTTAGGGCTTTGTGGTTCGTATAATTCTAATATTTATTCACAAATTAATCAGCATTTAACCAAAGATGATTTAGTTATTTTTGTTGGAGCTAAAGCATACTTATATTCACATTCTTGAATAAAAAATGAAAATATTGTTCAAAAATATTTTGCTTATGGAGATAATTTTAATTATGCTCTTGCAGATGCAATAACTAAAGACGCTCTTGAACTTTATTTTGGTGGAAAAGTAAAATCTATTAACATTATTTATACTGATTTTATCAATAATATTATTCAAGAAGCTAAAACATTTCAACTTTTTCCTTTTGAAGTACAAAATCAAAAATCTTCACTTAAAGCAAATGTGGAATTTTATCCAAATGCTGAAACAATTTTGAAAAATTCAATTCCACTTTTTATTAGCAGTATGATTTATTCGCTTGGAAATTTATCAAAAATTTCTGAAATGTCTTCAAGGCGAAACGCAATGGAAAATGCTACTGAAAACGCAAATGAATTAATTAAAGAATTAGGATTAGAATTTAACAGAAAACGTCAAAGTTTAATTACTCAAGAAATTAATGAGATTGTATCTGGAGCAGATGCAACTCAAAATTAAAAATAAGGAGAACATATGTCAAAAAGCAAAGGTACTATTGTACAAATTTTAGGACCAGTTGTTGATGTACGCTTTACTGATGGTAAACTTCCAAAACTTTTAAATGCTTTAATTGTGCATAAAGATAATCAAGTCTTTACTTTAGAGGTAGCTCAACACATTGGAGATGATACTGTTAGAACCATTTCAATGGTTTCAACAAATGGATTACAAAGAGGAATGGACGTTTTTGACACCGGAGCTGCTATTTCAGTTCCAGTTGGAAATGCTGTTTTAGGAAGAATGTTTGACGTTTTAGGAAATCCAATTGATGATCAAGAAATTGCTAGTGATGTGGAAAGATCTCCAATTCATGCTCCAGCTCCTTCATATGAAGAACAAAAATCTTCAAGTGAAATCCTTGAAACCGGAATTAAAGTTATTGATCTTTTAATTCCTTATGCAAAGGGTGGAAAAATTGGACTTTTTGGTGGTGCCGGAGTTGGGAAAACTGTTTTAGTTCAAGAATTAATTAACAATATCGCTACCGAACACAATGGACTTTCAGTATTTGCTGGTGTTGGTGAGCGTACTCGTGAGGGAAATGATTTGTACTATGAAATGAAAGCAGCAGGAGTTTTAGATAAAACTGCACTTGTTTTTGGTCAAATGAACGAACCACCAGGGGCACGGATGAGAGTGGCTTTAACTGGACTTACAATGGCTGAATATTTTAGAGACGTTCAAAATCAAGATGTTTTATTATTTATTGATAACATTTTTAGATTTACCCAAGCTGGTTCTGAAGTTTCGGCACTTTTAGGAAGAATGCCTTCAGCAGTTGGTTATCAACCAACTCTTTCAACTGAAATGGGTCAGCTTCAAGAACGTATTACTTCAACTCGTCGTGGTTCAATTACTTCTGTACAAGCAGTTTATGTTCCGGCTGATGATTTAACCGATCCAGCTCCTGCAACTACTTTTACTCACTTAGATGCTAAAACCGTTTTAGATCGGGGAATTGCTTCACTAGGAATTTATCCTGCTATTGATCCTCTTGAATCTTCTTCAAGATTACTCGATCCTTTAACAGTGGGAATTGAACATTATGAAGTAGCTCAAGGAGTAGTTAATATCTTACAGCGTTTCAAAGAACTACAAGATATTATCGCAATTTTAGGGATGGGAGAGCTCAGTGAAGAAGATAAAAAAATCGTTGCTCGAGCTCGTAGAATTAGAAACTTTTTATCACAACCCTTTACTGTTGCTGAAAAATTCTCAGGAATTAAGGGACAATATGTTCCGCTTAAAGAAACAATTAGAAGTTTCAAAGCAATTTTAAATGGTCAATTTGATGATTATCCAGAAGAATTATTTAGATATGCTGGAAGCATTGAAGATGTAATTCAAAGAAACGAAAAAAGACTAAGTAATGGCTAATAAAACTTATTTAACAATCACCACTCCTAATAAAGTTTTTTTTAGTGGAGAAACAGAAATTGTTACTTTAAAAATTGCTGATGGATATATTGGAATTATGCCCAATATTACTCCAATTTTTTCAAGTATTGAAACTGGAAAATTGACCATTGGATATTTAAATGATTCAAATTCGATCAAATGTTATATTGGAAGCGGTCTAATATACGCTGATAAAGACAAAGTTAACATTATTACTGACGATATTATTAAAGCTGATGATATTGATTTAGAACGTGCTAAAAAAGATTTAGCCTTTTATGAGGAAGCTATTTCTAAAGCTAAAGCAACCTCATCAGCAGATACTCAAAAATTTGAAGTTAAACTTAAAAAAGCCATTAGTCGAATTGATATTTATAATCAATTTCATAAATAACTAGCACTTGCTAGTTATTTTTTGCACTTTTTTTGGTAATATTTGGATATGAATAAATTTTTAAAAGCCCTAAAACAAAAAATTAACGAAGACAATCGAAAACTTAAGTGAGTTTTAAGACTTGATAAGCTTTTTAGTGGTTTAATTTTACTTTTGAACTTATCTTTTTTAGGACTTGCAATTACTGCTTTGCTAATTATTATCAAGCAAAAACAAGCAGCTGATACAACTTCTTTTTACATTTTAATTGTCTTAGTTTTATTTATTATTACTTCATTTATTTTAACTTTAGCTATTGCAATTTATAAAGTCAATGGTCGCTTTAATCGTTATAAAAGAGTTAAAGAAACAGCACTTGATTTAAGTGTTAAATATCAATATAACATTATTACCAAAGAAGAATTTATTCAATATTTGGAAGCACTAGCAGATAAACTAAATAAAAAAGAAAAAATTATTGTTAAAAACATTGTTACCAAACAACTTTCAGGAGGTAAGTAATGAAAACTCAAGCAGTTTATCAAAAGCTAAAAAAAGAAAATTGAACTAAATTGCTTATTTCAGGATTTTTCTATTACACCTTAAATATTGTTTCAATTGGACTAGCTTTTTATATTGGGATTATTGGAGTGATTTTTATTGCCTCAATTAATTCAAATTATGATAACGGAATAAACCCATACAAACAAATGTTTCCTTTTATTACTACTGGAGCTAATTACATTTTACTTACAAGCATTATTAATGCAGTAGTTTCGCTTATTTCAGGACTGCTTAGCTTTTTTGTAATTAATGATTATTTTAAAACTCAAAAATCTATTCGAGAAAAACTAAAGCTAGAATTTTTACTTTTTTCTGATAAAGTTTCTTACTACCAAGAACTATCAAATAAAGATGCAGAATACTTATTTTATAAGCGAATTTTCTTTTTATCTAAAAAAGAAAAATATGATCGAGAATACTTAATAAAAAAGGAGTTAAAATAATGAACCTAAATAGCACAAAAATCAATGAGAAAGATTATTGTAATCAAATTATTAAACAAGCAACTAAAAAATATCGTAAAAGTTATTATTTATTTGTCTTTTTAAATGTATCGTTAATTTTAATTACTGCTACTTCAATTATTTTGAACTTATTCGCCCTACGTTATAATCCATTTCCGGATGAAACAATGATTTATTTTATTTTACTTTCATGTACTTCGGTAGTAATTGCCTTTCTTACTTCAGTACAAACTTTTTTAAGTATCAAAGATCAAAAGCAATCACTAAGTAATAATATCGATATTAAAAGAGCTATGATTGTCAAAATTCAAAACAATGAACCAATTACTCGAGAAGAAATTGATAATATTCTCAATACCTTTTAGATGCGTTAGCATCTTTTTATTTTGTACTTATTCATTTTTTAATTAATTGCTATAATAATATCAATTATGAGAAATAAATGAGCTATTTTTAGTGATGTAGATGGGACTGTTTACTCATTCCCTGATAAAAAATTAAGTCAAGTCAATTTAGAGAAAATTCAAGAGCTTAAAATAAAAGGTGTTCCTTTTATTTTAAATACTGGAAATCCCCCTTATGAAAAAATTCAACGTTTAGCTGATAGTACTTTATCGCCATATATTGTTTGTTCAAATGGAGCCCTTGTTTTTGATAATGTTAATAAAAAAACTATTTTCATTGAAAAAATGCCTTTATCAGAAGTTCAAAAAATTTGAAAAGTTGCTGAAAAAAATAATTCCCCACTATATTATTTTGGAACAGATCAATATTATGTTAAAAATATGCCTAAAAAATGATTTGATTTTTTAGTTGATTTTACTGAATATAATGAGTTTCAAACCCATGGAGAAATCGTGGAAGATATCCATAAAATCGAAGTATACGGAGATCCTGAGGTTATTGAAAAGTTTTACAGCGATGCAATTAAAGAAGATATTAATTTAAATATTATCAATTTAAAAACTCACATCGAAATTACCAAAAAAGGAATTTCAAAAGCCACTGGAATGGCTTGAGTTTGCGAAAATGTGTTAAATATGAATGTTGAAGATGCAATGAGCATTGGAGATTCTCCAAATGATATTTCTATGCTTGAAGTTTCAAATTATTCATATGCTATGGATAATGCCGATCCATTAACTAAGCAAAGTGCAAAATTTTACACTTCAGATGTAACTCAAAATGGGCTTGCTGAAGCTATTGATGATTACTTATATCGTAGTGATTTTGAGTTAAAACGTGCTGTTTCTCAAAAAGGAAAAAACTAATTGATGAATCTTAATTACCAAATTATTTATTTTAGTATTATTGGTGTTTCAATAGTTATTTTTCTTATTTTCTTTTTTCTTTTAGTCCTTAATTTAGTGGTTAAAAGATTTGTTAATAAATTAGAAAATAACTACTTAAATGTTTCGCGTGAACAAAATGATTTTGTTAATTCTTTAAAAAGATTTAAAGCCCTAAAAGAACAAAATTCAAACTATGAACAATCATACAATTCTTTATTAGAGCTTGAAGGAACTATTTATTCTCAAAAGGAAACAATAGATACAATCTATCATCAAATTTATCAATTACTTAAAAGAAAAAAGATCTTTTTAGCCAAAAAAACCTTTAAAGATTTTAGAAAAAACGTGACCTTGTTTTTTAATTCTATTAAAATCTCAGATGAAGTAATTGAGCAAGTTAGTTTAAATTGAGATAATTATGAAGGTGATATTACTGATATTTTAAATAAACTATCTTTAGCTAGAGAATATATTAATAAAAATAAATTTATTTTAAGCAATATTTATAGTGATATTAAAAACAAAATCGATCAATATAATCAAAAAATCAGTTTTATTGATGATCAGTGAAATAATCAAGCTAAATTTGAAAATGTAAGTAGTTCAATTTCAAATTTAATTATTGATTTAGAATTTTTATTTGAATATTTAGATAATTCAAAATTAATTGAATTTGCCTTATTTACTGATTTACCAGAACTTTTTGAAAATAAAGGTTCACAACCACCTCAAGATAATCCGATATTATTTTGAAAAAATAAAAACAAATTTTACAAGGTTAAAGAAAAATTTAATCAATATCAAGTTGATGCAATTAAAAAAGAAATTGTTGGTTTTTACAAATATTTTCATAACTGTAGAGTTTTAGAATTTAAAAATCAAGTATTAAACTTAATTAAAAACAATATTTTTAAAGAACTCCAAAAAGTTAATGATAAGCTAAAAAATAACTTTAAAATCGCTAATTTTGTGGATAAAAAAATTGAAATTCATTTTAAAAATATTTCATTTTTCTTTGAACAATTAAAATTTAGTGATTTTGACTCTTCTATTAATCTTGTTAAAGAAATTTTGCGAACTTTCTTTGAAATTAATCAAATTTTAATTGATTACGAATTCCAAAAACAACAAAAACAAGTTTATGAGAATGGTTTTAATGAAGAAATTGATTCTAGTTTAAATTTATATTTTGAGATAATGCAAAATAAATATCTTTTTGCTAGTGAATATCAAGAAAATCTTCTTCAATTAAAAAGCATTTATGAACAATATTTTACTTTGGAACTAAATTTTATCAAACTTGAAAAAGTTTGAAACCGTTGAATTGAGTTAATTTGTTATTTTGTTGAAGAAATTGCTATTAACCAACAATATGAGCACTATTTTAAAACTGCTTATGATCTTTTAAACAAAAGTGAAAAGAACCCTTTGCAAACAAACACTGAATTAAGTAATAAACTAGCGATTTTTGTAGCTAAATACCAATATAAAGAATCTTTTAAGTTGCTACAAGAATATTTAAAATAAAAAGGAGTAAAGATGTATAGCAAAATTTTAATTCGCTATGGTGAATTGGTCTTGAAAAAGAAAAATCGCAAGCAATTTATTGAAAAACTAAGCAACAATATCTTTAAAATTACTGGTTCTAAACCTGAAGTTGAATTTGATCGCATGTATTTAAATTATTCTGAAGAACTGATGGATAAACTTCAATACGTTTTCGGAATAAGTTCATATTCACCAGTGGTAGTAGTTGAAAATGATTTTGAAAAATTAAAGCAAGCAGCTTTGTTACTTGTTAAAAAAACGAGCAAAACTTTTAAAATTGCTGCTCGCAGAAATTATAAAAAATTTGAATATAAATCAGATCAAATAAACCATCTTTTAGGAGCATATCTTTTAGAAAATACTGCATTAAAAGTGGATGTTCATTCTCCGGATCAAATTTTTTATGTTGAAGTTAGAAGCAAATGTACATATATTTTTAGTGAGTATTTTGATGGACTTGGAGGTCTTCCGACTGGAAGTAGTGGAAAAGGACTGCATTTAATTAGTGGTGGTTTTGATTCTCCGGTTGCTGCGTATTTAATGATGAAACGGGGAGTTGAACTACAATTTTTATCGTTTTTAACCCCGCCACAAACTGACGCCAAAACTAAAGAAAAGATTTTAAATTTAGTTGGTGTTTTATCGAAATTTCAAGGACAAAGTACGCTTTATTTTGCTGATTATTCAAAATTGATGAACTATATTTCTCTAGTTTCTAAAGAATCATACAAAATCAATTTGATGCGTCGCAGTTTTTATCGAATTGCCAATCAACTTGCAACTCAAAAAAACCTTCTTTGTATTTCCAATGGAGAAAATTTAGGGCAAGTAGCTTCACAAACTCTTGAATCATTAAATGTTATTAGTTCAGTAGCTGAAAAAGTCATTTTAAGACCTTTAATTACTTATGACAAAAACGAAATTATTAACATTGCTAAAAAAATTCAAACTCACGACATTTCAATTATCAAGGCCAATGAAACTTGCGAATTATTTGCTCCAAAAGCTCCAGTAACACGCCCTTTATTACAAGTAGCCATTTCTTTAGAAGAAGAATTATCGTTAATAAATTCTTTGGAAATGCAACTGCTTGATCAAGGAATTGAAACACTTCAAATCAAAGGAAAATATCATTAATAAAAAACATTCTTTTAAAAAGAATGTTTTTATTTGTAATTTAATAATCCAAGCGAAAATAGTGTAATTAAGGTTACTAAAACTCCTAAAATTATCAAAATTGATAAAATTCCCAGTCCATAGCCTAAGCGTTGTTTAGAGTGAAATTTTAAATCTTTTTCATTAAATTCACCAACACTTTTTGTTATTTCTTTGGCAATATCTAAATTGTTTTCGACAGTGTTATCTTCAAAATATTTGAGTTCTTTAGTTAAAGTATCTTCATCCTCAATTCCTAAATTGACCCTTTTATCTATAAACTCATTATCATCAGCTGATTGATCTAAAGATCTTAAATTATTAATTAATTCTTTAGTTTTTTTGCTAACTTTTTTGAAAGATTTCATATTGTTTATATTTTACCAAAATTAGCAATAAAAAAGCACCTTTATTAAGGTGATTTTGGTCATTTTTGAAATGGTACGTCCTAGAGGATTCGAACCTCTGACCCAATGGTTAAAAGCCATTTGCTCTACCTGCTGAGCTAAGGACGCAGCTTTGGTGCCCAGGACTGGACTTGAACCAGCACAGTCTTGCGACCGAGGGATTTTAAGTCCCTTGCGTCTACCTATTCCGCCACCTGGGCTTTTTGATTTGGTAGCTTTTCAATTATACACTATATTAAAATAAAACGAATAAATTTTAAATATTTTTATTTAGCGTTTTTAAAGTGCATTATTATTATATCATCAGATTTACAAGTGAAAAATAAATTTTAATATTTGTTTTATATTATAATTTAAGCATATATTTATTTACAAATAAAGGATAATTATGATTAATGTAAACGAATTTAAACCTGGAATTACCTTCCAAGATGAAGGTGAAATTTTTGTTGTTTTAGAAGCTCAGCATTCAAAACAAGGGCGTGGACAAGCTAATGTTAAAGCTAAAGTTAAAAATCTTCGTACCGGTTCAACTACCATCAAAACATATACCGGAGGAGATAAAGTAAAACCTGCCCACATTGACAAAAGAAAAATGAATTACTTATATTCAGATGGAAGCAATATTATTTTAATGGATAATGAAACTTATGAACAAGTTGAAATTCCAGTAAAAAATGTTGAGTGAGAATTAAACTTTTTAATCGAAAATAGCGAAGTACAAATTCGTAAATTCCAAGATGAAGTTTTAGATGTGGAATTACCAATAAATGTGGATATTAAGGTGGTTGAAGCTCCTGATGCAGTTAAAGGAAATACCACCACAAATCCACAAAAGAAAGTTGTTTTAGAAACTGGATTTGAGCTTGAAACTCCAATGTTTATTAAAGAAAATGACATTATTACCGTTTCAACTGAAACTGGAAAATATGTGGGAAAAGCTAATAAATAATGAATTGAATTGATGTTTCGTATAATGTAAATCAAAAGTATATTGTTACTGAAAGTGCTATTTTAGATGCAATAAACAATGTTTTTAGTGAAATTAAAAACTCTAAATTAATTTCAGTACCCCGTCTTAGCTTTGCTGAAGACCATTCAAATGTTGATGTATATTTGGATGTTAAAATTAGTAAAACACCTAAAGATAGTTTATACTCTTGTGTTGCAGAAATTGTTAAATCAGTTGAACAATCAATTAAATTATTAATTGATAAAAATCCGGCAAATGTGCAAATTTGTCTTGTTGACAATTAAAAAAATAAAAATAGCATCTACAAGCTTTTTGTAGATGCTATTTTTTAATACACTTGATTAAGTTTGTTAAATTTAGTTGCTTTAGCAATTGCTTTTGATTTTGCAGGGTTTTTCATACTTAAGGCTTCTAAAATTGGAGTTGCAACAATATCACTATTTAAAATTCCAATAGCAAGTCCGCTTTTTCCTTCAACTAGATATTCAACAGCTTTAATTCCCATTAACGAAGCATTAATACGCTCTTGAGCGCTTGGTTGTCCACCTCTTTGAATGTGATTTAGCGGATTAATCCGAGTTGCTCATCCAGTTGCTTGACTAATTTCTTGTTCAAGTTCTTTGATATTATAACCTTTTTCTGAAACTACAATAACAATACTTCTGCGTTTTGGTTGCATTGATAGCTCTTTAGCTTTTTGAACAATTTCACTAACTGAAGGACGATATTCGCTAGTAATAATCATTTCAGCTCCAGTTGCAAGACCTGAATAAAGGGCTAAATCTCCGCATTGATTTCCCATAACCTCAACAATCATAATTCGTTTGTGCGAATTAGCAGTATCACGAATTTTATCAATTGCACTAACAATAGTATTTAAAGCTGTATCATACCCAATAGTAATATCTGAAGAAGCGATGTCATTATCGATAGTCCCTGGCAATGCAATAGTTTTAACTCCAGCTTCATGAAGAGTTTGAGCCCCCATATAGCTTCCATCTCCTCCGATAACAACTAATGAATCGATATTATGTTTTTTAAGATTTGCAATAGCTACTTCACGAACTTTTGGGTCCTTAAATTCTGGAAATCGAGCTGAGTAAATGGCTGTTCCTCCTAGTGAAGCGTAATTACTTAATTTTAAAGTATCAGCTTTTTCGATTTGATCATAATAAAGACCTTTATATCCCTCTAAAACTACATAGGGATCTAAATTATTAGCTTTTGCACTTTTGGCAATTGCTGCAACAGCAGCATTCATTCCAGGAGCATCTCCTCCTGAAGTTAAAATAGCAATCTTTCTCATTTTTTGTTTCTTTCTGCTTTTATTATTTTAAAGTATCTACTAAATTTTTTAATAAGCACACAACTGTCATAGGACCAACTCCACCAGGGACAGGAGTAATAGCTGAAACTTTTTCTTTTACTGATTCAAAATCCACATCTCCATAAATTTCATCAGGAATTTGTGCATCTAAATTAGTTCCTACATCAATTACAATAGACCCCTCTTTTACGTTATTTGCTTTAACATATCGAGCTACTCCAATGGCAACAATTAAAATATCAGCACTTTCGATTCCCTTAATTCCTGTATTTTCGTCAAAAGTAGCCACATTAGCCCCGCGACGTTTAATAATATGTGCAAGTGGCTTACCAACAACGTGACTTCTTCCAACTACGCAAACTTTTTTATCTTTAACTTCAATGTTGTATTCATGCATTAATTCTAGTACTGCTCGAGCAGTAGCTGGAATAAAGCATTTTCCAGCTTCGTTGTATAAGAAAAATTCGTTTTTAGTGCTAAGTCCATCGACATCTTTATCATAAGGAACCGCATCTAAAATAACTTGAACAGGAATATGTTCAGGAAGCGGAAGTTGAACAATAACCCCATCAGCTCATTCATTTATATCATCCATTTTTTGCAATAAACGATTTTGAGAGATTTTTTCAGGGTACTTAAATAATTTTCCTTCAATTCCAATATATTCAGACTTTTGAAGTTTTTGTTGAACATATTTATTTGAAGCAGGGTTATCTCCAACTTGAATAATGGCCAATCTTGGTTTACGAATAAGCTTCATTTCAGCTAATTCGGTTTTAAGTTTTTCTAATTCTCTTTTGGCTAATTCTTTACCAGTTAGTATTTGCATTTCAATTCCTCCTGATATTTGATTAAGTCTTGTTGATATTTAGCTAATTTTTCTTGCTCAATTTGGACTTTTTCTTTTGGTGCTTTAGCAACAAAATTTGCATTACTTAAAATTTTGCTTGCACGGTCAATTTCGCTTTGAGTAAATTTGATTTTTTCAAGTAATAATTGTTTATTTTGCTCTTTTAATTGCTCATTAATTTGAATAAATAAATTATTTTTACTTAAGGTAATTAAAAAATCTGAATTAGGAACATATTGGGCATATGCCATTTTATTAATAATTTGTAAGTGTTCTTGATTTAGTTGTTTTTCTAAAGCATAGTTAATATATTCTTTTTTCGATATTTGATTTGTTTCACGGTATTTTCGGATCTCAGTAACAATTTCAATAATGTTATCAATGTATTGAGTTTGTTTAGTTATACGAATCATTGGAATATTATTATCCAACAATTCAGCATCAAAAAGTTCTGAATAAATTTTATCGGTAATAAATGGCATAAATGGATGGAGAATAATTAAAGTTTTTCTTAATACTTCTAAAGCATGTTTTTTAGAAGGATTATTTTTAATCATTTCAATGTATCAACCACTTAAATCATTAAATAAATAACGTTGAATTTCAGTTCCTACAACTGCAAAATCATAATTTTTCATTGCTTTATTAATAACTTTATTTAATGAAGCGAGTTTATTATTAATTCAATAGTCTGCATCACTTTTTTGCACGTTTTTTGCATCTAAAGAATTAATAAAGTGTGCAATATTTCATAATTTATTATTAATTCTCCAAGCACTTTGAACTTTTTCAGTTGAAAATTTAATATCCATTCCTGGAGAAGTGTTAGTAATTAAAAACCATCTTAAAGCATCTGAACCATACTGTTCAACCATATCCATTGGATCAACTCCGTTATTAAGGGATTTTGACATTTTTTGTCCATATTGATCTCTAATTAAGCCGTGTAAAAGTAAATGTTTAAATGGTTTTTCTCCCATAAATTCTTTACCTAAAAAATACATTCGAGCTACTCAAAAGAAAATTAAATCATATCCAGTAACTAAAAGTGAAAAAGGATAAAATCTATTTAAATCTTCATTTTTAGTTGGTCAACGTAAAAATGAAAATGGAGCAATTCCTGAAGAAAATCAAGTATCTAAAACATCTGGATCTTGAACTCAATCTTTCCCAGGAGATTCTTCTTGAACTTTGATATTGCCGTTTTTATTATATCAAGCCGGAATTTGATGACCTCATCAAAGTTGGCGTGAAATATTTCAATCATGAATGTTTTCCATTCATTTTTTTAAAACATTTTTAAAACGCTTAGGAAAGAATTTAACTGCTTCTTTGGTTTTGAGTTCTTCTAAAATTACCTTTGCAAAATGATCCATTTTTACAAATCATTGTGGAAGAACCAAAATTTCTACAGGATTTTTTGAACGCTCACTTAATCCAACATTGGAAATAGTATCTTCAACTTTTAATAGTTTATTATGCTCTTGAAGATATTTAGCAATTGCTTGACGTGCTTCAAAACGTTCCATTTTATCAAAACGACTTCCGGGAGCATTAATTAATCCGCTTTTATCAATGGTTTCAATAATTTCTAAATTTAATTTTTGAATAATTTCAATATCAGCTTCAGCATGAGCAGAAAGCTTCATTACTCCAGTTCCAAAATTAGGATCAACATAATCACTTTCTAAGATTGGAATTGCTTTTCCTGTGAGTGGATGAATAACTTTTTGTCCTAAAAATTGTTGGTATCTTTTATCTTTAGGATTAAATACAAGAGCTACATCACTAAGTAAAGTTTCAGTTCTTACAGTTGCAATTGTTAAAAACTTATTTGAATTTTCTAAGTGATAATTAATGTAATACATTTTTTGAGCAGTTGGCTCAGGATTAACTTCGATATTTGAAAGTGCCGTTTGGAGCTTAATGTCCCAATTAATAGCTCTTAAGCCACGATAAATAAATCCTTTATTGTATAAATCAATAAATACTTTATTAACAGCTTTATTAGCATCTGCATCTAATGTAAAGCGTTCTTTTGAATAATCTAGAGCAAGCCCTACTTTTGACCATTGTTGTCTAAAAACTTGAGCATATTCGTCTTTTCATTCTCAGATTTTATTAAGAAATTTTTCTCTGCCAAGGTCATGTCTAGTTAATCCAGTGCTTTGATATAAAACATCTTCAACTTTGCTTTGAGTAGCAATTCCAGCATGATCCATACCTGGAAGCCACATTACATCATAGCCTTTAAGTTTTTTATAACGAATTAAAGTATCTGGAATGTATACATCTAGTGCATGTCCAAGGTGTAACTTCCCTGTTACATTAGGTGGTGGGAGTAAAATTGAAAAAGGTTTTTTGCTTTTATCATGGGTCATAAAAAACTTTTTTTTGACCCATTTTTGTTCAATTCCTGCTTCAACTTTTTTATGATCATAGATTTTATTCATACTCACCTCATAAAAGAAAAATTAAACGCCTTTTTTGCAGAAAAAGATATAAAATATACTAATTATTAATAAATTATACCTTAAAAGTGTATTTTTTAGCTTAAAAGGAGCTTATGAAAACTAAAACATGATTAAAACTTGGTGCATTAAGCGTAGCGTGTATTCCCGTTATATCTGCATCTTGTGCAAATTCAAATAAAAATAATCAACCAAAACCAGAAGAAACTCAAAAGATTAAATCTTTTGATTTAATCCCCTTAGTAACTGAAAAAACCTCTTTTAAAGATGCTTTAGGCGCTCTAAAAGACAGCCTTTTATCATTTTTACCATTATCTTTTAAATTTACCGATAAAACAACCAAAGAAGAAAAAGATTCCTTTGAAAATTTTCAAAAACAATTTTCACTAGAAGTTGAGCAAGAATACAATAAAATCATTAGCGTTATTGATCAAATTAATGATAAAAATTTTTATCAATTAAATGATTTATTAAGCTCAACTGCTAATGACTTAATTTCTAGAAAATATAATATTATTTTACAACTTACTAAAAATATAAGCCAAAATGGTCAACTTGCTAAAAATGATTATGTAAAAAACTTTAATGTTATTTCAAAAAACTACATAAACACTTTGATTTTGTGAGAAAAAACTCAAATTCAATTAATTAAAAAACAAGTATTTCCGCTTATAGATAAAGCTTTAATGAGCAACAAACTTACAGAGCAACAAAAAAATGATCTTAATGCTTCAAAACCAATTTTAGACGAAATTATCAAAGACAATCAAAAAGTTAAAGAGTATTTTTTGAAAAATTGAACAGGAGAAAATCCTAAAGACATACCCCCAGTTACTGATAAAGAATATAAAGATTTAAAACAGTTAGCTTTTGATAAGAGCTCTGAGTTTTTTAATAAATTTTCAACTTTAGTATCAAAAACTTTTGTTGATAATGCCCAACCAATTAAGAAATCATTTATATTACCGCGTTTTACTTGAAGTGATTTTTTTAATCCAAAAACTGAATATCAAAAATTTGATTTAAATACTTTAAAACCAGATCAAGAAAATCAAAATCTAAGCATTTTTGGTAATTTTGCTGATTCATTAAGAAGTTTTATTAGTGAAGTGTCTAAAAAAGAAAATTTTGTTGGAGATAATTCATATTTAAATGACTTAAAACCAGATTATTCTGCTAAATTTACTCTTTCAGATTCTAAAAATGCCTATAAAGATCAAAAACCATTATATGCTTGAATTTATAAAAAAGAAAATGGTAAGTATCCAACTAATAAATTCACAGAAGATGAACTAAAAGCTTACAACCACAAATTAAGTGATGTTTTAAATAATTATGATGGTGATTATTTAGTTAAAATTACTCTTCCAGAATCATATTTACAATTTTTAGGAATAGTAAATAGTTGAACATATCCAACTCTAGAACAAAGCTTTATAGAAAAAAATCCTAATGCTCAAAATATTATTGCATTTAAAACTTTAACTCAATATCAATTTATTCCTGAAGTATCTAAAGGTGGAGAGTTAAATTTACGTTTTCAATTTGTTAATAAAGATTTTAAACCTTTTGAAGAAGGATTGGCATATTTTGGCTTTAATGATGTTAAACCAATTTGAGGTTATTTGGTCAGCCACAAAGGAGTTTCTCCTAAAAATGTTAATTATGATTTTTACATTTCATTGACCAAAGAACAATATAATAAAACCTTTGGAAGTGTGGCTAATTTAGATAAGTTAAATAGTTCTGAAAAACCAGTTATTACTAAAACCCCAGTTGATCCAAAAGAACCTAAAGGGCTTCAAAATCTGGATTTTAAATATGGGAATGATCTTATAGGTTCGGTTAAAGTTAATATTATTGTTTAAAAACAAAAACATCCAACAGGATGTTTTTTTACTGTAAAATGCGGTTATTTGTATTGAGAATGGTATAAATTATAGTAAAAACCTTTTCTATTAAGGAGTTCTTGGTGATTACCGCTTTCAACAATTTCTCCATTGTTAATTACCATAATAATATCGGCATTTTTAATAGTTGAAAGCCGGTGAGCAATAATAAATGAGGTTTTGTTTTTGGTTAGATGACGAATTGAGTTTTGAACAATAATTTCAGTACTTGAATCAATACTTGAAGTAGCTTCATCTAAAATAAGTAAATTTTTATCACTTAAAATTGCTCGAGCTAGTGAAATAAGTTGCCGTTCTCCTTGAGAGATATTTTGACCATTATTTTCCACTAAAGTGTCATAATCATTTGGAAGAGTCATAATAAAGTGGTGAATATTAGTTAATTTAGCAGCTGCAATAACTTGTTCTTTGGTAATATTTTTATTTCCTAGGGTTAAGTTATCATAAATAGTTTCATTAAATAAAAATGAATCTTGAAGCACAACGGTCATATGGCTTCGGAGCATTTTAGTTTTAATGTTGCGAAGTTCGTTTCCATCAATTAAAATTGAACCTTCATTATAATCATAAAATTTGCTTAGCAAGTTGATAATGGTAGTTTTTCCAGCTCCAGTAGGTCCTACAAAAGCAACAACTTGACCTGGTTTAACTTTAAAAGAAGCGTTTTTAAGTTGGTAAGTATTTGCGTGATCTAAATATTTAAAAGAAACATTTTTAAACTCAACTTCTCCTTTAATGTTATTAATTTCAATATTTTCTGGTTCACGGGGTTTAAAATTTAACTCAGTTAATTTAAATACCCGATTTGATGATGCAGTTCCTACTTGTAGAGCAAAAACAATATTAAGCAAGTTTTGAAATGGTCCAATAAAGTTTCAATTCAATGAAACATAAGTAACAATTAAAGCCGCCGAAGCAGTTCCATCAGGATTTGAACCAAATCCGGCAATTCCATAAACAGGAATTCCTTTAACAAAAAATAGTGCTGCAAGCCCTGAAATTACTAAAACTAAAATATTAGATACTAGTTGAAATCACACATCAAAAAAGCGAGCTGAGGTATCTCCCTTAAAGGCGATATTACGAATTTCTTTAGTAATTTGTTTTAGTCCATTAAGCACTTGCTCTTGACGATCAAAAGAGTTAGTTACTTTGGTGTTAGTTAACATTTCTTCAACATATCCGTTCATTTTTCCGAAAGCATTTTGATTAGCTACAAAATATCTTTGCGATTTTCCAATCACAATAAATGAGACAAAAAATAAAAAAATTGATAGCGGAAAGACAATAATTGTTAATATCGAAGAAACAAAAGCCATTACAATAATACTTAAAATCACATTTCATAAACTAGTGAATAATTGTGTAGTAATTTGAAATAAAGTATCATTAACAGCATTAATATCATTAATAATTATAGAAATAATATTTCCAGCTTGTTGCTGGTCATAGTATTTAATTGGAGTTTTGAATAATTTGTTCATTATTCGAGCTCTTAATTTAGTTCCGAGTCCATAGCACACTCGAATATATAAATAACTTTCAAAGTATCTAAAAAATCCATAAATAATAAATGAACCTGCTAAAGCCCCTAAATATAGTAAAAATTTATTTCAATTAAATTGTTCAAGAGTAATTTCTCCGCGAACTAAAGGTTCAAAAAAATCTTGAACAATTAATCCAATTAACACGCTTCCAGCTACATAAAAGGCAGCATTTAAAAACGCAAATAAATTTCCTCAAAGTAATCTGGTTTTTTCTTCTTTTAAGTATCTAAAGACTGTTTTTAGGGTTTGAACCATCGAAAAGGAACTATCGTAATACTTATCAATGTCACTTATTTTCTTTTTTTTCGACATTTTTAGCTCCTTTTAGTGCATAGTTTGGTTTAAAAAGACATCATTATATCATGAACAACTTTCAAGAAGCTCTTCATGTGTTCCCTTACCAATGATTTTTCCTTTTTCTAAAACAATAATTTCATCTGCGTGCTTAATTGAATTGATTTTTTGGGAAATAATAATAGTAGTGCATTGGTAATATTTTTTAATATTTTCAATTAGATTTTTAGTGGTGATATTATCTAGTGCTGAAGTAGAATCATCTAAAATTAAGATTTTTGGATTAAGTAATAAGGTACGAGCAATAGAAAGACGTTGTTTTTGTCCTCCGGAAAGGTTTTTTCCACCTTGAACAATTTTATGTTCAAGTGCCTCGTCAAAAGCATGAACAAAATCGTATGCACAAGCTGCCTTTAAGGCGGTATTCATTTCTTGGCTAGTTGCATCTGGTTTGGCAAATAATAAATTTTCTTTAATAGTCCCAGAATATAGCAATGCTTCTTGATAAACTATTCCTACATTTGCATGTAAATCTTTGGTGTTAATTTCGCTAACATTATAATCAGATAAAGTTACACTTCCTTCGTCTAAAAACATATTATTAACTAGTAAATTTGCTATTGTGCTTTTTCCTGAGCCAGTTGGACCAATAATTCCAAAGCTTTTTTGCCAGGGAATTTCAAAATTAATATTTTCAATGGCATATTCTTTTGCGGTTTTAAAATATTTGAAGTTTACATTTTTAAAAGCAACATTAAAATTTGTTCCTGCAATTTTGTGTCCTTGCTTAACAAATAAATTAATATAAGGGTGTTCATATACTTCGATATAGCGTCTTGCAGAAACTTTAGCTTTAACCATTGTTCCTAAAAATTGTCCAAAAACAACAATTCCAAAGGAAATAAGAACTTCATATTCAACAAAAACATTTAGCTTAGCAATTACTTGAGGATTAACTTCTCCACCATTAATAATTCTAAATCCACCAATAAAATAAATTAAAACAATAATTAAATTAACAATAACAAAAAATGAAGGGTTACCAATTGAGATGAATTTTCAAACTTTGCTTTCAACTTTGTATCAACGATTGTTTGAAACATCAAATTTAATTTTTTGTTTAGTTTGGAGATTATAAACTTTAACTACTCTAGCTCCATTTATAGTTTCGCTAACGTCTTTAGTTAGATGATCTAAGTTAACTCTGTTTGCATTGATTAATTTTGTACTTTTAATAAAAATAAAAGCTAAAATTGCAACATTTAAGGGAATGGCCACAATAATTGATCATGAAAGTTGCATATCAGTTAAAAAAGCAAACACAAAACCAATGATTATAAATAAAGGAGCTTTAATTAATGCACTAGTAGCACTAATTAAAAAATCTCAGTACTGAGCAATATCATTTGAAATCCGGTTAATTAAACTTTCTTTAGTTAAATGCGAAATATCTTTTAAGCTTAATTTTTGGTACTTTTGGAATAATTGGTTCCGATAAAACATTGAAGATTGCTCACCTGCCCAAGTTGTAATTAAAACCGCTCCAATATTAGCTATTACTGTAAAGAAGATAATAGATAATGTTAAAGCGGTTAATTTAATTAAAATATCACTTTGGCTATTACTTTGAAGTATCGTAAGCTTTTCAAATAGCACTATTTCAAACGTTTTTAATGTCCCGCTTTTAAAAGTTAAAATTGGAAGAAATTGCGCAAGCAAAATAGGAATAATCATAGTCCCAATAATATTAATTAAAATGCAACAAATACCATAAAAAAATAGCATTTTGATTTTTGTTGGTAACAACTTAAACATTTTAAGCATATTATTCTCCTCTGACTTAAGTTTTATTATATCAAAATATATTTAAATGCTGAATTAATAATTTTTATTCCCAATAATTGAGTGCAAAAATTCAATTTAAAAATCACAATTTTTCTATTTTTTTGCATTAAATAAATATTTTTTTTATAAAATTAAAGCTATGAGAAACTCAATTAAATTTATTATCAAATTATTAACTAAATTTGTGTTAATAAATTTTTGTTGTTTACAATATCCGAAATTAAGATTTATCATTGCTCAATATAGTGATGATATCTTTGATACAGCCTCCCCTATTGTTTTATTTTAAAAAACTAAATAAAACTAATAGAAAGGAACATAATAATAAATGCAACCAAACAATGCACAGCCACCACAAGTTAATGGTGATTTTAAGACTAGAAATCGTGCTAAAAGCGATAATATCGTTGAATTAATTGAAGTCGTTAAAGAATATGGTGAAAAAACCGTACTTAAAGAAGTAGATTTAAAAATCAAAAAAGGTGAATTTGTTACCTTGCTTGGACCAAGTGGAAGCGGAAAAACTACTATTTTGCGTTTGCTTGGAGGATTTGAATGAGCTACCCGTGGGGAAGTTAAATTTAATGGTTTAGATATTAAAGATCTACCTCCACACAAACGTAATTTATCAACTATTTTTCAGGATTATGCACTTTTTCCGCATTTAAATGTATGAGGAAACATTGCTTTTGGGTTAAAACTTAAAAAAGTTAATAAAGAAATTATTGATGAAAAATATATTGATTTATTAAAACAAAAAACCTTAAAATGAACTAAGGTTGCTCAAACAAAAATGCAACAACTTGATGAACTGCAACTTTCTTATGAAGAAAAACTCAAAACTTTAACTCCTGGAACAAAGCAATGACGAAAAATTCAAGATTGGTTAGATGATTCAGATTTTACTTATTCATATTGAGAAAGTTATGTTCAACAAAAAACTGTTGATTTTGAAAACAAATACTTCAAACGTAAAATGACCTCAGAAGAGCTTGAGGATAAAATTAGTAAAATTATTGAAGTTGTAGGGCTTAAAGGAAACGAAAATAAATCAATTTCACAACTATCAGGAGGAATGAAACAAAGAGTTGCTCTTGCTCGTTCGCTTGTGGTTGAACCTGAAATTTTGCTTTTAGATGAACCTTTGTCTGCACTTGATGCAAAGATTCGTCAAAAAATGCAAGCTCTTCTTAGAAGTATTCAAAAAGAATTGGGAATTACTTTTGTTTTTGTAACACATGATCAAGATGAAGCCCTTGAACTTTCAGATCGCGTAGCGGTTATGAGAGATGGAAAAATTGAGCAATATGACGAACCAAAAAAAATTTATGATTTTCCAGTTAATATTTGAGTGGCAAAATTTATTGGTGATTCAAATATTTTTGATGCACAATTTGTTGAAGAAGACAAGGTTAGAGTACTTGGAAAAGTCTTTAAAACAATTCACAAACAAAAAGATTTTGTTGGCGAAAAAACTTTAGATGCTTTAATTAGACCTGAAGATATTAATATGAGTCTTGAAACAAGAAATCCCCAAGATAAAATTATGGGGACTATTTTACAAATTACTTATCGAGGAAGCTACTACTATATTACTGTTGAAACTAAAGAAAAACAAAAAATTTATGTTGAAACAGCTGAAAAATTCGAAGAAGGACAAACTGTTTATTTAAGTTGAACTATTGATTCAATTCACTTAATGAAAAAAGATAGTAAGTGAGATTATCAAAATAATGTTTTCTAACTTAGCTGCCAAAATGAACTTAAGTAAAAAAACTTCTTTGTTAATTCCATATTTTTTAGTAGCTTTACTTTTAATTGTTCTTCCAATGATTTTGATTTTATCAAAAGCATTCACCAGTAATGGAGAAGGATTTGATAATTGAGAACTTGTAAAAAGCACTCATACTTGAAATATTATTTTGCGAAGCTTAATTGTTGGAATTTTAGCCTCAATAATTTGTTTAATTATTGCACTTCCGTACTCATATTTTGTAGCTACAAGCAATTCGACTATTTTTCGAATTTATGCACTTAGCTTAGTTGTTTCTCCACTAGCAATTTTTACAATTGCTAGAATTTATGCACTCAGAAGTTTATTTCAACTTATTTTTGCTAGTGACATTAATTCTTTAAATTCAATTTGATTTATCGTTACAGGATTGGTATATTTAAACTTACCACTAATGATTATGCCTTTATATACTGTTTTTAAAGATATGCCAAGAAACATCATTGAAGCAAGTAGTGATTTAGGTAATAATGCTTTTAGAACCTTTTTTAGAGTAATTATTCCTTATGGAACTAAAGCAATTTTAAGTGGTTTTGCTTTAATTTTTCTTGCTAGTGCAACAACTTTTGTTGTTTCGCAAAAATTACTTCCAAACTCTTCGCAATTACAGTTAATTGGGAACCAAATTAATGAAAAAATTAATCCTGGAAATGCTTTTAATCTTTCTTCAGGTTCAGCTCTTGTTATTGTTGTTAGTGGAATCTTTATTTCAATTTATGCTTTTGTGTTAATTATTCCACGAATTATTTTCTTTATTAAAAAAGGAGCTACATATGAATAAAATAGTTAATTTTTTCAAGCGCTCTTATGTATATTTAATTTTAATTGCGGTCTATGTACCTTTAATTACTGGAGCAATTTTTAGCTTTAATATAACCATTAAAGGTCAGTATAATTCTGTTTGAGCTGGTTTTACTTGAAATAATTGAAAAACTCTTTTTGACGAACGTAGAGATGTAGCTTTTGTTAATACTTTATTAATTGCTATTTTAGTGTCATTTTTAGTAGTTGTTTTATCAATTTTAAGTGCATATGCACTTTATAAGCAAAAAAATAAAGTAATTAAATCTTTTGTTAATTCCAGTTCTAAAATTCCACTTGTTAATCCTGATAACATTACTGCTTTAGGATTAGTGCTAGTTTTTGGATTGTTTTTTGGGATTATTGGAGTTGAAAAAGAAGGATTTATAAGAGTTATTGTTGCTCATACTGTAATGATTTTGCCTTATGGTCTTTCATTAGCAATTCCTCGAAGCGAAAAGTTTAATAACAACTTATATGAAGCAGCTCAAGATTTAGGTTATAACAAGTTTTTTGCATGATTAAAAACTTACTTTATTTACATGATTCCTTCAATTATTATGATTGTTATTGTTTCAACAGTGTTAAGCTTTGATGATTATATTATTACTCATGTGGTTTCGAACACCCCAACCCTTGGAACAAAAATGTATGAAGGAGAATTTAAACCTTGAGGATTAGTTCTTGGAACAGTTATTTTATTTATTGTTATTTTCGGAAATATTATTTACACATTTTTCAAGGCTAAAAAGGAAAAATAAAATATTTTTAAAATGAAATTATTTAAAAAAATATTAATTTGAACTGTTCCGTTTCTTTCTGCGAGTGCTTTAGGTGGGGTTTTTTATTATAAGATAAATAATTCTTACAAACCTAGCTTTTATAACTATAAAGCATACATGTCTCCTGATAATATTAAAGGAATTGGTGAAAACTTTGAATATAAAGAATTTGATTCAATTCAAGAATTCACTCGATCATTAATTGATAATAAAGCCATCGCAGGAATTGGAAGTGATTTTCAAGCTGTTGGATTAGCTAAAACTCATCGCATTGCTAAAATTGATTATTCAATTTTATTTAATGATCCTACTTTAAAAAATAACAAAAAAAGAACTCAAGCATATTTAAAATTAATTATTCATCCAATTGTATGAGAACATATACTTAGTTATGATGATTATTTAAATGAACCTAACACCAAAGAAGAAGACAAAATTCATCTTTGAGAATACTTTTTCCCTTATTATATGCAAGATTCGGTAATTGCTTATAACATTGTTAAAAAGCCAATTAAACCAGAAAATCAGGGCGAAGATGAAAGTATTGATTTTGAAAAATATCGTTCAGAATATCAAGAAAAACTTTATGATATGTCATCGCTTTTAAAAATCCTTACTCAAAATGGATTTAAAAATTGAAATATTACTGACGCTAATCGAGATAATATGGTCTATGGATCTACTTATTGAGTTTCTCCTGAAGATAACGGAGATCAAAAACTTAATCAACATTCAGGAGCTGTTACTGAATTAACTTATGATAAATTAATTGATGCTTTTGTTGATTTAATTCAAGATAATACCGGATTATCAGTTTCAGATACTGCTCATATTAATTTTTTAGGAGATGGGCTTAATATAGTTAACAATTTGCTTCATCCTGAAATTAAAACTAATGTAGCTATTATGTACAATGGAGATGCTATTGATTCATATTATGGAAAAGAAAATGTTGATGGAGTTGAAGATGGAAATATTCGAATTGTTCGACCAAAAGGAAACTTATTATTGGTTGATGGATTTGTTATTTCATCTAAAGCTTCTGAAAGTAATAGCTCAGAAGTCATTAAAAATCTTTCGAAAAACATTTATCAAGAAATTCCGCAAATTGCCAAAATTATTAATGAATTAGAAGAGAAAAATCCACAATTTTTGGACCAAATCACTTCAAAAAGCATTAATTTATTAACCGAAAAAAATATCGCTAATTATTGAAAAACATTGCAAAAAGTTTATTTTAAAAACTATTTTGAAAATTCAAGTGAGTATATAAAAAATACTTTAGAAAATTTTATTGACAATATCTTTAACTATATTGATTTGTCAAATTCAAATAATTTAGACAAATTTACTCAGTTTTATAGCGATGAAGATAATAAAGATCAAAATTTCAAAATAAATCCTTATCCACATTTTATTAAAGAATATTTACTCAACCAATATAAGGAGCTATTTGAATTATTATCAACACAAATTTATAACTTTTATCAACAAGAATTACGACGAAAAGAATTATTAGAATCCTTGAAAAGTAAATTAAATAATTCTCAAGATGATTTTATTATAAGTATTTTAATTAAAGAATTTGAAAATTGAAGTAATTCAGAAGAATTTAGTAGCGAAGTTAAATCATCTCAAGAATTGATTAAGGATTTTTTACTAGATATTGTTGCTTGAAAAATTGCATTAGTTGATATTTCTTCAGATGAATTATCTGATGAAATTGCATCTAAGTGAAAAAATCTTCAAAATTATGATTTTATAAATTACGATTCAGTATTAAGTGGAGATTATCAATTTATTCGTCGAAATTACTTTGCAGATTATCTTTCGAAAATTGATCAAAGTGCCCTTAATATTTATGATATTAATGTTAATGATGGAATTAATCGAGTTGCAATAAAACCAGTAAATGATAAATTGCGTAGTTTAATTTCTGATTATTATTTCAAAAGAACCAAAAGTTAAGTTTTTGCTTAACTTTTTTCTTTTATTGTGATGTTTTAAAATCTACAATATCAAAATATTGTAAAATTTTAACATGAAAAAATTTAGCTTTAATTTATCTCGGTTTGTAATTTTTATTGTTTTCTTTTTACTTTTTGCCGGTTTTATTACAGCGGTAGTTTTTTTAACTTATAGAGTAAATTATTTATATTTTTATTTATGAGTTGGAGTGGTGTATATTTTAAATGCCTTATTTGTCTTTATTATTCATAGCCAAAGAAGACCAACTGCCACTAAATTAAGTTGAATTTATGCAATTTTATTGTTTCCGATTGTGGGTCATTTAGTGTTTTTGGTTTTTGGGTTGATTTTTCGCAATAAAAATGAGCAAAAAATCAATCAAGATCCTAAATTTAATATTAGTTATTATCAACAAAAAAATACTATTGCAACCTTACATCGTCATCCCGAAGAATTATCGCATTTAGAAAAATTAGATAATAATTTATCTTTACCTGGAGATATTGAGTTTTTTCAAGAAGGATATCATTTTTATGAAAAGCTTTTTGAAGCACTTAAAAAAGCCAAAAAAAGTATTTATATAGTTTCTTTTATTATTAAGAGTTCAGAAATTTTTGACCAACTTGAAAAAATAATTAAACAAAAACTCAAAGAAAAAGTTAAAGTTAAATGAATTTTAGATGATTTAGGAGTAATGTTTTTTCCAAAGCGTCGAATTAAAAAGCTTAAAAGCAAAGGATTAGAATACCAAATTTTAGGAAAAATTTATTATCCATTGCTAAACTCAAATAGCTTTTTACGCAACCATGAAAAGCTATTTATTGTTGATTCAGAATACGTTTTTACTGGTGGAAATAATATTTCTGATGAGTATGCTTCTTTGTCAAAAAAATACGCACATTGAGTTGATATGAACTATAAATTAAGTGGTCCAATTATTAATAAATACAATTTACACTTTGCTAAATTTTGAAAAATTGTTTCAGGAAAAGATATTAAAGATCTTGAAGAAAGTTTATATAAAAACACTAAAAAATTATCAACATATAAAAACGATGTTATTCAAGTAAGCGATTCCCCAAATTTAGATTATTCAGTAGCGGAATATTATTGAATTAAAATAATTAGTAATGCAAAAAAAAGTATTAAAATTGCAACTCCATATTTTGCTATTTCTGAATCACTAAAAAATGCTATTGTATTAGCTCTTAAAAGTGGAGTGGAAGTTACTATCTATTTTCCAGGGCTTCCCGACAATAAAGTAGCTCATAAAATATCGCTTTCCCAACTAGAAATTCTTAGACAATACGGATTAATTATTAAACTTTATAACCAAGTTTTTATGCATTCAAAAATGGGACTTGTTGATGAGCAAATTGCTTGAAGTGGCTCAACTAATATGGATAATCGAAGTTTATATTCCCAATATGAAAATATGGATATTTTTTGTGGTGAATCTGTAAAAGAAGTAATGCGAATTTTTGAAGATTATGATCAAAAATGCTTAGAATTACAAGAAATCAAAGGATTAAACCTTAATCATAACAAGTTTGAGAAATTTATATTTGATTGATTAAAACCTTTAATTTAAAATCATATATAATTTTTAAAATATACTAAAAATATATAACGTTAAGGAAATTTATGAAAAGGAAATTTTATTGTGGTTTATTATTAACAATTGTGCCTGCAATTAGTTTTGTTTCTGCTTCATGCTCTCAATCGAATCAGCCACAAGACAACCAAGGTCAACAAGGTCAACAAGGTCAACAAGGTCAACAAGGTCAACAAGGTCAACAAGGTCAACAAGGTCAACAAGGTCAACAAGGTCAACAAGGTCAACAAGGTCAACAAGGTCAACAAGGTCAACAAGGTCAACAAGGTCAACAAGGTCAACAAGGTAATAATTCTACCATTGTAACCCCACCAACAGAATCATCATCAGGTTCTTCTGGTTCTTCTCACAAACAAACTCCCGAAGTTTCAAGCAATTCTAATTCCGGAGAAAATACAACTCAAGAATCACCAAAAACAGCTTCAGAAAAAAATGATCCCGAATCAAATAAACTTACTGCAACATTAAGCTTAAATGAAATACCAGGATCTAACAATAGAAAAGAATCATCATTAGGATTTGCTAATGGTCTTATAAAAATTTTTGAATGAATTATTTCTAAAAATTATGATCCAAATTTACAAATAACTATTGATTTTAACTTAGAAAATGAAAAACAAGAAGAAAATAATGGAACTAAAATTATAAAAAGACTTCGCACTAAAAACAATAAAACATATACAATAAAAGATTTTATTGATGCTTCTCATTTTACAATGGCTTATGGTTTAACAACTCCGCAATCTGATTCTTTGAATTTTTTTAAAAATAATTTCGAAAAAATTAAACAAGATTTACTAACTTTTGCTCAAGAAAGTAATGTAAATTCTGAATCTGATCAAAGAGGAAACGGTCTTTTTATACAATATAGTAGATATCTTTCTCAAGGAGGGCAATCTGAGCAAATTCAGTAATTTTATTTAAGTTAGATTAGATAACCACAACATGAAGAGTGATGTTGTGGTTATCTTTCTTTTTAAGCAAAAAAAGATAAATTTTGATTTTTTTGTATTAGTCTATAATTTATTTACTTTATTAATATACTTAAATAAGTTTAAGAGGAATTTATGAAAAGAACATTTTACTGACCTTTATTATTAGCGATTTCACCTATAATTGCTTTTGCTTCTGTTTCTTGTTCTGATGCTACTGGTTCAAAAAATATTGAATCAGAATTTTCGAATGAAGAATCCGGATCTGAGAATCCGGATAAAAATATTAATAATGAGAATGACTTATTGAGTAATGAAAAATTAAATTCAGTTGTTGCTGATGATGGAAGCAAATCTTCTCAAGATAGTGATAATAAGCCACAAATGCAAAAAACTCCAGAAAACAAAATAAATAATTCAAAATCAAAAATTACTGAAAATTCAGAAAAAATGAGTTAAATAATGTAGAAAGCCAACAAAATTCAGAAGAATCTAATCAAAAAAATATTGAAGAAAAAACTCAATCTTCAAAACAAAAAGAATTAGATAATAACGTAAATTTAACTTCAAATAGCATTACAGTAGATATACATTTAAGTAAGATTGGTTCCTTATCTCAGTCAAATTTATCGTGAAAAGAGTTTGTTGATAATATTTTAAAAATACTTGAATTTATTTATTCAAAAGGAAATGATAAAGACTTAAAAATTACAGTTAATTTTACTTCAGATAGTCAGCAAAAAAACGATGATAAAACAAAGCCTTTTAAAAAATTAAGAACTCAAAGTACAAATACATATACTTCAGAAGAATTAACTAAATATAATTTTTTTAAATCAGCTTATAATTCAAAGAATAAACCCGATTTTAAACCAGATAATCAATTTGAATTTTTTAAAGAAAATTATGAGAAAATTCACAACGATTTGATTAACGGAAAATACTTTTTTCAATTTAATGGTCCAAAACCAGAAAATTACAGCATTGAATCTGCAGGAAGAGGCAGTGATATTGCCTTTGAATATTCATCATTATTTTCTCAAAATGGAAAAACTTACGAAATACAATAAACCAGTTAAAATTTACAAAAAACACCTCATTGGAGGTGTTTTTGAATTGACAACTTAAATTATTATCTAACTTCTAAAATTACATCTTCAGTAGAAACTTCTTTATCTAGCTCTTTAAATGTAAGTGCTTGATGTGGACTTTCATTTAAAACAACGACAATTACTGAATTTTTAAGGTTTTTTGCTTTAAGCAGAGATAAATCAACTTTAGCAAGTAAATCACCTGCTTTAACTTTATCTCCAACTTTAACAAAGCTTTCAAATCCTTGTCCATTTAAACTAACAGTATCAACTCCGATGTGGATTAAAATTTGTACACCTTCAGCTGTTTCAAGACCATATGCGTGTTTGGTTTCAAATACCACACTTAAAGTTCCATCCACAGGTGAATAAACTGATCCAAATTTTTCATCAGCAAATTCAACAACGTACCCATCCCCTATTAATTTTTCTGAGAAGACACCATCATTAACCATTGACAAAGGCACAACTTTACCTTTAGCCGCTGATTTAACCAGTACAGGAGTTTCAAGCATACTTGTTTGTACCATTGTTGCTTCTTTAGCGTGCATTGGTTGTGAAGGTAATTTTTCCATTTGGTGCATGCTTAATTTTGCAATAGCTTCACGAGAATTTCTAATTTTGGTGTTAAGTTGCTCAGCAACAGGACCAAAAATTGCTTGAACGTGATTCTTACCTTCAATTTTAATTGCGACTGCTCCATGTTGTTTTAATTTATCTTGATTAACAAGAGTTGAGTCTTTAACATCATATCTTAATCTTGAAGCACAGTTGTTAAGTGCAGTAATGTTGTCTAAGCCCCCAAAAGCTTCGACAATAGCTAAAGCTTGAGGATCTACTTGAGAAGCAGCTTTTTTAGCGTCTTTGTTTTTTAGATAATCTTCTTTAGTAAATAATTTTACTGTTTCTCCTCTACCTGGTGTTTTAAGATCTTTAAATTTAATTCATCAGTAGAAGAATCCAAAGTAAAGTGGAATGTAGAATAATCCAACAACAAATATTCAATAGAAGTGAGTTCCTTTTGGTGTAGGAATCATTCCATAAATTATTAAGTCAAGGAATCCGCCTGAAAATACTTGAGGAATATGTACGCTAAGCAAGTTAGCTAACATAAATGAAACCCCACAGAAGAATGCATGGAATCCTCAGAATAAAAATGGTGATAAGAATAAGAATGTAAATTCAATAGGTTCTGTAACCCCAGTAACAATTGTAGTAACTGCACTTGGAACTACGGCACTAATAGCTGCTTTTCTGTTTTCTTTAGGAGCGGCAAATATCATTGCAGCTGCAGCGGCGGGAAGCCCTAAAATCATAAATGAGAATTTTCCATCTAGGAATCTTCCTGCTTTAATTCCAAGTTGTTGTGACATAAAGTCAAAAATTGGTGTCTCACCACTAGGTTTTAACACACCGTTTTCTTTAACAGGGAACACAACGGTATTAAAATTAAATTGTAAAATGTTAACTGACATTGTTGAATCACCAACAAATTTATTTGGTGTTGCAGCAACAGTATCAATCAAAGTTTTTAGATCTTTATATTGTGCATTATTTTTAATTTCGTTGACAAAATCTGGGTTTTTTTGAAGTCATTCTCCAAGAGAGAAGTTTAAGCTACCTCCAGCATCAGAGTATCATAGTGGTGAATAGAAAGCGTGGTGAAGACCAAATGGGACTAAACTTCTTTCTACAATACCAAAGATCAATGACTCAAATCCATAAGGAACTTTACCTAGTGCGTTTCCAAATACACTAAGTCCATATCCTACTCATGGTCAGAAAATTAAGAATACAAACGCAAGAAGTGCGGCAAAAGGCACTGTAATAATTGCAACGAATCTTTTTCCTGCAAAGAATGAAACAATTGATGGGAATTGGATTGTGTGGAATCTATTGTAGGTTCATTGAACAAGCAATCCAACAGCTAAACCACCAAAAACAGATGTTTGAAGCGATTTAATTCCGATGGTTGTTCCAACAATTCTTTCAATTGTTTGTGGATTTCTACCTCCTCCACCAAATAAAACTTTGTATCCATGAACTTCTTTTGGTTTAAATGTTAAACCTACATTATTTAGTAAAAATGAAATAGGTTTATCACCTTGAAGTGTAACAGTTATATTAGAATCATCAACTTTAAATGGAACAATTCTTACTCCGTTACCTGGTACGTTTGTTATTTCGTATGCTGTACCATTATTAACAAGAACTTCGTGAGTTGTGGTACCTGAAGCATTTAATGTATCTACTAAATACACAGGATAATTTTTAACTTCACCAAATTCTTTTGTTACTTGTTTTACTTGTGTATTTACATCGCTAATGAAAACTGATTGAATTGCTAAAAATGTTGCAAAACCAATAACGGTGGCAAATACCGCAACCCCAGCTTCATCAGTAAAGGCTATAACAAAAGAAATTGCAAATAATAACGGTAAGAAAGCAAATACCGGTTCTCCTAAATTTTGAATAAATAATCCAAATGTTTTAAGAGATTGGTTTTCACCCGCATTACTTACAATCGCTGCACCAATACCAAGTCAAAGACCAGAAATAGCCATAATTGAAATAGGCAACATAAACGCACCGGAAATTTTACCTAGAGTTTTTCTAACGTTACTATTTCCACTATTGTCTAAATTCTGTTTTTCTTTTTTCTTAGAAAACATTTTCTTAAAGCCTTCTAAGAAACTAGTAAGCGAATTAGTCATTTTTCTCCTTTCATATATTAATTCCTAATAATTATATTTTATAATGGCCCATTTTTAAGGAATTTGACTGGTCAAAGCAAAAAAAAAAAAAAAAAAGTGGAATTTTTTCCACAAATAAGGTTAATTTTATAAACTAGCAAGCCTTGCCATTAATGAAATGGCAATAATAAAACTAGTTGCACTAAAGAAAATTGGAGCGTTAAATTTTATTCTATTTCAAGAAGGAATGTATAATCCAGTATTTTCGTAGCGAAAATGTTTTTTTTTTCAGGATGATTTTCACGAAATTGCTTTAATTGATTTTCTTTAAAATTTCTGAGATTTTTTAAAGAAAAAACTTTGTAATAAAAAATTAGTAATATTCCTAAAATAAAAAATAAAATACCAAAAATAAGCAAAGCTGTGAAATTCATTTTATCCTTTCTTTTTTAGGGTTTTAGGCAATATAAATTCTTGAAATTTATTTTTACTATTTTGTAAGTGCTTATCAAAAATATCGTGCAATTGTGGATCCACAACATCTACATTTAAAAAAATTGGTCTAATTGAATCTTTATTTCGAAACGAAAATGCTTTTAAATTTTCGACTTGAATTACAAATGAAGTGTTAATTTCTTTATTATGCTCAGCAAAATATTTTGCTTCGATAATTTCACCTTCAATATACACTAGAGACCCTTTAGTTAAATAATCTCTTGCAAATGTTGCCATTTGGTTTCAACAAATAATAGGAATAAAATCATTTCGTTGACCTTTATGAGATACAGCTAGTGAAAAACGAACATGATCAACACGATTCATTGTTTTCCCGTAAAAAATCGGACTAGCAATTCGACCTAAAAGCATCGTTTTATTCATAAAATTTGTATTATTATACCAAAAATTCTGATTATAAGATTAGCTTTAGGAATTATTGAGACTATTTTCACAAAAAAATTTTATGTAGATTTAATAATTTCATTTCAAGCTAACTTATGTTCAAAGTTAATTTCATTATTATTTTGAAGATTTTTTAGATATTTCTTGATAAATTTATCAGTATTTTTAATCATACGCAAATAATATTTTAAAGTCGGTAAAACACCATTAACAATTACCTGACAACCATGTTTTTCTTTGATTTTTTGTAATAATAAGTCAATTTGCTTAATTTGAGATTTATCAATATTTTTAGTGCTAAGAATATAATATCTTTGAATTTTATTTTGAGCTATTTTCTGATAAGCATCATCAATAGTAAATTGGTTAATGTCAATATCGAATTTAACTTCTACAGATTCATAAATTTGACTATCACTTTTGTTTTTAATAACAATATCACCAGTAGAACCGCTTTGAATATCAGGGCTATTATGTGAAGCTAAAGGTTGAAGTTGTTTGTTTTGAAATCTTTTTAATTCTTTGACAATACATTCATAAAGACTATACAAAGCCACAACTGGTAAAATCGAAGCACCTCTACTTTTATATTTATAGTAAAAATGCTTTTCAAGAAGAGTCATTATTTGGTTAATTGTGTATAAAGATTCAGATTTAATTGGGTTAATTAATTTAATAGTTCTCTTATTTTTAGTTTCTAAAGATTTTTTAAATAAAGCAAGAAGATAACGATATGCTAAATCTTTTTCGCTTGAATTTTGAACATTATTAATAATTTCTAAGAATGATTTTTTAACATCTTTGTTATTTATTTTACCTGGATAGTTTAAATCATATGGGAAATTCTGTTCTAAAGTGCGAGTTAATCACCCTGATTCTTTCATTGCTCCCGTAAAGCGTTTAGTTTTTAAAAATGGAGTAATGTATTTAGTATCAAAACTACGACCACTATAACCATTTTTCATATTTGATTGATGATATCTTATATCTTGATGCGGATATAAAGATTTATAAACTAAGCTTGAAATTAAAACGGTAAAAACCGCTTTAAAAGTTTCTTCTTTTTGTATTATTGTTTGAATATTTTGCATTTGTTCATTATTTAAAGATAAAGATTCAACATTTTTAATTTCTAAACTCTTTTTATAAAGATTTTCTAAATATTCATTTACTTGAACTGATTTTTGTGTCTTTTGATTAAATTGAACTAAAATTTGCTTTGCGATTTCTTCAATCATTGGAACGCAAACGCTATTTCCAATTCTTTCATAAAGCTTTGCGTTTGTGCCAACTTTTTTAAATTGTTCAGGAAATCCCATAAATTTATATACTTCATTTATAGTTAGTTTTCGAACTTGAGAACCATCATATATAAAATATCTTCCAGATAATTCTTGAGATGCAATTGTAGGGTGAACTCCTTGAGTGGAATAAATTCTATTGGGTTGTTTATGTACTCTTGATAAATGTTTTGAATTAACTTTTACTCCCTTGTTTCGTGTGTTTTTGTTTCTATATCCTACAAAAATCAGGTCTGATTTTTGTCTTTTTACATAATGATGTTCAATTAAAGTATATTGGTCTTTACTTAAAATTTCAAATTCCCCTTGAGTATCTAAAAAATCTTCCATAGAGCTAACATGATTTAAATTTAATTTTGAAAAATCAAAAATTTTTCCGCTCAAATTCCCAACAATGACAATTCTTTCGCGATTTTGAGGAACTCCGAAATCTTTTGCGTTTAAAACTGAATAATTAGTTGAATATCCTATTTCAGCTAAAGCTTTAAGCATAACAAATAAAGTGTTTCCTTTGTCGTGATTGATTAAATTTTTAACATTTTCTAAGATGAAAACTTTTGGACGTTTTGTCTTTAAAATTCGAATAATATCAAAAAATAAAGTTCCTCTTGCTGCATCCTCAAAACCTTTTTTATGGCCAGCAGAAGAAAATGCTTGACAAGGAAATCCTGCAGATAAAATGTCAAAATCAGGAATTAAGCTTGCATCTAATTTTGTAATATCTTCAAAAGAAATTTCATCAAAGTTTTCTTTATATATTAATTGTGCATGTTGGTCAATTTCACAACTAAAAACACACTCTCCACCAGCTTTTTCAAGTGCTAATCTAAAACCACCAATTCCAGCAAATAAGTCAATAAATTTAAATTTCTTCATAATTAATTGCAAAACCTCTTGTTTTTGAATTTCCTTTATTTATATTATAAGTTTTTTGTATTTTTCAATGAAAAATAAAAAAATACCCCAAAAGTCTTGAGGTAAAATAAATTTATTTCATGAGTGTTAAAAAATTTTAACACTATTTTTGTTTTGATTTGTTAACAAATTCATCTAAACGTGAGTGTTTTCTAGCACCTTTATTAGCGTGAAAAACACCTTTAGATACAGCTTTTGCAATTACAGAGTGAGCTTTAGCAACTAATTGAGTTGCTTTTTCGTCATTAGCTAAAACTGCTTCTCTAGCTTTTCTAATTGCAGTTTTTACTCTTGATTTCATTGCTGAGTTTTTAACTCTGGCAGCTTCCATTTTTGCAATGCTTTTGATTTTAGATTTAATGTTTGCCATGTAAACCTCCCTTTTTCTAAATGTTGAAAAATCTTATTAATTATATAACAAATATGTAGTTTTAAAAGCTAGTTTTTTAGTTTTTCATAATAATAATTATCAATAAAAGTTGTTAAACGATCACTAACAGGATTGATTGCTTTATGTACAACTTGAGTATATTTTCAATTATCTTTAATAGTGTAAATTTCAATTGCGTTTTTATCAATAGTATTATCATCTAAAACAAAGTAATTACGTTTTACTATTTCAAATTCAACTTCTTTGCTGGGGGTGTAGTTTATATAATCAAAGTTTTCTAAATTTGGATATTTAACTTTTAAAACTTCTTCTAGATATCTACTTTCATTAAAGTTTACAAAAGATAAAGTATAAATTAATTGATTTATATACTCATTTAATGGAGTTAAAGATTCATAATGTCCTTCAATATCATTTCTTTGATTATAATCATTTAATACATTTAAAAGCATTTGCTTTTCAGCATCAGTTAAATTATTTAAATAAGGTTGGTATAAATTTTTAAAGTTATATAAATTCTCATCATTATAAAGTGTTTGTTGATAAATTTGCGCAAGTTTATTAATAATTTTGCTTTTAATATCGACATTTTCTTGATCTTGAAAGATATTTTCTAAATATTCTTTGTAAAAGTTAGTAATTAAATTTGTTGATGCTTGCTGTTTTATTTTTGTGTCAAAAATATTTAAATTACCGTTATTTAATTTATTATATTCATCGTTTAATTGACCTAAATTTTGCGGAAAAAAGGTTTTTCTCAAAACTTCATAAATAGGTCCTTGATTTTCTTTTTTAATTTTTTTTGAAAGGATAAATCCATCAAGCAAAATCAAATTCTCCTCTGGTCTAATAACTTTAATAGTTCCATTAGGTATAAAAATATTTTTATCAGTACTATTATCTTCTGAATATCATGCATCTAGGGCATCTCCATTAAACATTAGTGCCATATCTGTAGGTTTAGTTCCTTTATTTGGAGGTCAAATTAAATCATTAAGAAGTTTTAATCCATTAGGATTTAAATTGACATTATCAGCGCTATTAAATCCAAATCCAGTTGAATCTTTTACTAAGTTAACAAAATTATCTACAAGATCTTTGTAATTATTTTCATTAACAAATTCACCATATAATTTGGTATTATCTTCTTCAAAATTGGCAGATTTTGGTCAATACGAAGAACCAAAAAGCATATTATTTCTAGTTGCATCAGTAATAGTAAAATTTTTAAAGCCATTATTAAATAAGGTGTTGAAAATATTATAAAATGAATATTTTTTAAATTTTTTTTGAGTGCTTTGCAGTAGTTTTTCTTTATTTTTTTGCAATAAATCATCAATTTTTTGTGGATCTTCAAAAGTTTCTTGATTTTTTGCAATTTTAGTTGGATTAATTCCAATTACTACATCTTGAATGTAGTAAGGAATTGTATATTCTCATAAATGACGAGGTCCATCATCAAAAGGTTTATTATTTTCATCAGTTTTTAAAATCTCATCATACGAAGCTAGATGATCTCAAGTACTTGGAGTATATAAAGTTTGCAAAACAACCTTTAGTTGTTCTGAATTTTGAATAGGTTTTTCTAGTTGAAGCAATTTATTAAAATCGATTTTTTGAAGCAAATCTTTTTTAATTAGCGAAGCGATTTGAAAATCACTTCCAATTCCACCGTAGGTTTTATTATTAATTATTGCTTTTGAAAACTCCGAAACTTCATCAAACTCTCTATATTCAAAGTTTTTATTAATAATTTCCTGATTATATTCACTAATATATGATTTATAGTTTCAAAAAGAAGGATGAAATCCACTTTTAATCTTATATACTGAAGTAGCAACTGTTACTGATATTATTGAAGATATTGAAAGGGTGGTAATTGCAATTTTTTTAGCTTTTTGTTTAAGATTATATTTTACGTTATTTGTTTTCATCATTCCTATTCTGCTTTAAATTAAGCTTTAATAAGTAATATTTTAAAAAATAAATTTAAAATTCTCAAAAAAAATTAGTTTTTTTATTCACGTTTTTTGTAGCTAAAAGGATAAATAGATTATTTTTATTAAGTATAATTTTACTTATGGAAAAAGAATTAAAACAAATTGAACTTTGAAAAGTATTATACAGCAATGAAAATTTGGATATTTCTTTTTTAAGCTCAAGTATACAAAAACTAAAATCAAGCACTAATTTTTTCAACAAGCCCAAAGCTTCAATGTTCGGAATTGAATTTGAAAGCAATTTGTTATATGGATATAGCTATTTAAATTATTATTCAATTGTTTATTTAATTAAAGCTTTTTATGATAATTTTCTTGCACAGAAAAATGCTTCAAATGTGATTATTTATTTTGATTCAAGTATTTCGAATAATATTGTTTCTAAGGTTATTTCGTATTTAAATCTTAAAAAATGTAATGTTTTTGTTTTTGATCATAGAGAAATTACTCCCAATATGATTAAAACCTTAAATTCGCAAAATATAGAAATATCTTTTTTAATCTTTGAAAAAAATATCATTTCTCAAAAATACTATTTATCTATTTTTATGGATAATTTAGCTTTAAGTATTTTTAGTCAGCAAAGACTAATTGATTATTTTTATAACGATTTAGAATTTATTAATTTTGGTCTTGATGATGTTCCGGTTTATATTAATTTAGAAAAATTTTTAATGTTAAATTCTTCTCAAAAACTACCAGTGCAACTACACCACTTTTTTGATTATGAGCAATTTAAAGGGGTTATTTTAACAGAAAATAGTAGTGATTTTAAGTTTTTGAAAACTCTGTTTAACTCTTCGAAAATTAAATTTAAAATTTCTCATAATTCTTATTTGTTTAATTATTATAATTCTGCTAAAAAACATACTTTTAAAGCTCTTTCGCTATTTGATAATTTTCTCAATTTTGAAGTAATTTTCTTAATTGGAAATAATAATAAATTAAAAATTTTTATTAAACAGAAGAATAAATTTATTTGACTTAATCAGTATCAAGTAGCATATTTATTTATTAAAAATGAAGTATTAAAGTGACGAAAACAGGAGAAAAAACAAATTTTAGTGCCACTTGAATCTCCACAATTATTAATTGAATTAATTGATTCATTTAATTTTGAAGCTTTAAAAGTTATCTCATTTAAAGATACTAAAGAAGTTATTTTTGGTTTTAATAATGATTCTTATTTATGTGATTATAATAATACTTTTAAATTTAGTAATATTTCGATGATGCTTTTACTTATTGAAATTTTAGTTAAATATAAGCAAAACAATAACTTGTTAAATTTAAAATTACTGAAAATGAAAGAACATTTTGCTAAAAGTTGAGTCACTTTAAAAACGCTAAAAATAAATCCTGAGCAAATTGAATTACTTAAAGGTAATTTCCCAACTACAGATCTTTTTATTAACAAAAAATTTGAAATTACTCATTTAGAAAATTTAGAATACAAATTTCAAAATCATCAATATTTATTTTTAATTTGTTCAACTAATAAAAAATTACATCCAGATCTTTTCTTTCAGTGAATTATCAGTTATGATACCTTAAGTAAAAATTTAACAGTTCATTGTGAGTTTAATTTTCATAAACCAATTAATTGATTTCGAAAGCTTCAATTAATGTATTTTAATAAAAAGTTTATCAAAAAAGTCAAAAGGACTTATAAATAACTTTTTTATCTTTTGAACAATAACCACTATGAATTCTACAACACCAATTTATTAAAGTCATAAGTTTTTAAATTAAATATCAAAATTCATTAAAATATTTTGATATTTTTTAAGGAAAATTAATTTTTTATTTGATAAAAATAATTTAATTTTCTTAAATCAGTTGTTCTTTATAAAAAAATATACATTTTTAGGTAGAATTAGGTTACATAGAGTATTTTTATCACATTAAAAAATAAATGTGGAACAATGTGGAAAAAATTTTGCTTATATATATATATATATATATATATATATAATATTGCTATGAAAAGAAATAATTTATTAAAATCTTTACTACTTTTAGCTTCTCCTATAGCTATTACAGTAGTTTCAATTTCGTGTACTAAACCAGAAATTAAACAAGACCCTAAACCTGAAGTAATGAATGGCGGCAAACAGGATAACCAACCTGATAAAGATCCAAAAAATCCTCAAGGTTCACAAACAACCCCACCATCAACAGGTGAAAAACCGAATCCTGAAGGTGAAGCAACCCCACCTGTAGCTTCTGGAGATAAAACACCTGAAAAAGAAGGTACACCAGAAGGTACACCAGAAGGTACAATTTCTAAACCTAATGAAAAAACACAAGAAGTTGAAGAAACAATCGCAGAAACTACACCAACAGATAAACCTAAAGAAAACACTAATCCAACAAAGCAGGAAGAAGGTGAACAACAACCAAAAGTGGATCCGCAAAAAGAACTTAAAGATAAATATGTTAAAAAATTAAAAGACGAACTTGAAGAACTTATTTTTTACAAAACAGGAAATACAAAAACACAATATGATGATGCTATTAAAAAATACATAACTCCTGAAGCTAAATTTGTAGATTCAAATAATATAGACAAAAAAATAAGATTTAAGTTAAATGTTTGAAACTTAAAATATTTATACAAACAAGTGGCAGAATTAGAAGAAAAATTCAAAGATTCGATTTCTTATGAAGCACTTCTTAAATATATCGAAAAAGAAATAGAAAGCAAAGACAATACCATTTTTATTAAAGCTTCAGATAGAAACTTACCTTCGATTGATTATCAAAAATTAAATGAAGTTATTTTTAAATTAAACGCTCAAGCAATTGCTAACAACACTCAAAGTACTAAAAATAAATAATAGACTTTAGAATTATTAAAATCAAGATAATTATTTGATATGAAAATTAAAAGTTTTACAACAAAAAGCTAAATTTAGATGACTTATGTTATCAAATGTTATTTCTCCATAATAAAATGAGAAATCCATAATTTAAATATCGGTGAAGACTTTAGATTAAATCTCTGGAATATTATTTTCTAATACCAAAATAAAACGAAATAATAGAGTATCCCATGAATTTCTTATAAATAAGATAAATTTTTGCTTCAATAATTAGCTAATTAAATATATTTTCTCTAAATTAGAACGAGAAACGGAAACTCTCTCTTCTTATTTATTGATTTTAAAAATAAAATCTTAAAAAATGCTCAAAGAATTAAATTTTTTATAAAAATTTTAAAATTTATAATATTATTTTTATTTTATATAGACACAAAAAAACAAAAAATAACTTATTAAAATGTTATTTTATTCCACAATTTTAGGAGTAATTAGTTAATTTATAATATTTTTTAATACATTAAAAAATAAATGTGGAACAATGTGGAAAAAATTTCACTTATATATATATATATATATAATACTGTTACTATGAAAAGAAACAGATTATTAAAACATTTATTTATATTAGCAACTCCTGCTATTGTTTCAATAGCTTCAGTATCTTGTTCAAATTCAGCTCAAGGTGATCAAAACCAAACTCCACCTGCAACAACTCCACCTGCAACAACTCCACCTGCAACAACTCCACCTGCAACAACTCCACCTGCAACAACTCCACCTGCAAATAATACTTCTAATACTATACCACCAAAAGGAGAAGTTTCTCCACAATCAAGATTCGGAACTACTGAAATTGGTTCAAAACCAGAATTTAAATCAGTTAGCTCATCTAAAAAAGATGAAACTGATAAAACAAAATCTAATGAAGAAATGAAAGCATCTGGAGACAAAAATCCTGAAAAACACGAAGAAAGTGGTGAAAATTCTTCACAAGAAACAAAAGCTCCCGAATCTTCAAATGATCAAAAAGATAATGTTATGACACAAGAAGAAAAAATGATGAAAGATTCGGGTCAAACTGATACAGATTCTCACTCAGCTCAAGGAACAGATGGATCCACTGTAAACTCTCCAACAATGTCTCAAGAAGGAGAAAAGGACTCTAAAGATTCTACCACTAGTTCAACTGAACCAAATAATAAGACAGAAGAATCAGGTTCTGGTGAAAAATCAACAATGCAAGACCAACCACAACCTAAGTCAACGGAAGAATCTTCGTCTTCTCCAGCTCCTTCTATGGAAAGTACAGGAAGTGGAGGGGATACTCAAAGTAGTCAAAGTTCATCAGGCACTAAGGATTCTGCAAGCCAAGATGGAAAAACTGAAAAAGCAAATGATAATGCTGGTGGTTCTCAATCTCCATCAATGGATAATTCAGGTGCAACAGTAACTCAACCTAGCGAAAGCGGATCTCAAGATTCTACAAATTCAGCAGAAACAGCTTCTCCAAGTGGAGTGCAAGCATTGCCAACACCAGGAGATGCATCATCACAAAGCCAACCATCAGAATCTGCCCAAAGCATTCCTTCTGCTCCTTCTGAAAAAATGGAGATGAATTCTCAAGGAGAAACTACTAAACCTACAGCTTCTGCAATGTCCGAAGAATCAGGAACTCCGACCTCAACAGATAGCCCAGGATCAAGCGGTCCTTCACAACCATAGAATACCGCTACAAACGTAATTAAAAATAAATAAGCTACAATGTTAATAAAATAAAATGTTTAAAACCTCATTTTTTATAAATGAGGTTTTTATTATTTTAAACTATTCTTTTAAAACATAAAAAACAAAACTACACATTTTATGAGTAGTTTTGTTTACTTGAAATCTAATTTTAAAAAGAAAATTACAAAATACTAAAATAAGTTTTCTAAGACATCAACTGATATTTTTTAGTATCAATCATCTGAATTACTTTTTAAATTTTTTGAAGATTTCTCATCTTGATACTTTTTTTCTTGGTCACCTACCTGAGGATAGCTAAGAAAATCGTTTACTTCTTTGGTTTCTCCAGTTGTATATTCAAGTGTTTTTTCATTATGAACTAACTTATGATTTTGTTCTTCACTATGATTATACATTGAGTGTTCTGGTTGTCTTTTTTCACCAAAAACATTTTCAATTTTTTGGAGTTCTTCAGGAACTAAGTCCGAAGGTTCTTCATCAAAGTAGTTATTGAAAGTGTATTCTTTAGTTTGTTCTTGAGATTGTTTTTGTAATGGTTGATATTCCACTTGATGAACTACTTCTCTTTGTTTTGGTTCACTATGATATTTAGGTTCTTCAACATAAGATTTTGGTTCATTTTTTGAAACAACTTCATTATCTCATTGATGAGAAGTCGAATAACTATTAATCACTAATTCTTCAGCGTGATTTTTAGATAATTCTTGCGGTTTTGTTTCTTGTTTAAACTCATTTAATTGAGCTTGAGCAAATGAAATAGCATCATTATTTTGAATAGTTGGTTGTAAGATGGTTCGAGCATTTTCGTCATTGCTTCCAGTTACAATAATAGATACTTTAAATAACTCACCATTATCTTTAAGATCTACTTTTTCATATCCAGTAATTGTATCAATTCCATCTTCTTCGCTATCAATTGTAGTTTGGAACAATTCATAAACTTTGTCAATTGCTCTGCTAATTTCATTTAAAGTTGATTTATTATCAGCTTGGATGTTGATGATCATTTTTGAGGCTTTTGTAATTGGTTTTTCATACAATTTTTGTTCAAAAGCTTTTTCTACTGCTTTTTCAGCACGATCTTTTCCAGTTGCTGCAGCAATTCCAACCATTGTTAGCCCACCATCAGTTAAAATTTTCTTAACATCAGCATAGTCAATGTTCATTGTTCCAATTCGATAAAGAATGTCATGAATTGCTAAAATAATGTTTTTAAGCGAAATATTTGAAAGTGTCAAAGTATCACTAATTGGCATATCACCATAATTTTCAGCTAATTTGCTATTTGATAAGATGATGAATGAATCCACAACTTTAGCAAGATTTTCAATTCCTTCTTTGGTATATCTTTTTCTTTTTGGACCTTCATATTTAAATGGAGTAGTTACAATAGCAATAGTTAAAGCTCCATTGTTTTTAGCTGCTTCAGCAATAATTGGAGCTGCACCAGTTCCAGTTCCTCCACCAAGTCCAGCGGCAATAATCACCACATCAGCACCGTGGATTTTTTCTTGGATTTCCGATAAACTTTCTTTGGCTGCTTTTGCTCCAACTTCAGGATCAGAACCAGCTCCTAGACCACGATTATCTTTACCTAAAGCAATTTTGTTTTTGCAGTTATTTGAAGCTAAGGCTTGAGCATCAGTATTTGCAACGATAAATTCAACATTTTTGAATTGCTCTTTATTCATCATTTGAATTGCGTTGTTTCCTGCACCTCCAACTCCAATAACTTTTAAGACAATACCAGCGGTATTACGGTCAATCATTTCTTGATTTTCCACATTTGCACTTTCGATTTTCTTTTGTTTTGCATGCAATTCGTCGTACATATTTTCTCCTTATTATTATAGTAATTTAAAATTGGCAAATAATTCCCTAAATAGGAGAAATCTTTGCTTTTTGGTATTTTTTAAGTCATAGTGACTTGAAATGGTATTTACGGTATTATGCTCTTTGAAAACAAAGTTTTCTAAAAAGCTCATAACTCCTAAAGTAATTGGTTCTTGTATTTTTTGAAGTTTATAATTAAGTAAAGTACCTTGGTGTTTTCAAAGATTTATAAACCCTAAATTTGTAGGTAAAAAGTACATTTTCTCAAAATAACTATTCATTCAATCTGATACGCCACTAAAAGAAAGAGTGTTTAGTTTTTCGGGACTAATATATTTTCAATTCACAAAATTTTTCATTTGTAATTCTAAAAAATCACCAAAGATTTTTAAATAAATGTATGCATTACTTAAATTTTGATCTGTTCAAGTTTGTGTATTATCATTTTTATTAATGATATATTTAACTTTATTTGTGGCTTGTCTTAGAGTTATTTTTTGTTTTGAAGCAATTTTAAAAATTAAATTATCAGTACCCACTAGTAATTTTCTATAGCTAATAATTGCTCCATTATAAACTAACTTAAGTAAAGTGTAATCATCATTAATTTCAACTGATAAATTCACTCCAGATATATTTTTAAGCTTCGCTGAATGAGCTTGACTTGTTAAAATTACATTAAATTGTTCACTTGGTAAAGCTTGAAAAAGAGAAATAATTTTATTGTAATTTTCATCATAAGTTTGGTAACAAAAAGAAGTTTTTGCTATTATTTTGGTAAATTTTTTACCTCTTGGAAATTGATGATAAACCTTGATTTGATTGTTTGCTTTATATAACAAATATTCATAAGTGACTTTTGTTCCAACTAATTGTCAGTTATTTGTTTGAATTAACTTCTGAATTTGTTGAGAAATTAGTTGTTCCATTGCCTCTGGAGCATCATCTAATTTAATAATATCATCACTTTCAAGTGTGTTTTTAATTAAATGAACATTAAGATCATTTAATTGCGAATCATCAATAACAACATTAACATAAAGGTACTTATTTGAAATTTTATCAAGGGAATTTTTAATATCAATAATGAAGTTTTCAACATCATCAACATTAGTTGGAAAAATAACTTTAGGAGCGATTTTATCACAATGCAAGTAATTGCCATTTACTTGCTTAACTAAAGCAAAGGAAATTTGCTCTTTGCTAATGTGGAAATTGCCAAATAATTTTTCCATTTTCACCCCCCTTACAATTATTTTTTATATAGTACCCTTAATTTTGCACTTTTGGAACGTTTATTTTCTAAAAGTTCTTTGCTTGATGGCTTTATTTGTTTAGCTTCAAAGGCTTTTGGTACAAATATTGGCATCTTTGCTGGAATTTTATCTTCAATGAGACTTTTAAAGAAATTCTTTACGATTTTATCCTCAATAGAGTGAAAAGTTATAATTGCAAGAACTGAATTATTTTTAAGCAAACTTGTTGCGTCGCTAAGCATTGTCTTTAAAGATTCTAATTCGTTATTAACTTCAATTCTAATGGCTTGAAAAATGGGTTTAGCAGGATTTTTTTGTTTTAACAATTTTGCTGGATAAGCATTTTTAATAACTTCGACTAATTCAAGCGTAGTATTAATTGGCCGATTTTCTACAATAGCTTTCGCAACTCTACTTGAAAGTTTTACATCAGCATATTCTCATAGAATTTTTGCCAAGCTTTCCTCGCTATAGTTATTAACCACTTCTCAAGCATTAAGCTCTTGAGAAGTGTCCATGCGCATATCTAATTTAGCATTTTTATTGTAACTAAATCCTCGCTCAGAATTATCGACCTGAGGCGAAGAAATACCTAAATCCGCAATAATTCCATCAACAGCAGTTACTCCCCTTTTAGTTAATTCTGATTTTATATTCTGAAAATCACTTTTAATTAACTCAAAATTTGAGGAAGTTTTAATTAGACGATTTTTTGAATATTCAATCGCAAAATCGTCCTTATCAAAAGCATATAACTTACCATTAGATAGTTTTTGTAAAATGGCTTCTGAATGACCTCCCATTCCCAATGTGAGATCAACATAAATTCCATTTGGTTTAATCTTTAAATGAGAAATTGTTTCGCTTAGAAGAACTGAATAATGTAATTTATTCATTGTCCTTCATATTTGAGATTTCTTCAGCTAAAGCCGCTAAATCTCCATCTTGAAAATTATTTTCAAAGGCAACAAATGCTTCTTTTGATCATAGTTCAATTATTGAACCAGTTCCAACAAAAACAACTTCTTTTTGGATAGAAAGTTTATCAATGACAAACTTAGGAAGTGAAATTCGACCTTGTTTATCGAGATTAACCTCAACAGCATTACTCATAATAATTCTAGTTAGATGTCTAACTTTAGAATTAAATTGCGATTTGCTTTGAAGCTTTTGAGTGTATAAACGAAAGTTTTCAACACTTCTGAGTTCGAAGTTATTATCAAACCCAAGTGTGATAAAAAAACTGCTTCCAAGGTTTTCTTTATAAACCGCCGGTAAAGCAACACGGTTTTTATCATCAACGCTTCGAGTGTGTTGTCCGTACATACCACTTTCCCCCACTATCCACCATTATTTTACAATATTAATATTTACTTATTTTAAAAAAATAAAAAAAATTGTATTTTGTGGATAAAATCTGCAAAAATTTCTGGAAATTATCCGTATTTTTAAAAAAATTCAAATTATGAAAAATTTTTTTGCAAAAATAGTTAAAAATCTTATAACTAAAATGGAGAAGAAAAATATCACCTTCAAAGAGGTGATATAAATTAAGTGAAATTAAGCTTTGTTATTTGAGCCAAATTCGTGAATTTTTTCTTTTACAACAGCACACATAGCATCAAATCCAGGTTTATAAAGTTTACGAGGATCGAAATTTTTTCCTTCTAAGTCTTTACCTGCAAGAATAAATTCTCTAATTGCTTTGTGGTTTGCTTGTTGTAATTCGGTATTAACATTAATTTTAGTTACTCCAAGAGAAATGGCTTTTTTAATTTGTTCTTTAGGAATTCCACTTCCTCCGTGAAGAACAATTCCAATTTTTGCAGCATCAGAAATTTTTTGTAATGTTTCAAAGCTTAATGATTTTCAAGATTTTGGATATGGTCCATGAATATTTCCAATTCCAGCTGCTAGAACATCAATTCCAAGCGAAGCCATTTTTTTAGCTTCATCTGGATTGGCAAATTCGCCATCTCCAACAATTCCATCTTCTTCTCCACCTATAGTTCCAACTTCCGCTTCAAATGAATATCCTTTTTGTTTAGCGATTTCCACAAGTTCAGCGGTTTTTTGATAATTTTCTTCAAATGGAAAATGTGACCCGTCAAACATTACTGAAGTAAATCCTTCAGTTTGAAGTGCTTCTTTAACTCCTGAATACGATCCATGATCAAGATGTAAAGCAACTGGAACATCAATTTTAAGACCTTCAATTAGTCCTTTAAGCATTCCGCTAACAACTTTAAATCCACCCATGTATTTTAAAGCACCTTCACTAGTAGCGATAATTACAGGAGATTTTTCAGCTTGAGCTGTTAAAAGCACTGCTTTAGCTCACTCTAAGTTGTTAATGTTAATGTGGGGAATAGCGTATTTTCCTTCTTTTGCTTCTTTTAGCATTTGTGATGCATTTACTAATGGCATAGTTTAATTGATCCTTTCTTTTAATTTTTTAGAAAATTTCGATATTTTTACTTTGTCAAGTTCCGTCTTGATTGCGTTCAAAACGACGATCAACAGTTAGCAGTGTGTAAAGTTCTCCGATTTTACGCTCTCTTATTTTTTCATAAGGAGTATCCTCGGAAACAAAATTTGTAGTTCAACTTTGTTGAAGTTCATTTTCAACTACTTCAAAAATTTCTTCAAAAGTAAATTTTTGTGTAGTATCTTGAGAAATTACTTCAATAGCAATATCTAACATTGTTTTCATAATATTCCTTTCAAGGTTAGTGCATTTAATTTTTCTTCTATTATAAATTATAAATATTTTAAACTAGTTTTTTCAAGTACTTTAAACTTTTTACATTTGTTCTGGAGCACTAACTCCAATTAAATTAAGACCTAATTTTAAAGTATTTTTAGTTGCTAAAACCACATAAGCAAGGGTGTTTTGTTCTGCTGAATTAACAATTTTAGTTTCTGAATAAAAACTGTTAAAAGCTTTTGCTAAATCAATTAAATATTGAATCATTAAATTGACTTTATATGTTGAAGTAATCGTTTTAATTAGTTCAGGAAATTTATCTAATTCCAAAATTAACTTTTGTAATTTAATTGAGGTTTGCATTAAGTTATTAGGGTTTTCTAAATTAACTTTATTTAAAATCGAACAAGCCCGAGAATGAGCATATTGAACTATAAAAACAGGATTTTTCAGATCTTTTTGATTAGCTAAGCTAATATCAAAATCAAATTTACTATTAACTTCTCGAGAAATCATGCTAAAACGAACTGCATCTGGTGAACTTTCATCTAATAAGTCACTTAAAAAAACGCTAGTTCCAGCTCGTTTAGACATTTTATATTCTTGTCCATTTTTAATTAAGCGAACTAATTGAACGACTAATATTTCGATGTTTTCCTGCGAAAAACCAAGATATTGGAGTGCAATTTTCATCCGAGCAATATATCCAGAATGATCTGCTCCTCAAACGTTAATAAGTTTTTGTGCTTTATTAATTTTAGTTAAGTGATACGCAATATCTGGAAGTAAATATGTATATGATCCATCTTGTTTAATTAAAACACGATTTTTATCATCTCCAAGTTGCTCAGTTTTTAGGAAAAGAGCATTATCTTTAGTGTATGTATGATCTGCTAGTTTTTCTAAAACTTTATCAATTAATTTTTGATCATAAAGTGATTGTTCACTAAAAAAATGATCAAATGTTACGTTAAAATGACCTAAATCTTCTTTGATTTTATTTAAAAGCAAATTAGTGCAAACATTTCTAAATTCTTTTGTACTGGTTTTATGCAAGAATTGGTCATTGTGCAAGCGTTTAATTTCTTCAGCAAGTCAAATAATATCTTCGCCTTTGTATGATTCTTCAGGAAAAGGAATTTCAATTCCAAAAAGTTGATGATATCTGACTGAAGTTGAATTAGTTAAGATATTAATTTGATTTCCAGCATCATTAATATAATATTCTTTTTCAACATCGTGTCCTGCATGTTTTAAAATTCGAGCCAGCGAATCGCCTACAGCAGCTCCACGAGCATGACCAACATGTAAAAATCCAGTTGGGTTTGCTGAAACAAACTCTAAATTAATTTTTTGGCTTTTAACTTGATTTTTTGCATAGTTTTGGTTTAATTTAGCGATTTTAAACACTTGATTGAGTAAGACTTTATTACTAATTACAATATTTATAAAACCTGGATTAGCAACATCAACTTTTAAAAAATATTCATCACCTTCTAATTTATTTTGAATTTTAGTTGCTAATTGCAATGGAGATCCTTGAAAATATTGTTTAGCAACAAAAGCTACATTAGTAGCAAAATGATAATTTATTTTATCTTCATTTAAATTATCGGGAACATTTGGAGATGAAAGATTATAAACAAGTAATTGAATATTTAAATTCTTATTTAAAATACCTTCATCTTGTAATTGTGTTAATGCTTGATTAATTTTGGCCTTTGTTTCTAAAAATAACGTCATCTTTTTCCTTTTAGTCTTTTAATTATATAAGAAAAAATCATATCAAAACCATATATAATTATATTTATGTCATATAAAATTTACGTATGCGGCCCAACAGTTTATAATAGTGTTCATATTGGTAATATTAGACCGATTTTATCGATGGATTTAATTTTAAAAGCTGCAAGAAATTTGGGAAAAAATTTCTATTTTGTTCATAATATCACTGATATTGATGATAAAATTATTGCTCGTGCAATCCAAGAAAATGTTACTGAAAAAGAAATCGCAACTAAATATGCTAATGAATATCTTTTTTTGTTAAAACAACTAAACATTAATACCATTTCTAAAATCGAATATGTAACTGAAAATTTAGACCATATTGATAATTTTATTAAAAATTTAATCATTAGTAAAAATGCATACGTAGATAAAGAACATAATGTTTGATTTAATGTTGGCAAAAACCAAAAAGATTATGGAGTAGTTTCTAAACAAAAGCTTGAACATATGATTTTTGAAGATAATCAATACCAGAAAGCACACCCTGCAGATTTTGCGTTATGAAAAACCAATACAGTTGGAGTAAAATATCCATCTTCTTTTGGTCAAGGACGTCCAGGATGACATACTGAATGTTGTGTGATTATTTATAAAAATTTTGGTTCACAAGGAGTTGATATTCATGGAGGTGGAATGGACCTTACTTTTCCGCATCATGAAAATGAAAACATCCAATTTCAATCATTAACCGGAAATCAAATAGCTAAGAAGTGACTTCGTACAGGAACGCTAAATTTAAATGGAATTAAAATGTCTAAATCATTAAATAATGTTGTTTTAGCTAAAGATTTTATCAAAGCCCATGGTGCTGATGTTTATAAGTTTATTTTACTTATGAACTCAATTACTGGGATTATTAATTTAGACGAAAATGCAATTAATAATGCTAAAAAATTAATAAATAGACTTAGAAAAATTTATTTTAGAGTTTTTAAATCTCAAATATCAAATATTGTTTATGATCAATTTTTATACAATGAAGCAATGAATTTTATTTTAGAACTTAATTTTTCTAAATTTATGAGTTTAATTCATGATCTTGTTAAAAAATCAGATCAAAATCCACAATTTGCGATAACATTGATTAAAATTTTCGATTCAATGGACTTTGATTTCAAAAATTTTGACTATAAAGAATGCTTAATTTTATATCAACAGTGAGAGCAACTTAATTCCCAAAAAAAATATCAACAAAGCGATCAAATCAGAAGTCTCTTAATTAAGAAGGGAATTTTCTAAATGAATAAGTTTATCATTAGTGGGAAAAACTCAGTAATTGAAGCTTATAGCAACAATTTGCCAATTTTAAAAATATTATTATCCAAAAAAGAAAACACTGTTTTATTTAAAGATAAAAAAATAGCAATTGAAATTGTAGACCAACAAAAACTAAATTCAATCACAAAAGAAAATCATCAAGGATTTGTTGCTTTTTTAAAAGAAATTAATTATGGTGATATTAATCAGTTAATCAAAAAACAACCCAAAGGTGTTTTAATTTTAGACAAAATCCAAGATCCACATAATTTTGGAGCAATTATTCGCAGTGCTAATGCTGCCGGAATTAAAGATATTATTTTTCCAAAGGAAAATTCTTGTGATATTAATGCAACTGTACTTAAAATTTCAAGTGGTGGATTTGTTAATATGACCTTTTATAAAGTTAATTCAATTAGTGCTACAATTACAAAACTTAAAAAAGCTGGTTTTTGAGCTTACGCAACAAACTTAAATCCAGATTCAATTTCTCATTCCCAAGTTAATTACAATACACCTGCACTTTTAATTATTGGCAATGAAGGTAGCGGAATTTCAAAAAGCGTTCTTTCAGTTTGCGATCAGAGCATTTATATTAAACAATATGGAAGTGTTCAATCATTAAATGCCTCAGTTGCTGCTGGAATTATTCTTTTTGATTTTGCTACAAAAATAAATGCAGACTAAGTCTTACATTTATCGAAAAGATTTACGAGATGAAATTATTAGTTATTTTCATTTACACAATTTTATAAAAATTAGATCTTCACATCTTCTAAACATTATTTATGAATTTGCTAAATATAAAATTCGCTCATTAACACGAAAAGTTTTAAGCTTACATTCACATAATAATGGACTTTCTGAAGAGGAAGTTCAAAATTATATTTACTCAATTCTTTTAGAAATTGTTCAATATTGAAAAGATTTTCTACATATTCCTTTTCAAGCTTATTTTTGAAACACAATTAAATTAAAAATGATTAACTATATCAATAGAACTAATAATCGACAATTTGATTTTGAAGTAAAAATAGGAAATAAAATGAGCAATTTAAGAAAGCTTATCTATGATTATACGGTAAATAATGCTACTAGCGATAATGGTAAAATTTATAATTTAGATTTTATTAAAAGTATTGCCTCTGATAATGAATATCAGTTTCTAGAAAGTTTAGTAAATCAACAATCAGCTGAATCTGATTTTTATACAACTTATCAAAGAAATAAAATAATTCGTTCAATTAACTTTAAAATTGAACAATTTCAAAAAGATAATTATTAAAAAACAATAGGAACTAAGATGAAAGACAAATTTTCCCAAATTCATATTTTTTCAACTGATACTGTCACTGGAATTGGAGGTCCAATTAGTGAGGAAACTTTAAATTTGCTTTATGAGCTTAAAAATCGTCCCCGAGAGAAAAAAATTATGATTTTAGTAGCTTCATTAGAACAAGCTCAAAAATTTCCTCAATGAACTCCTGGAGCAACAAAAGTAGCTCAAAAATATTGACCCGGTGCTTATAGTATTATTGTTAATAATCAAGGTTTTAGAATGCCTAATAATGACTTATTACTTCAATTTTTGGAGAAAAAAGGCCCAATGTATGTTACAAGTGCAAATTTATCAGGTAGTAAACCAATTGATATAAACCAAGCAAAAGAAATTTTTCCACAAATTAAAAATGTGCATGATTTTGGCCTATGTTCAGGCAAACCAAGTACATTAATTAATTTAGATAAAGATTTTGAAATTATCAATCGTAATTAGTTTAATAACTTAGGTAACTAATTAAAATTCCTAAAGCACTTACAAAACCAACAATTCAAAATGCATAAAAACTTTTATAAGTGTGATTTGTCTCTTTTTCTTGTTCATTACGCAAAAATTCTGCAATTTTTGCATCATTTTGATTTAATTTTGATTTTTTATTGTAAGAATATTTATTCTTGCTTTTAAAAGCATTTTTTAAAAAACTATTCTTAGCAACTACTGAAAATAAATTAACTAAAAACACAATGACAAAAGCAATAATAAAAGCATCAACTCGCTGTTGTCTTAGTGCAAAATTATAACCTTTAAAATGAGCTAAAAGCAAAATTACACCCAGTAAAATTGAATGTGAAACTATTATTAAGTAAAATTTAATGGTTTTAACTTCATACTTTCAACGCTGTGCTAAATAATCTAATAATTTTTTCATTTCATCTCTTTAATTTAATAATTAAAATTTAAATGTGTTAGTCAATTAACTATAAGCTTGCAAAAATTTTTGCAAGCTATTTTAACTTTAATTATATCTGCTAATTAAAATTACTTACATAAAAAGATCAATTACTTTGTAATTTTTAAATAAATTATTATAATTAAAGTTATGCCAGAATATCCAGAAGTGACTGTTGTTCGAAAAACCTTACAAAATGAAGTAAAAGGTAAAAAGGTCTTAGATATTAAAATTTGAGATCCTAAATTTATCAAAAATGCTTCAGCTCAAGAATTTATTAATTTTGTTAAAGGAGAAACAATTGAAGATATTTCCAATGTTGGAAAATTTTTAGTATTTTCTTTAAGCAATAATAAAAGATTTCTTTCTCATTTAAGAATGGAGGGTAAATATTATTTAAGAGATCCAAAAATTCTTGAAAATTATCATTATAAACATGATTATTTATATTTTTATTTAGAAGATAATGTAGTTTTAGCTTATAATGATACTCGTAAATTTGGAAGTTTTGAAATTTTAGATGCCTCCTTAAATGATAAAAGCATTCATGAAATTAAAAATTTAGCTCAACTTCCGGCTTTTGTTGATGTTGAAGAACTTTATCAAAAACTACAAAAATCAAGCAAATCTATCAAAACCATTTTATTAGACCAATCATTAATTTTAGGGATTGGAAATATTTATGCAGATGAATCATTATATCAGTGCAATATTTTTCCAATGACTAAAGCCAAAGATATTTCTAAAGAGCAACTTGCTCAATTACTTAAAACAGCTCAAGAAATTATGGATCAAAGCATTGTTGCTGGAGGAAGCTCAGTTCACTCGTATAAAGCCGTTAATGGAGTGGTTGGAACTTTTCAAAATGAACTCAAAGTATATGGAAAAGCAAAAAGTGTGTGTTTAAAATGTAAAAAATCTGAAATTGTTAAGGTTAAGTTAGATTTTAAGCCAAACGGAAGAGGGACAAGTTATTGTCCGGTTTGTCAGAAAGATCCATATGAATAAAAAACTCATAATTGTTGTTGATATGCTAAATGGATTTGCCAAATTTGGACCTTTATCTAGCGATAATGTTAAAAAAATTATTCCTTCAATTTATGAAGAGTTAAGAAAAGGAGACGATGTTATTTTTGTCTCTGATGCTCATTATGAAAATGATTTAGAAATGTGTGTGTACCCACTTCATTGTCAAAAAAATTCTGAAGAGGCTCAAATTGTTAGTGAATTACATGAATTTGTTAATGATAAAAATTCATTTTATAAAAATACTACCAATGCATTTTGAGAATTAATTGCTTTAAATATTTGAAACGAATATGATCAGTTTTTAATTGTGGGATGTTGTACTGATATTTGTATTTTGCAACTTGCGTTGACAATGCGAACTTATTTTAATAAAATTAACATGGATAAGGACATTGTTGTCAATGCCAATTTAGTGGCTACTTATGATTCTTTAGAACATAATGCAGATCAATATCATGAATTTGCTCTTAAATTAATGCAACAAGCAGGAGTTAAAATTGTTTAACTTTTTTAATAAGTTTAGAGAAAATAATCATACTGAAGTTGATTTACACGGATATGAATGAATTGATGCACAGAATATAATCTTAATGTTAATTAATGATTTAAAAAAATCTAAAATCACTAATGTTTTAATTATTACCGGAAAAGGTACCGGTGCCTTAAGAGCACAAACAATTAAGTTATTAGAAGATAACTTTATTAATTTTGAACTTCAAAATCAAGATGGAGCAATTTTTGCTTATATTGAAAAACCAAAATTTTCTTTTTGATTTTCAAAATCAAATGATGCAAACCCCCAAGAAATTAGTGAACTTTTTGATCAATCTTTAAAAGATTTTGAAGAATTCAAAAATCAAAAATAATATAATTATTTTATGAAGAAATTATTAAAATTAGCAATAAAAGATGCAAAAGGACACCTTAAAAAAGGGAATATCTTTATGTTGGCAGTTGCTTTTATTTTAGGAACTGTCTTCGGATCACTAGTGTCATCTTTTGCAAATGATATTTTAATGGGATTAATTGCTTCTCTTGTTGGAAAAACTGATAGTTTAGATGCTTTATCTTGAAAAGCAGTTAAATACGGAAAGTTTCTTGGTGCATTAATTTATTTTCTTGTTGTTTCAGCATTTATTTTTGTCTTTTTAGTAGTGTATTTTTCAGTTATTCGTATCAAAGAAAAACGCTTATTAATCAAAAATCCAGTTGTACCAGAACAAAAAGCTTCCACTCCTGCTCCAACTACTGAAGAATTAATTCTAGCTGAACTTAAAAGTTTAAATGAAAATCTAACAAAAGAATAAGACCTTTTTTAAGGTCTTTTTTTGCACTATTTTTTGTTCTTTTAGAAAATAAAAAAACAGATAGATTTTTAACTTTAAAAGTTATAATTTAATAATAAAATAAGATTAAATTATTAAGGAGAATTATGTTGAAAGTAATTTCGCACCCTTTAATTGAGATAAAACTCACTAAAATGCGTTCGGTTTTAACTGATCACTTAGTTTTTAAAAACAATTTAAATGAGATTGCTTCATTGATGGTTTATGAAATTATGCGTGATTATCAAACTAAAGATCTTGAAGTTGTAACCCCTTTAAATGAAACAGTTGTTGGCAAAACTTTTGATAAAGAAATTGTTATTGCTCCAATTTTACGTGCTGGATTAGGAATGGTTGATGGTTTAACTAAATTAATGCCTCAAGCAAAAGTTGGACACATTGGAATTTATCGTAATGAAGAAACTTTACAACCAGTGGAATATTTTTATAAAATGCCTGAGGTAAGTAAAGATTCAAAAGTCATTGTTGTTGATCCGATGCTCGCAACAGGAAATTCAGCTGTTGATGCTATTAGTACTCTTTATAAAAATGGATTTACTAATGTGGAATTAGTTTGCTTAGTTGGTGTACAACAAGGGGTAGAAAATGTTGAAAAACATTTTGGGAAAGATTTTAAAATTTATCTTGCAGCCTTAGATAAAAAACTTAATGATAAAGGATATATTGTTCCTGGTCTTGGTGATGCAGGAGACCGAATTTTTGGAACTAAATAGTAATGATCAATCAAAATAAAAATCAAAAAAATAAGCTTAAGCAATCCTGTTGCCCAGCTAATTTTATTACCCAAACAAATGATAAAGTCTTTCAAGCAAATAATTCTCAAAATTATATTAATTATGGAATTAACGATTATCGTAATATTTCCAAAATTGCAACTTGTGGTTTAATTTTAGCTTTAGCTTTAATTTTTAGTACTATTAGCAAATTTACTCCTAATGTTTTTAATTTTTTACAATTTAACTTTTCGCTGATACCAATTTTATTTGGCTTTTATTTAGTTGGATGGAAATATGGTTTGGCCATTATTTTTATTAACTTTTTAATTGCTCCGATATTAACATCATCTTCACAAAGTTTTGATATTCGCTATTTGGGACAGTTTAATTTATTAATTTTACATTTAGTCTTTGTTTTTGTACAAATTTATTCTTTTAAATACTTTTTTAAATTTACTAATTATAAATTTGGGTTAGCTAAGGCTAAAAAAGATCGCTTAATTCGACAAATTATTGTTTATACTTTTTCAATTACTTTCACTGTTTTAATTACTACTGTAATTTTAAGTACAATTAATACTTTTTTTATTAATTTAATTTATTTTAAAGCCTTTTTTAACATTCCTTTTTCACTTCAAAGTACTTTAAAATCATATCCAACAACACTTAAATTTTTATTTTTTGGAATAAATAATTATTTTGCTGGATCATATACTTTATATATTGTTTTTAATATCATTAACCTTTCATTAAATTTAGTTATTATCACAATTATTTGATCTTTAGATTGAAAAACCCGCTTTATTACCAATATTAAACAAAAACACAATATTTTTTATTAATTAAATATAAGGAGAATTATGGACAAAGAATATAACTTTTTAGATATTGACGCTAAGTGACAAGCATATTGAAAAAAGCACAAAACCCATGAACCACTTAAAGATTTCACTTTGCCTAAAAAGTATATTTTAAGTATGTTCCCTTATCCAAGTGGAAAAATTCACATGGGACATGTTCGTAATTATTCAATTGGTGATGCAATAGCACGTTTTTATCGTCGCAAAGGGTATAATGTTTTTCATCCTTTTGGATGAGATGCTTTTGGACTCCCAGCTGAAAATGCTGCTATTAAACACCAAATTCATCCACGTCAATGAACTTATGAAAATATCGCTTCAATGGACCAAGAAATCCAAAAGCTTGGAATTTCGGTAGCATGAGATTATGAGCTTATTACTGCTGATGAATCTTACACTAAATGAGAGCAATTTCTTTTCATTAAACTTTGAGAAAAAGGGTTAATTTATAAACGAAAAAGTTCACTTAATTTTTGTGAAAATGATAATACTGTTTTAGCTAATGAGCAAGTTATTGATAATAAATGTTGGCGTTGTGACAATGTTATTATTCAAAAGGAACTTGAAACTTATTATCTTAAAATTACTGATTATGCTGATGAATTATTAGCAGATTTGCAAATTTTAAAAAATCACTGACCAGATCAAGTTCTTTCAATGCAAAAAAATTGAATTGGCAAAAAACAAGAATATAAATTTAACTTAAAAGTTAAAAATTTACTTGATAATAGTCAAATTGACATTCCAATTTATGAAGGACATTTAGATAATGTATTAAATGCAGATTTCATTGCACTTGGAACTTCACACCAATTAGTTAAAAAATTAAAAGAACAAAATCTTTTAAATAAAACCCAAGAACAGTTTGTTGAAAAGATTACTTCAAATGTTAATAATAAAATTTTTAGTGATAAATTGGCTTTAAAATTACCTTATCAAGCTACTATTGAACATAGCAACATTACTTTAGATTTATATTTAAGTGATTTTGCAAGTATTAATTTAACTAAAAATATTCAATTTGTTAGCTCACATAATAAAACTCATTTTGCTTTTATGCAAGCTAATAATATTGAAATTTTAAATAAGGATTATCGCAATATTTCAAAGGATAAATTAATTTTAGAAACTAAATACAACTTACGTGATTGAGGGATTTCTCGTCAAAGATATTGAGGCACTCCCATCCCCCTTATTCATTGTCAAAAATGTGGAACTATTGCTGAAAATTTAAATTCTTTACCCGTTGCTTTGCCAGAAAATGTTGTTTTTAGTGGCCAAGGAAACCCTTTAGAAAGCACTAAGGATTGAGTTAATATTACTTGTTATAAATGCGGATCACCAGCTAAAAGAGAAACAGATACTTTAGATACCTTTTTTGAATCAAGTTGATATTTTTTACGCTACACTACTCCTTCAAATTTACGAAATGACACAATTTTCAGTGATCAAGATTTAAATTACTGAAATAAAGTTGACCAGTATATCGGAGGAATTGAACACGCTATTTTACACTTGCTTTATGCACGCTTTTTTACTAAAGCTTTAGCTGATTTAAATTTAGTAAGCTTTAGAGAACCTTTTGAAAATTTACTTACTCAAGGAATGGTCCTTAAAGATGGTGCTAAAATGTCTAAATCAAAAGGAAATACCGTTGAACCTTCAGAAATTATCGCTAAATATGGAGCTGATACCACTAGATTATTTATTCTTTTTGCTGCACCTCCAACAAAAGAATTAGAATGAAGTAATTCTGGGATTAATGGTTCGTTTAAATTTATTAAACGATTATGGGAACGCTCATTTGAAGTTAATCCAAATAGCGATTTTAAAAACATTGTTCATGCACAATTAAATGAACAGGAACAAAAAGCAAGACATAAATTATATTTAGGACTTCAAAAAGAAAGTGAGATTTTTTTAAATCCACAAAATGAATATGCTTTTAATACTTTAATTTCTTGAACAATGGAAACACTAAATGAATATGATAAAATAAATAATTGCAGTTTAATTACTGAAATGTTTTATGTTTTACTTCATATTTTAGAACCCTTTATTCCGCACTTTGCTTGAGAATTGTCTGAGAAATTTTTTAATTTAGAGAATTTATATGATTTTTCTATTGATTCTAATGCACTAGAAGTAAAAAAAGTTACTTATGCAATTACAATTAATGGGAAGCTTCGGAGCGAAATTTCAGTAAACAAAGATCTTACTAAAGAACAAATTTTACAAATTGCTAAGCAAAATGTCCAAAAGTGACTGGAAAATTCAACCATTATAAAGGAAATTTTTATTCCTAATAAGTTAATTAACTTTGTTGTTAAATAATATAAAAATGAAAGAGATACAAATGCAAATCAACCAATCAAACAAACTAATTAAAGCTCATTACATCACTACCGATATGGATAATGTTGCTTTTCCTGGTGCAATCCACCAAATTGCTATTGATATTAATAAAGAACCAGCTAATAGTGCTCGTTTAGAATTATTTAAAAAACTTTATTTAGTTACCCATTCAAATGCAGTAAATGAGTTTACTGAAAATTTAGTCATTGTTTATCGTGCAGGACGTTTTGAAAGTTATCCAGAAGCAAACGAAACTATGGAAGAATTTAAAATTAGCCTTGATTTAGATACTGATTTAAATTTATATGCAACCGGTTTATATGTTAAAGTTCTTGAAATTTTAGAAAATAATAATCAATACATTATAACTTACAAAGCACTCTCACAATTTGAAATTGAAGAAATTAAATCGGAAGTTCAATTAATTAAAAAAGATCAGGAAACTACAAATAAAGTTATTGAAAAAAATCAAGTGCTTGGAGAAGCTGATTTTGAATTAGCAATTTTTTCAGATTTAAAAGATCACCACAGCGAATTACAAAAAACCAATTTCCGAACCACTTTTAATGATTTTATTGATAAAGCTCCAAGTGGGAAAGCTGAATTTACCAACACAATTTTCCAAAGAATTCCATCAGAAAGAAACAATCCAAGTACCATTAAAAGCATTTTAAAACTTTATAATTCACATCCATTTCATAAAGCAAGTGATGAAGCTGGAGTAGATTTTGAAAATGAGTTTACCATTTTTAGTTTCTTAGAAAAAATTGTTGCTCCTAATATTTTAAAATATAAATTTTTATACGAATTTCATTGAGATTCATTTTTAGAATTTAGCAAAACAGTTCAAAAAAATATTTTATTTTTAGCTACAATTGAACACAAAATTAACCGAAAAATTGCAACAAAACTTAATGAACAACAAGATGAGTACATGTTAAGAGAACGTTATAAAACTCTTAAAGATATGGTTGCTAAAGAAGAAGAATTAGATGAGTATCAAGAGACAATCAAAAATCAAAAAATGTCTAAAAGATATCCTCTTTGAATTCAAAAATCAATTGAAAAAGAAACTAATCGTATTTCTGAGATGATGATTACATCTCCAGAAGTTAATATCACCAAAACTTATATTGATTTAATGAAAAAGCTTCCTTGAAGATTAACCCAAAAAGAAAAACTTGATATTGGAAAAGTTCAAGAAACTTTAGATAAATACCACTACGGACTTAAGGAAGTTAAAGATCGGATCATTGAACATATTGCTGTATTAATGAAAGCTAAACGCGTTTCTGATGTTAATAATAAAAAACGAATTTCTGTTGATAAAAATACTGAAATTGATTTATCTTTATTTAAAGAAAACGAAAACGAATTAAAATCATTTAATAATGTTCCAATTCTTACATTAATTGGACCTCCAGGGACTGGAAAAACCTCATTAAGTAAAGCAATTGCAGAAGCACTTGGGCGTAAAATGGTTAAAGTTTCTCTTGGTGGAGTGCGGGATGAATCTGAAATTCGTGGACACCGAAAAACTTATGTGGGAGCAATGCCTGGAAAAATTATTAAAGCTATTCAAAAAGCAAAAGTATCTAATCCAATTATTTTACTTGATGAAATTGATAAAATGTCTTCTGATGCAATCAAAGGAGATCCAGCTAGTGCAATGCTTGAGGTTCTTGATCCAGAGCAAAATACCAAATTTCAAGATCATTATTTAGAGCATGAGTATGACCTCTCAAAAGTAATTTTTATTGCTACAGCAAATTATTATGAAGGAATTCCTGAAGCATTACTTGATCGGGTAGAACTTATTGAAGTTCCAGCTTATACTTTAAGTGAAAAAATGCAAATTGGTCGTAAACACTTACTTCCAAAAGTAATTGAACAATCATATATTAATGAAGATTTATTTAAACTTTCTGATGAGATGTTAAAATACATTATCAAACACTACACTCGTGAAAGTGGAGTACGGGGACTTAAAAAAGTTTTAGATAAAGTTGCTCGTAAAATCAGCAAGCAAACTGAATTTGATAAAAGTATTTCTGAATTTAATATTGACACTAAAGTACTAGATGAATTTTTAGGGCCAATTGTTTATAACACCGAAAAACCTGAGCCTGAATATGGACCTGGGGTAGTTAATGGACTTGCTTATACTTCATATGGCGGATCGCTTTTACAAATTGAAGTAAATATTTTTAAAGGAAAAAGCGAACTAAAACTAACTGGTTCTCTTAAAGAAGTAATGCAAGAATCAGCAATGATTTCACTATCATATGTTCGAGCAAATGCCAAAAAATTTGGTATTGAAAAATTCAATTTTGAAGAAAATATCATCCACATTCACGTTCCTGAAGGTGCAACTCCAAAAGATGGACCTAGTGCTGGAGTGACCTTTACCACTGCCATTTTATCAGCAATTAAAAATCAACCTGTATCCACAAAATATGCGATGACTGGTGAAATTACTCTGCGTGGAAGAGTTCTTGAAATTGGAGGATTAAGAGAAAAATCATTTGCAGCATACCAACATAAAATCAAGTATGTATTTATTCCTAATGATAATCAAAGAAATTTACTCAAAGTTTCAAATGAAATTAAAAGCAAATTAATTTATATTCCAGTTGAAACTTATGATGATATTTACGATGTAATTTTTCTTGGTAATGAACCTAAAAAACAAATTATTACCTCTGAAGAGGCAGAATAATTTTAAATTTTCTTATTATTTATTATGTTCCTAAAATCAGGAACATAGCTTTTATAAAAACTTTTTAATATTTTTAAATAAACTTACTTAATAAGGATTTTATGAGCACAAATAACAATCAAAAACCATTTACTTCCAAACAATTTCTTTCCTTCGGAATTAATTACATTGCCGGATTTGGATTTATTGCAACGGCATTTTCATTATTTTCATTAGGTCCACTTTGAATTTTGGTTTTTGCAGTCTGTTCATTTATTGCTTTAGCAGTTATGCTTTGTTTTTCGAAAATGTCAGAAACTTCAAGTAATCGTTTTGGTGGTCCTTATATTTATGCAACTGAAGCACTTGAACACAAAAAATTATCTTCAAGAATGTTCATTTTTCTTACTGGATGAAATAATTTTGTGGGACCTTTACTTTATTCTGCGGCCTTTCCGTTATTTCTTGTTTCGGTTTTTTCTTCTTTTATAGACACAAATAATCCAAGTGCAAAATGAGGTTTAATTATTGGAGGTTTAGCAGTTTTTATATTAATAGCTTTTATTTCAACTTTAGGATATCAATTAAGCAAAGGATTAGTTTTATTTTTTGCAACAATTAAGTGATTAATTATTGCTACAGCAATGGTTTTAGCAATTATTTTAATTGCTCAAAGTGCTGGAATTGGTTTTAGCGAAAATTACCTATTAACTTATAATGGCAAGCCAAAAGAAATAACTTTAAGTAAAATCGCGACAATAACAACTGCCTTTTTCTTTTCATTTGGTGGACTTGAAGATATTTCAACAATGTCTCCTGAAGTTAAAACAAAATCTTTTAAGAAAATTTTAAATTTAACTTTCATTGGTGTTTTTATCATTTATGCAATTGGTTTAGTGATTTTTAGTGGTTTACCAGTTGGAGGAAATGGTTCATCTGAAGTAAAACAAAGAATTTCAAGTTATTCAGACATTTATAAAGCCATTGGTGGAATAACTGCTTTATCATTTTTTGCAATTGGATCACTTTCAAATTCAATTGCTTCAAGAATTTCGATAACATTAGCCAACTCCTTTAAGCTAGTACCTTTAAGCGAAGATGGATATTTACCTAAATATTTTCTTGCTAAAAATAACAAGAATAAATTTTCAAGAATTATTTATTTAACTTTAATACTTACATTAATATTAATGTTAGTGATTTTCTTTGTTTCTCTTGCTAGTGGTTCAAGCGATTTTGATTCAGCAGTTTCTAAAGCAGCATCAATTGGAGGAGCAAGTGCACTATTTCAATATTTCCTTGGTTTTATTACTTTCTTTGTTTATTATCATAAAGGCAAACTCAAAGATCGCAGTAATTGAAAAAATATCATCTCTTTAATTATTCAAGCCTTTTCATTAGTTTTTATTGCTATTATTTTGTTTTTATTCTTTTTCCCATTGGATACAGCAATAAAACCCGGAACTAATCAAACACATGTTATTTTAAATTGAGGAATTCAAAACACTCTTAATATTACAATTTATCCAGCAATTTTATCTCTTGGTTATGTTTTGTTTTTTATTGCTGAACGAAGCTCTAAAAAACAAAATAAAAACATAAAGTTATCTCAAAAACAATCTCATTTTATAAGTTTAGATTCAAAAAACAATTTTAAAAATAAAAGATAATAATTAAAAATTACAATTAAATTTTTAGATTTATTTTAAAACTAAAATCTAAAAAATGCAAAAACATCATATTTTTGTAAGCATTTTGATATTTTTAAATAAATAATATAATTTTATAATCCAAAAAAGATTTAAATATTTAGAAAGAATTTAATAATTAATTAAAATTTTATTATGAACACAAAAACTACACAAAAGCATTTTAGCTCTAGACAATTTATCACCTTTGGAATTAATTATATTGCAGGTTTTGTTTTTGTAGCAACTGCATTATCATTATTTGAATTGGGTCCACTTTGAATTTTGGTTTTTCTTATTTCAACGTTTATTGCTTTAGCTGTTATGCTTTGTTATTCAAAAATGTCAGAGTCTTCATCTGAACGTTTTGGTGGTCCTTATATTTATGCATCTGAAGCTTTTGAACGTAAAAAATTAACTTCAAGAATGTTCATTTTCATTACTGGATGAAACAATTACATTGGACCATTAATTTCTTCAGCAACTGTTCCTTTATTTTTAGTTTCAGTTTTTTCTTCTTTTATTAATACAGATGATAGAGTAGCTCAGTGAATTTTAATTGGATTTGGTTTAGCTATTTTTGTATTTTTAACTTTTATTTCAACTCTAGGTTATAAATTAAGTAAAGGATTAATTTTCTCTTTTGCATTAATTAAATGATTAGTGATTGCAACTGCATTTATTTTAGCAATTGTTCTTATTGCTCAAAGTGCTGGAATTGGTTTTCAAGAAAATTATCTACTCACTTATAAATCAAAACCAAGAAAAATTAGCATAACTCAAATTATTCAAATAACAACTGCCTTCTTTTATTCATATGGCGGATTTGAAGACCTTTCAGTTATGTCTCCTGAGGTTAAAACTAAATCTTTTAAAAAGAATTTAAGCTTGCTTTTTATTATTGTTTTTGCTATTTATGCAGTTGGATTATTAATCCTTAGTGGTCTACCTCTTGGAGCAACTAATAATTCAGAAACATTTAAAAGAATTCAAGGTTATTCAGATATATATAGAGCCGTTGGAGGAATTACTACACTTTCGTTTTTTGCAATTGGATCACTTTCAAATTCAATTGCTTCACGCATTTCTGGAATTATAACTAATTCCTTTAAGCTAGTACCTTTAAGCGAAGATGGTTATTTATCTAAATATTTTCTTGTTAAAAATAACAAAAATAAATTTTCAAGAATTATTTATTTAACATTAATTTTATCGCTTACTTTAATGGTTTTAGTGTTTTTTGTTTCCTTAATTAGTGAGAAAACAGATTTTGATTTAGCAATTCGAAGAGCCGCTGGAATTAGCGGGGCTAGTGGTTTATTTCAATATGTACTTGGTTTTATTACCTTTTTTGTTTATTATCATAAAGGAAAAATTAAAGATAAAACCAATTGAAAAAATATTGTCTCTTTAATTATTCAAGCAGTTTCTTTTGTTTTGATTATCATTATTTTATTTTTATTTTTCTTCCCAATTGATACAAAAACCGAAAATAACCAAACATATATCATTTTAAACTGAGGGGTTGAAAATACACTCAATATCGCACTTTATCCTGTTGTCTTGCTTCTTGGGTACATTTTATTCTTTATTGCTGAGCACAATACTAAAAAAGAACTTCAAGAAGCAAAACTTACTCCAACTGAACTTTTTTATTCTTCAAAAAGAAAAACATCATTTTATAATTTAGATCCTGATATGAACCCCAAAAGTTAGACAAAAAATTATTGAAGGAACTTAGTTCTGTATTGGACAGGGCTAAGTCCTTTTAATCTAACTTTAATTCTTTTGTTATTGTAGTAATCAATGTAATTGATAATAGCTTTTTCTAATTGTTCAAGCGATTTAAAAGTATGTTCCTTGCCATAAAACATTTCTGTTTTTAAAACTCCAAAAAATGATTCCATCATCCCATTATCTGGACTATTACCTTTTCGGGACATTGAAGCTTTTATCTCTTTAGAATTTAAAAATTTGTGATAACTATTATGTTGATATTGTCAACCTTGATCACTGTGTAAAATTGTTCCACTATATTTAGCTTTTGTGAAAGCCTTTTTAAGCATTTTTTCAACTTGCAATAAATTTGGGGAGCGAGATATAGTAAAACTGATAATTTCGCTATTATAACCATCTAAAATAGCTGACAAATAAAGTTTTTGAGAATGACTAGGTAAAGCAAATTCAGTAATGTCAGTGTAACATTTTTGCAATGGTTTTTTAGAATAAAAATCTCGATTAATAAGGTTTGGAGCTTTTTTGCCCACTTCGCCTTTGTATGATTTATATTTTTTACGCTTACGATTTCCGCCAATTAAATTTAGCAAATTCATAAGTCTTTTTACTTTTTTATGATTTACCAAATATCCACGATTTTTGAGTTCTAAAGTAATACGACGATATCCATAACTGCCTCTATGTTCATTATATATAGATATAATTTCGTCTTTAAAATTTTTATTTTTATCAGCTGAATTGATTTTTTTAAGATGATAATAATAAGTTGAACGTGATAGTTGAGCAATTTTTAATAAAATTTTTAATGAGAATCCTTCGTCGACCATTTCTTTAACTTTTTGGCTTTTATATTCTGTAAGTCTTTTTGATCCAACGGGATCCCTTTTAACTTTTTTAGGAAAATCACCTCAGTTCTAAGATATTCAATCTCTTGTTTAGCTTTTTCAAGTGGTGTTAATTTTTCTCAAGTTTTCTTTGGTTTACGTCCCATTTTTGATGGCCTTCCTTTTTTCTTTTCAACAATAGTATACCCATTTTTCTTGTATTGAATAATTCAATTTGAAAGAATTCCTCAATTAGGTAATCCATATTGAAGTGAAATTTCTCTTGTAGAATGTCCTTTAAGAAGAACTTGATTAATCATTTCTAATTTTATTTGTGGAGAATAATATTGATTTTTAGTCTTTTTAACAATTTCAATTCCGTGACGATTTATCAGTGCGACAATATATTTTATAATTGCACGATTTACTCTAAATTTTATTGTTAAAGATTTTTCAGTAAATCCTTTTTTACGTAATTGATATATTTTGATTTTGTCTTCGTAACTTAGTTTCATAAAAATGAACCCCTTAATTTTGGATTTTATTGTCCAACTTTAGGGGTTCATATCAATCCACAAGAAGATTTACAAAATAAAAATAATTCCAATAAGCAATAATTAACTAGCTTTTAAAATATTTAAAATTAATTTAAAATATCATAGTTTTATAAAATGCAGAATTAATTCTGCATTTTATAATTAGCATATATTACTAAACCGGAATATATATTTTTATGATAAAATAAATATAAAATCTATATTAATATTGGTGTAATCATGAGTAAAATAACTTCATATCAAAACAATCAAGCTTTTTATGACAAAGAAACAGCTTTAAAATATTTAGAAACTATTAAAAAATTTCTCAAAACAAAAGTAAAAAATGCTAATGCTCAAGGAGTTATTGTTGGAATTAGTGGAGGAATTGATTCTTCACTTGTTTATACAATTGCTAAACAAGTATTTCCAAACCACACAATCGGTGTTGTTATGCCTATTGAAAAAATGACTCAAAGTGATTTAAACCACATTTCTCAATTAGAGCAAGCAACCAGTAGCAAATTTTTAGTTAAAGATTTAACCAAACCTTTTAAGGAAATGTTAAATATTTTAGATGTAACTAATCATTTAGCAGTCGCTAACATTAAACCTCGTTTACGTATGACCACACTATATGCAATTGCACAGCAAAATAATTCACTAGTTTTAGGAACTGATAATGCTGATGAGGTTTTTGTTGGATACTTTACTAAATTTGGTGATGGAGGAGCTGATTTGCTTCCTATTAGTAAATTAACTAAAGGAGAAGTAAGATTTTTAGCTTCACTACTTAATGTTCCTCAAAGTATTTTGGATAAAGCACCGTCAGCTGGTCTTTGAGAGGGTCAAAGCGACGAAAATGAGCTTGGATTTTCATACGATCAACTTGATTTTTATATTAATAATTTAAATGATACTCAAAACATTCAAAAAAATATAGAACCTAAAATTGTTGATAAAATTGAACAACTACACAAAAATTCACAACATAAACGCGATAAAGTATATACACCAAAAGACGTTAAATAGGAGAACAAAAATATGGCCGGACATTCACACTCAGCTAATATTGCACACCGTAAAAATGCTCAAGATGCAGCACGAGGAAAAGTTTTTCAAAAGCTTTCTAAAGAAATTTTTGTTGCAGCTTCTGGAGCAGGAGGACCAGATCCAGACAAAAATCCTGCACTTAAGTTAGCTATTTCTAAAGCACGTAGTAAAAATATGCCCAAAGATAATATTGAAAGAGCAATCGCTAAAGCTCGTGGAGATAAAGGAGCTTCTTCGTTTGTTGAAACAGTATTTAATGCAACTGTTCCGGGTGGAGCAACTTTTATTGTGGTAACTCTTTCAGATAATTTAAATCGGGTAAAATCAAACATTCAATCATATTTTAATAAACAAAATGCTACTTTAGGAAAAACCGGACAAGTCCCTTTTGCATTTGATAAAAAAGGGATTATTGAAATTAGTAAATCTTTAGTCGATGAAGAAACTTTGATGCTAATAGGACTTGAAAATGGAGCTGATAATATTGAAAGCGAGCAAGAAAGCTATATTTTAACAGCTCTTCCAGAAAATTTTAGTGCATTAAAAAATGCACTTGAAGAAAATTTATCAATTAGTGATTTTATTCAATGTGAAGTTACTTATTTACCAAATATGTATGTCGAATATGATTCTGAAAAGCAAGCTAAATTGCTTGAATTTGTTGATAAATTAAAAGAAGATGATGATGTTCAAGAAGTGTATCACAATATTGAACTCACTTAAAAAATGCATGAATTTATAAGAAATTTATTTGTTGATTTATGGGTTTTAACTTCAAGTCAAAATGTTGCTAAATTTATCATTGTCCTACTTTTTTTAGGGATATTATTATTTATTCCAATAATAATTTCAGTTCTTTTTCCTTTTGTTAAGCAGCAGCTTAATGCTCGTTCGAAAGTATATTTATATGCTTTTACCACTGGTTTTTTTATTGTTATGTCCACTTTTGGATTTATGCGCGAATCGCTAGAAATTTCTTCAATATATTCTGATGCTCTTATTCCAAGCAATTGAACTAATCGATCATTATATATTTATGGATATAATATCTTACTTGTTGGCGGAGGAGTATTTTTTGGTGTTGTTTTAGCTTATTTTATTAAATTTGTTATTTCATATCGGATCAATACTAAGTTGCTAGCCTCTAAAAAAATGCAAGTCTTTGTTCATGAACATTCTGATGAACATGGAGGAGTACATACTCATGAACATCCTACCCATATTTTTAATGCTCAAGATAATGCTGTAGTTATCGAAAATACTTTAACAGATAAGGTTGAAGCAAAATTAAAAGTTATTGCCCTTGTATTATTACTCACTCACCGCATTCCTGAAGGGTTATTACTTGGATATAATATTAATTTGTTGCTCCAAGGGCAAAGTAATTCGCTTTCATTAGTGTTTATTTTTAGCTTGATTTTACACTTAATTCCTGAAGAAATTGTTTTTTACTATCGTCTGAGAGATAGTGGATTTTCAAAATGAACTTCACTGTTTATTTCAGTATTTGGATTATTTTTATTTTTACCATTTATGCTTATTGGGGTTTATTCAGGAAACTTTATTGATTCAGCTTGAGAGATGAAATCTTTTATTTTTGCAACCATTGGAGGAATTTTTTTATTTACTTCGCTAGTGGAATTTTTTCCGGAATTTTATCATTATAAAATGAGTAAAAAACGTTGATTTAAAGTCATTTGAACTTTATTTCTTGGAGTTATTTTTGCGGTTGTATTACTTTCTATTCATACACATTAAATGTAGATATTTGTTTTAATTTAAACTTATTTTTGCTTTTGTAAATTAAAGTAAAAATAAGTTTTTTCTTATTTTCTTAAATTTTTTTAATAAAACAACTAAAAAAATTATTACTTAAATGAATGGGGACTATAGTTTTTTAGTGCTTATTCACTAATTTCTAAGTTATTTTTATAAATGCTAGATATTAAATTAATTAATGAACAAGCCGTAATGAGGCAACAAATTAATAAAATATTTAAAAAATTTAAAGGAATAATTTTGTTTTAGTAAATCTTAATTTTTTGTGGTTTGAAACAACTTTTAACGAATTTGTGTTTGTAGTATTATAATTTTATTATATAAAGAGGCAAAAATGCAAACATTAAAAAAACAAATTAACGAAATTATGAAAAAAAACGCAGGAGAAATTTATACTGCTCAAGATTTTAAGCATATTGCTAGCAAAAATACAATTGCTTCAATTTTATCTAAATTAGCTAAAGAAGGTGAAATTGAAAGATTACTTAATGGCTTATACACCAGACCTTATTATATTGGTTTAGTAAGAGAGTATTCATATCCTAATCCAGAGCAAGTTGCTAAAAAAATTGCTCAAAAAAACGGGTGAACCATTGCTCCTGCTCGCGAAGCAACTTTAAATTACACTGGTGTTTCCACACAAGTTCCTGTTATTTTTGAATATATTTCAGATGGTCCATCGAAAGTTTATATTTATCGTAAAAGAAAAATCACTTTTATTAATAGACCAAAAAACTATATTTCAACATGCTCAAGAAGGTTTGCAATTTTAGTTGAAGCAATTAGATGATTAGGAAGAAAATATATCAATAATAACGAAATACGTGATTTAGCTTTTTATGCTCGAGATGTTCAAGAAGATTTACTAAAAGATACAAAAAATGTCTCCTTTTGAATTCGAAATGTTTTATTGAAGATTAAGGAGATCAATGATAATCGATAAGATTTTTACTTTACCTTATGATGAAAGGTCTAAAATTGTTAATAATACAGCAGAAAAGTTGAATGTTTCTCCTGCTATTATTGAAAAAGACTTATGAGTTTGCATCCTTTTAAAATACCTTTTTAATGATTTTAAATATAAAGATTATATTGTATTTAAAGGTGGAACAAGCCTTTCTAAAGCATATAATGTAATTAATAGGTTTTCTGAAGATATTGATTTAACGCTTAATTGAACTGCTTTGGGATATCCTGAAAATGAACCATATGAAAATAGAAGCAATCGAAAACAAGATCAATATATTCAAAAAATCAATTGAGACACTTCGAATTTTCTTAAAAGAGAAGTTATCCCACTTTTGAAGCGTGATTTAAAAGGAGTATTAAAAGGTAAAAAATTTAGATTCTACATTGAAGAAAAAAGTCCGCTTAATATATGTTTTGACTACCCAAAAGAATATGGTGAAGATTCAACAATTTTAAGTATTATTAAATTAGAATTTAGTACTTTATCTGAACCTATACCAGCTTTTAAAAAAGAAATAAAATCTTATGTATCAGAATTTTATCCAGATACTTTTTCAGAAAAAATATATGTGAAAGTCGTTGATTCGTTAAGAACTTTTTATGATAAGGTAACTATTTTACATCGTGAAGCTAATCGAACAAATGGAAATTATCCAAAGAGATATTCGCGACATTTTTATGACTTATGTAAAATGATCGGCAGTGATTTAGGAGATAAAAGTCTTAAAAATTTTGATTTACTTGAAGCAGTTATTGAATTTAAAAAGAAATTTTATCGAAGTAATTTTGCAAAATATGACGAAATTTATCAAGGTAAATTAAAATTAGTACCTCCTGAAGAAGCTATAGCATCTTATCAAGAAGATTATGAAACTATGAAAGGCATGATCTTTGGAGATATTGCTAGTTTTGATGAAATTATCGAAGTTTTAAAAGTTCATGAAAATGCTTTAAATAAAGCAATTAAATCTTTTGAAAAATGAAAAAACAAGCAATAAAATTACTTTTATCTTATACGAAAAACAAAGAATTTAAAATCCTTCAATATTGAAGGATTTTAAATTATCAATATTTTTTAAAATTATCTTTGTTATGTTTTATATCTTAATAAATACTAATATAATTATTTTATATGCATAAAATAATTAAATGAAACCTCTTTAAAAGAGTTTTTTGAAATAATCCAGCTTTAATTTGAGTTGGGAATGATTTAATAAAAGCTCTAAATGATGGCTTTGAACAAAAGTGATCTAAAAAACGTCTTTTTTTAGAAGAAGAGCAAGATTTATTTTCTGAAAGTATGGATGAAATTCCGGATTTTGATTTTGGTGAAATGGAAACAAATTTAGAAAATAATCAAACAACTAGCATTAATAATATTAATTTAATTGCTTTGCAAAATTTTCGTAAATTAAAATCTAAAGCTATTGAATTTTATGCAAGTAAATATCAAATTTTAGAATCAGAAATTGGTTATATTCCAAGCAATTTAAAAGTGGATCAAAAAATTAGCTTAACAAAAAGTATGCTCTATAATGATGGTATCAAACTTATTGTTGATGCACATTTTTCTTATGTTTTTATTGGTAAAAACCAAATTTATGAGTATGTTGCTGATTGTTTTTTATTTGATAAATCAGCTAAAAAAATGGTTCTTTTAGGATATTCGGCTAAATCTCCACTTGATAATTTTTATAAGTTTTTTTATTTAATTAATACTGCTAAAAAAACTCATGAAATTTTAGATGCAAGTGTAATTATTATTGACCCAGTGATAAATTTACTTCGAAAAACCACTGTTAAAGAAATTGTTTTTAGCGAGAGTTTTTCGGCCCATTTAAGTAAAAGTTTACCAGCAAGAAATAATAAATTAAGCTATAAGGAAAATTTTTATAAAGAAATTCTAGCTCGCACTGGAGATGGAAGCTTATTTTTAGAAAGTGTAAATTATAATAAAGCTTTTTATTCTTTTTATAAAGTAGCTCTCAGAAGAGAATTACCTTTAAGTGTTTTTAGAATTCAAGGTTTGGATTATCTCCCAGATGATTTAATTAATTATCACGTTAATAAAAATAGTGATTCTTTTAAAGTAAACTTTAATTTAGGAAAAACCCCGAAATTTATTGAGTTCCAAGACATTAATTGATACTATCAATTAATTGATGTTGCTTATGAAAAATATGGTGAAAATTGTGTTTATGAAGATATTAGTTATTTTGTGCAAACTGATTTTTCAGATCCGGAAAATGCGGAAATATTACAAAATTTTGTTAATAAAAATTTAGTTATTACATATAAATATTCCAAAGATGCATATCTTCAAAATCTCTTTATTCAAAATGAAGAAATTCTAGCCCTTTTAACATATATTTTTGGAATTGAGCAGTGAAATATTAGTAAAACTTTTTTTAAAGCCTTAAAATTAAAATACACAAATTTTGAACATATTCAAAAAGCGACAAAAGTTTCAGAAAATTTAGTTAATTTTTTTAATATAGGTATTTTGGAAGTGGTTAAAAAAATGCATATTAAAAATCAACGAATTATTTGATATGACTATGAGGGATTTTCGGATTTGTTTCCAATTATTAATACCTCTCGTTCTTATGAGCAAATTGTTTCGCAAGTTTCAGTAATTGAAACAATTAACGGGAAAGAAGTGGATAAAATTAATTATGTAGTTGATACTAAAAATATCCAATTGGAAGATTTGGTAGTGCTAATTGATTTAATTTACGCTAACAAGGCAGATTTATTTATTGTTTATAATAAAACTTATGAAAACACTAGAAATAATGAAATTTATAACTTAGTTGAAAAGGAAGTTTTAGAAAATCCAAATTCACCATTTTGTAAGTGATTTGAAGAACAAAATTTAGATTTATTTACATTTAAAGAAATGATTACACATATTAACTTAAATACAATAGATTTATATGATTGCTTTAAATATCGAGATTTAACAACCAAATATCCACAATTTTGTGGAGATGAGCATATTTTTTCTTTTAAAGTTCAAGACGGAACAATTATTAAAAGCATGCAAGTTAAAAGCATTGATAGTGCTTTAAAATATAAAAGTTTTATGTTTTTAGATAAACTTTTACTTCAAGGTTCAATTAAAAAAGTAGAAAAATTTATTACTTATAATCAAATTAAACTAAAAACATTAATTGTTCCTTATACTGAATTAGTTATTCAAAAAGGAACCATGGCTATGAATGAAGCAATTTTACGTTATCATGGCTTTACTGGTGATAATCAATGAAATGTTATTGAAAATGAACTCAAAAAATATTGTGAAAATGACGTAAGAGCAATGATTATGGTCTATGAATTTATTATGCAAGCCATTCGAAGTGTTTTTCCTCAAATAGATAATTATGAATATCAAATTGAAGAACAAAATTTTCAATACAGTATAATTAATAACAAATTAACAATTACAAGGATATAAAAATGAATAAAGAAGAATTTAAACAAAGATTAGTTCAGTACATGGAACTTGAAGGAATGTCTCGCTATGAAGAGCCGGTAGCTCAAGCACTTAAAAATAATGTAAATTCAAAAGCTTTTGAATTTAGTTACGATAATTTCGGATCACTAATTATGCACAAAAAAAGCAAAAATCCTAATGCTCCAAAAGTACTAATTGCAGCTCATATGGATGAAGTTGGTTTTATTGTGCGTGAAATTCATGATAAAGGTCAATTATTGCTTTCTCCAATTGGTGGGGTGTGACCTAGCGTAGTTATTGGAACTAAAGCCAAGTTATTAAATTCACAAAACGAAGAATTTATAGGAGTATTCGGACACACTTCTATTCACATTATGCCTAAGGAACAAGTTTCTAAAGCACTAACAAATAATGATTTATATGCTGATTTTGGTTTTAAAAACAAGCAAGAAGCTTTAGATAATCATGTTGAAGTCGGAAATAGAGTATATATGTCTGGAGAAACTATTTATTTTAAAAACCCTGATTTAATTGGTGGAAAAGCAATGGATAATCGTGCGGGAGTTACTGTTCTTGATTATGTTGCTTCCAAAGTTGCTAATTTAGATTTAAATGTTGATTTATATTTAGTAGGAACAGTTCAAGAAGAAGTGGGAACTCGAGGAGCAAAAACCTCAGTTAGTTTAGTTAATCCACAAGTAGCCATTGCATTAGATACAACTAGTTCTCATGATACAATTAACACAATTTCTGGAACAACTCATCTTTTTGGCGGAGCTGCATTAAGAATTAAAGACGGAGGCACTTTAATGGATCCTAAATTAGTTGATTTTGTCTATTTAGTTTCAAAAAAATATCAAATCCCAGCTTATAAATTTGTTGCAATGGGAGGCGGTACTGATGCTCACGAACTTCAATATGCTCGTGGCGGAGCTGCAACTTTAACAATTTCGCTCCCACAAAGATATTTACATAGTCCTATTGGAGTTTGTTCAATTAGCGATTTAATGGCTGCTGGAGATTTACTAGTAAAGTTTTTAGAAGATTTTTCACCTGAAGAATACTCAAAAATTCAATACAAATAGTTTTTTAATTATGTGCTAAAATTAAATTAATTACTAATTTGATTTTTTAAAGGAGAAAAATATGGTTACAATGAACTCTGGTGTTTTTGCAATTATGATAATTGGAGTAATTATTTTAGTTGTTTTAATTACTGCTATTGTTACATTTTTACTAGCTCGTAGAATGTTTGAAAAACAAATTAAAGAAAACCCTCCAGTTTCAGAAAAAATGATTCGTGTAATGTTTAAACAAATGGGAAGAACAGCTTCAGAAACTCAAATTAGACAAATTATGCGTTCAATGCAAAACGCAAAATACGACAAAAACAAATAATATAATCAAAGCAGGTTATTAAAAATGGACAATTTCAAGCGCTGATTTAAAAAAAGTTGATTTGGCCATTCTTTTTTAGAAATTAGCAAGTTCAAAAAAAATGTTCCGAAACTCAAATACTTGTTATTTGTTTATTTTTTAGTTGTAATTATTTCAGCACTACTACTTTGATCTCCGATTTCTCAAAATAATATCGATCCTATTTCAGGAGTAAAATTTGAAGAAGGATTATCGTTTATTGATGCACTTTTTACTGCTTCAAGTGCCTTTAGCGACACTGGATTAACGGTAAAATCAACTTATTCGCAATTTAATATTCTTGGACAAATTTTAATAGCAATTTTAATTTTTAGCGGTGGAATAGGGATTTTTGCTTTAAAATTATTTGTTTTTAACTTTATTTTTAGACGCAAAAGTATTTCGCTTGGAGAAGCGAACTTAGTTCAATCTGAACGTGGCGGAAATGATTCAGGTAAAGTTTTAAAATTAGTTATTGCTTCGGTTAAATTTTTATTATTAATGACTTTTGTTTTTGGGTTTTTATTATCAATATACTTTTATTATGCTCCAGAAACAAATTACACTCCAGGAATTGGAGAATATTTAAAAGATCAATACGAAAATATAGGGAACAAACTTCCTTTTGATTCACCTAAAGGGAACTGATCAAAATCATTTAGATTTGGATTTTTTCACACAATTTCTGCAATTAATAATGCTGGATTTGACATTATTTCTTCTAATTCACTAATGCCATACTATAATGATTATTTTTTACAAATTTGTTTTATTATTTTATTTGTTATTGGTGGTTTAGGTTATCCAGTTTTATATGATTTATACGGTTGATTTAAACATAAATCTTCAAAAAAACACGGAAAATATAACTTTACTTTATTTACTAAAATTTCAATAATTATTTATTTAGTTGTTTTTATATTTGGTTTTGTATTTTCTTTAATTTTTGAAATTGTTTCAAAGGATTTGGATAGCTTTTGAAACAAATATTATGTATCAATTAATAAAAATAATGATAAAAATAAAGCTTATCAACTTTACATTATTAATGATAGACAATGAAAAATACCATGAAAAGGTCTTGATGGCAAAGATATTGATAGTTCCCAATATAAGGAGACAATAAATTCGATTTTAGCTCAAGGACCTATGTATGGAAATTGATTCCAAAAAACTTTTGCTATTTTATTTATTAGTCTTTCGACACGAAGTGCTGGATTTTTTACTGCTTCTCTTGGAGATTTTACCTTTAATAGTTATATTATATATTCGATTATGATGTTTATTGGAGCGGCTCCTTCAAGTACAGGTGGCGGAATTCGAACTACTACTTTTGCATTGGTAATTTTAGCTCTTTTCTCCACATTTAAAGGAGATCAAAAAATTCGTCTTTTTAGAAGATCGATTAATAAAGAAAACACATTTAATGCACTTAAAGTTTTTATTATTAGTTTAACATTAATTGTTATTGCAACAATGGTTTGTGTGACATCTTTTGATGTATATAGTAAAAACGGAGCTCCTTCATCTGGGACACTTAATGCATATAGTGCTTTAAATAATAACGAACAAAGTTATCGACTTGAGCAAATTATTTTTGAAATTTGTAGCGCTTTTGGAACAACTGGACTTTCTCTTGGAGTAACTCCAGTATTAAATCCAGTTTCTAAAATTGTTCTTACTATAGTAATGTTCATTGGACAATTTGGAGTTAGTTCATTAATGTTTGTGTGAAAACGCAAAAAAAGATACAATAGATATTATGAATACGTTGAAGAAGACGTAGCGATTGGATAAAATTATGGGAATTAGACATAAAAATGATATTGCAGTAATAGGAACTGGTCGTTTTGGACGAGCAGTTATTGAGCAACTTATTTTAATGAATAAAAGCATTCTAGTCATTGATAAAGATGAAGATTCAGCTCGTAATTTTGTGGATGAAGTCCAAAGAGTAGTTATTGCTGATGCAGCTGAAATTAAAGCTTTAAAAGGTATTGGAATTGAAAATATTGAAACAGTAGTAGTTGCTGTGCCAGATAATATTGAAATTGTAGCTGCCCTTCAAGAACAAGGAGTTAAAAACTTAATTGTACGAGCAATCAATGAGCGTCATGCTCGGGTTTTAAAACAAATTGGAGTTAATATTATTATTCGTCCAGAATATGAAGCTGGAATTAGAACGGCATTAATAGCAGGAAACAAGCACTTTGTTGATTATAGTGAAAATCTTAAAGAACTTGGAGATAATTTTGTTCTTGGAACTACTAAAGTTATTAGCGAAGAATTTAGTGATAAACAAATTAAAGATTTAAATTTTAACAATTTTGGAGTCACTATTGTTCTCATAAAACGTGGAGCAATTACAATTAGACCCCAAGGTGATACAGTACTAAAAAAAGATGATTTAGTTACTATTATTGGTGAAATTGCTGATGTTACTGATATTTTTAAAATGCTTAATGAACCTTTACCACCAGCACCTTAAAATTTTTAATTTCTAAATAAGCATTTTTATATTAAACTAAACTAAAAGATGCAATTAAATCATTTTTAGTTTAGTTTTTCATTTTTTAAAATTAATATTTATCAAAAAATATTATAATTTTTCAATTATTAATTATTTTAATTTTGAATTTAAAAACACAAAAGATAAATTTATCCAATCATTCAAAAATGAGGTTTATTATGAAAAAAGCAAATAAAGCAGTTACATCATTGGGGATAGCAACTGGTATTACCGGAGCTGGAGCTATTGCATCTGTAGGTACTGTATTGTCATTGCATAACAATTACACAAATTCTCCTAAGCAAACATATTTTTTTGTGGAATTGAAAAATCAAGTTGATAAAACAACAGCTCAATTAAAAAAACTTTCAAAATCAGAGAAGAATAACAAAGAAATTAAAGACCTTTATTTAGAGGTTGATTATGCCAATCAACTTCTTGCAAATGAAAATTCAAGCATCGCAAAAATGCTTCAACAAAGAAACAAACTAAGGCACTCTTCGCCTAAGGCACTGCTTAATGTTGCTAAAGACTCGGACGAAGAAAAAAATCTTTTAGAAGAATATTATTCTTTGATTAAAGATGTTGATTTTCAAAGTTCAATTAAAAACGCAAAAGAAAAAGTACTTAGCCAACTTTCCACACCAAATAAACAAGATGCTCTTAAAGCTTTTTATGAAGTTGTTGATCCGCTTATTGAGCAACAAAATGACTTTTCAATTGGTCTTGAAACCAAAATTTGAAATAATCATGAGCAATTAATTAAAAATATCACAACTAAATTTAGTTCTCAAGAAAAAAGTGCTTTATTTTCTACTATTGATCAAATCTTAAATTTACTAAATCAACCTCAGTATTCAAGAGATGCCTTGGTTGAATATGAAAAAGTTTATGATCAAATGATTGCTAAACTTTCAAAAGATAAAGAAAAATCTAATAAATCATTAAATAATTTTCTTGAAAATGTCATTAAAGTTCGTAATGAGGTTATTGATTTAAAAGCTAATGAATCATTAAAAAACAATTTTCTTGATCGAATCGATAATTATAAAAATCAAGCTTTAAGCCCAACTCCAACCTTAGCTCTTGATAAAGACAAAGAAATTAGTTATTTAAATGATTTAGTTAATAATCAACTTCAAACAATTATTAAAGAAACCCCTGATACAAATAAGTTGTTGCAAACTTTATCATCAAGTTTAAATAATCTTAAATCCATTTCAAATGATTCGCAAATTCAAAAATTAGTTAATTTACAAATTCAAAAGATTCAAAATAACCCTAAAGAAACTCAGGGCGATATTTTAAATAGTATTGTTCAAGCTACAAATTTAGTTTCAAGTGTTAAAAATATTGAAAATTTAATTAACTCTATTAAAAGTCAAATTGGACAATATTTAAATAATAAAACTCTTAGCAATATTGATGCTGATTCTTTTAGTGATTCATTAAGTAGCATTATTAATTCTGATTTTGATAATATTGATCAATACTTAGAAAAACTCAATTCATTACATAATGATATTTATGATAATGATTTATTAGCTTCGCTATTTCGAAACTCGTTATCAAAATTAAATGAACAAGTTTTAGATTCTCTTATTAAAGGATTTAATATCGATAAAAAAAGTTTATCTGAAATTAATCTTGAAATTAATAAGTTACTTGATTCAAATCCATCCGTTAAACAATTAAATGAAGCACTATGAATTCAAAGTAATAAGCTAAGAGAAATTAATCGAATCGAACTAAAAAATTGATACGATTTTGCTCAATCTTTTATTACTGTTGATGATGATAATTTAATTGCTATTGATATAAAAAATCAACTAAAATTTTTAAATAAGCAAGCTGAAACTTTAATTCCGATAAATTCCACTGCCATTAGAGAAGATTTACAAAGATTAATTAAGCTTTATCAAGAAGCTCGTGCAAAAATTCACATTAGTGAAGGATATGAAAAGGCTTTATTGCAATTTACTCAAACAAAGAATTCAATATCTAAAGTTTTTGCCAATGAAAATAAAGAAATTAATTCACCATTTGGTCAAAATTTGTTTAATCAAGCCCAAGAATTAAGAAAGCAAAGTCAAATTACAACTCAAAACCCAACTTTAACTAACAAACAAAAAGAAGCAAAATTCAAAGAAATTTCTAATTCACTTAATAACTTAGCAATAACTTCAGTAAATTGAAAACAATTAGAAAATTTAGTAACCTTGGGAGATGAAACCCTTGATTCTTCAAAAGACAAAAAAGCTGAACAGGCTTATTTAGAAAGTGAAATTTTAAAAATTAAAGCAGCTAAAAATAGTATTTTAAGGACTCTAAATAATGCAGCAAATGTAAATAATTTAGATGATCTTATTGATCAAATTACTCAAGCTATTAGAGATTACAAAGATAAACAAGCTGAATATCAAAGCACCAAAGCTCCATTAGAAAATACTAAAGAAATTAATGATACTTTCGCTCCTTATTCAGTAAATGGGAATCCAACTCAAATGCAAAAGAAAATTCTTGATAAGTTAGCTCAATATCAAGAACAATTAGCCCTAACTACTTTAAGCAACACTCAAAGAGAACAAACCAATCAACAAATTGCTCAATTAATGGATACGTTACAATCTGCTAAAGATTTAGAGGTTAAAAACAATACTTTAAAAGCATTAGTTAAAGATACCGAGCATAATGATTATTCAAATTTTGCTCCAACAAGCGAATTTAATAAAGCTAAACAAATTAATAATGAAGTTGATTCTTTTATTGAGACTTTGTTTAATCCAAACTTTGATAAAAATCAAATTAATGCTAAAATTGTGGAACTTAATAATTCGCACGAAGCTTTATCACTTGCTATTTCAGTTGCATTATTGAAAAAAACTAATAAAGAAATTCAAGATAATAAAGTTTCAGACCCTAATTTAATGAACAAAGGGCCTTATTTAGATATTAATACTTCAATTGAAAGTATTAATACTGAAACTAATAATTTAATTGATAGCCCAACCAAAACTCAAGTTCAAGTTGATGAATTAAATAATCAAATTAAAAATTATTTAAAATTAGCACAAGCCTTAAAATTAAGTGCTACATTATTAGCTCAAGTTGATGAAAGTAATAGCTCAATTGCATACACTACATTAGTAAATGCAATTACTAACAAACCTTTAAGCGGAAATAGAAATGAACCAATTAATTCATTAATTAAATTTGGCGATTCACTATCAGTTATTGATTTTAAAACTCGGATTTTAAAAGATGAAATTGCCAAAACCCAAAGTCGAATTGAAGCTCAAAATCATCTTAAAACCTTGCAAAACGTTTATACATCAAGCGAACGAAATCGTGCTATTTTTGATCATGCAATTAGTGTTTATGATGTCAAAACCCAAAGTTACGAAGAGCAAATTGGACAATTTTATAACTCAAAAGGTAATTTAGTTGCCTTACGGGATGAAATTGATTTTTATATTCAAAATGCAACTGATCAAAAAAATGAGATTGAAAAGGCTTGAGACGCAGCTTTAAGTTTAAAAAATAGCAAAAAAACTGAATATGATGGTCAAAAAAATGCTGATGGATTAAGAACTACCACTCATACAGATAAAGTTTTTGCTGATTTTGACTCTTTAAAAGACGCAGCTAATACTAACGGGAAAAAGACAACCTTAACAGCTCAACTACTTGCTAAACTTAATGAACTTCCTCTTGCATATGCAAAAGATGCATTTATGCAAGATTCAAGTAATTTAGCTGATAAATTAAACCCATTTAGTAGTTATTCAAGTGAAATTCAAAATGCTTATAGCAATTCATGAAAAGGAATTATAAGCAATTGAATTAATGCTTTAAAAACCACTGTTAATAATTACACTCAAACATCAGATTTAGTTAAAATTAAGCAAGATTACCAAAAACTTTCGGCTCTAAATTCCTTAATTACACAATTTAAGGTTGTTTTTGATTATTTTGGAAAAAATTCACAAAGTAACCCAAATCAAAGTAACCTTCAAGTATTAACTAATCAGCGTCCAAATAATACGCTTTTTGCTCAATTAAATAACAAAACTCCATATCAAGGAACTGATAATGACTTATACACAAAAACTCCTGAAAGTATTTTGAATTTAAGAAACCAAATTAGAGATGTTTATTTTGATAATGTTTCTCTTGAAGAAGCTAAAGCAAGCGAACTTGAAAAAATTAAGAATTATTTAGCTGAAGTGGATGGAAAATTAAACGCTCAAAACAATCATATCGATTCAAGTTTAAAAACTCAAATTGATACTAAGATAAATAATTTAATTACTCAAACTAACGCAGTTCAACATAGAAATGAGCTAATTAATATTGATAATTTGCTTGGAGAAGTTCAATTTAAAGAAAATAATTTAAAACAATTAGCAATTACCACCAAACAAGCAGAAAATTTAGTAAGTGCAAACCCAAATATACCTTCTGATCAAGTTGGAAAACAAAGTATTATTAATGATATTTCAAATATTTATAATGCTTATAAAAATTCTTATTTATCGCTTAATTCTTTAGAATTAATCTCTAAAGAACAAAATTTACAAGAACAAATGGCTTTATTTAATAAATTTGTTCAAGTATATAGTTTAGTTCAAAGTGAAAAAACAAAAATCCCAATGTTATATCACCAAGGAACTGGAGCTCAAGGAACTCCACAAGAAGGTAAAACTAAATTTGAAACATATTTTAATAATTTAACAACAATATTAAATACAACTCCAATTACTCAAACAAAATTATTTAATGTTGAAAATACCGTTAATTCCTTAAATAATTTAATTTCAATTCAAAATGAAAAATTAAATACTCAAAATCAAGTTTTAAGTGATCATACTGATAATTACAATAATTTTGAATATAAAACTGGAATGCATGCCAATTATGGATTTGATACTGATGCTCAAAAACTAGCTGATATTATTTTGAAAAGCATTCCTGATACTGCAAAAACTGCTAGTGAAATTAGTACTGTATTAATTCCAAATTTGGTTAATGAGTTTCAAAATCAATACGATTTATACTTAGCTCGTAAAAATTCTCTTGAACTTTTATATAAAAATACTCCAACTGATAAAGGAATTAAAACCAAAGAAGTTGAAATACTTTATCAAACTGGAACTAATCACGTTGATTCAGAATTTAATGATTTAAAAACTAAAGCTGATGAATTTTTCCATACTCAAGCTCAAACAATTAGTAACGCTACTAGCAAAGCTCAAATGGATCAAGCTATTAGAAACGCAGTGGAAATAGATGTATTTTTTGATAAATACAAACAAATTGCTCATTTAATTACTCAAGCTAATGCTAAAATTAATTCATTAACTACCTTGGATTCAAGCGTTCAAAATCATGCTAATGTTACTGCTTCAAAAACCAAGTTACAAGAGCAAATAAATATTGGTTTATCAAATTATTACACTTCTAAAGACAACGTTGCACTAGATCGTAATATTTTACTTCTTGATACATATACAGCACGTTTAACATTAGCTATTACAATAGCTAAAGTCCAAAAAGATTTAAATGATTTTAATTCTAATCCAGGAAATGCTGAGTATCTAAGCGTTGATGCTAAAGCTCCTTTATTAGCCATTATTAATGAGTCATTTAATGAGTTAGCTAATAATTCTAATTTGGAAACTAAAGAAGATTATAATCGTTTAGAGGAAAAGTATATTACTGGTTCTACAGATAATTCATATACTATTGCATTTATCAATTCACAAATTCTGCAAGCAAATATTTATAAAGCTCAACAATATTTCAATACTTATAAAAATCATCAAAACACTAATTCAAATTATGAACCACAAGATATTCAAGTCCTTTACACTCAATTAGAAGCAAAAATAACTGAAGCTACCATCATTTTAAAAGCAAATCCACATAATGAAGCTGAAAAAATTAGAATTTCTTCGGAAATATACAATTCTCATAGTGGAGTACTTGATCAAATTTTAAAAGCTGAAACTGAAAAAGCCAAAAGAGATTTTGCCTTACATTTATCACTAAGTAAATATATTGATAATCACTTTCCTAATGCAAATAATTCTCCACTTTTAGCTGATTATAAATCAGTTGCTTTAGACCCACTTGAAAGTATTGATATCTCAAGTGCAAGCAAATTAGAAACTTTTAATGAAAATTTAATTAATGCTCACGAAAAATACATTAACCAAAGAGTAGCAATTTTCAAGTGACAAGCTCACAGATATGCTTCATATAAAAATAAATTTAATGACTTTTACACTTTGTTAAATTCTCAAAACACCAATGGAGCAAGTCAAAGTTTTATTTTTGAAACAACCGGAATTACTCAAGATGATTTAAATGCATTTGGAGAAGCAATTAATCCAACAGCAGCTGATACCTTACATACAAATGCTCAAAGTTATGCTCTAAAAGCAAGTGAAAGTGACGCAAATATTAAAACATTCCTTGCTCAAAATAATGCTGATGATATTATTAATAACCTTACTAATGTAGCTGATGAATTCTTTAATTATTATCAAAATCTCATTTCAATTAAATCAATTCCTTCAATTTTGATTAAAATTAGCAACTTATCTCGTATTAAAGAACAATTAACCGATCTAAGTTCAACTGAAAATGTTCGTAAAGCCCTTATAGATACTCATTTACAAACAACTGAGTTAGAAACTAAAATTAATGACTTTTTAAGCGAAATTAATGTTTTAACAATCGATTCTCAAAGTGATATAAAAAATGAAATTGATGAATCAAATGTTTCATTTACTACCGATACTCCAGCAAATATTACTATTCAAAGACAAACGTATTTTGATAAGTATAAAAATATTGTTGTTGCACTAGCTAAAGCTAAAGAAAAATTGCTTAATTTAGTTTTTGGAAGCAATAATACTGATCAAAATACTTTACAAAAATTGCTAAATAAATTTCTTACAGGACTTTCAGGATTTGAAGGAAGAGCTAATTTAAATAATTTGTTAAAATATCTTGCTTCAAGTGATCAAGCAAACCCAAATATTGCTCCTGACCAAGATAAATTTACTTTAGTTAAAAGTGAATATAGCAAACTCGTAACACCTTCATTAACAAGTATTACAGAGTTAAATAATCTTACTCCAAGCACCGCAAGCGATATTGACATCTTTAGCACTATTACCAACGGATTTGACTTAGCTTATAAATTATTTAAATGAACAACCGATCCAAATAATACCAATTTATTTTTTGAGTATTTAACTCAAAAAAATGGTGGGAAATTCAATTATGAAGATATTATCGCAAAAACAAGCACTACATTAGAATCCTTTAAAAACACTCTTCAAGGAACTAGTGTTCATGAAGAAGATATTACTATTGATGGAGTTGCTTACAAGGCTAAAAAAATTAATTCTTATATTAATGCTCAAGGAGAAGGAATAATTGGAAATTTATTTGAAAAATTTAATATTTTAAAAGGAAATGATTCAATTTTTAATACTAATAACGTTGAAGTTTTTGCTTATAAATCATCCACTGACCCAAACGCTGAGTATGTTCAATCTCGTTTAACAGCTGATCCAAAAATTCGAAGAGGATTTATTCAACTGTACTTTAGATTTACCGAACCTAATTCAGTAAACGATAATAATAGTGCCTTTAGTAACGCTCATAGTTTTGGGGTTAAATTTGAAAATATCGGAATTAACTTCAAAACAATTGATACCTTTAGCATTACTAAAGACAATATTTCTGATGAAGATCATTTAAATGCTCCATTATTTACTGCTGAAGAAGCTGGATGAAATAACTTAGAAGCTCCAGCAAGAATATTTAGTGCCTTTAATAAATATTCTTTAGTTAAAGCCATTCAAAATAATACTTATTTTTATTCTGAGGATATTACCGAAAATATTGATGCACCACCTTCAACCACCACTACTTCTTCACCTTATTTTAGAATTAAAGTTAAATTAACAGGAACTTATAAAGGTTACACACAGGTAGGAAATCAAATTTTTTGAAGAACACTAAATCCTAATTTTGTTTCAGATGAAGGGTTGCAATATCAAAATAAAACTGATTATTCAAGAAAACTTATTGGAACTGCTGATCAACAAACTTACGATTGAGTTAATCAATATCAATATAAATACAACGCAAGCACAGATCAAGGGAAAAATTTATTATTTCTTCCATTTGTTATCGGAATTCCAATGACAAATGGAAATGCTGATGGTACAGTATTAATGGTAATTACTTGACAAATTTTAAATAGATTTGATAAAAATCTAACATCAAATCCTCAAAATATAACTCTTGGAGGAACACCAGATGTTTTAAGGCACGTTTTCTTCTTTAGACGTTCAAACTCAGGAAAAAATAATAACGCAACTAGAAATGATACAAATTTCTATCATTATGTTATGAACAAAATTGGATACAGAGATTTAGAAGGACTATCTTTTAAAGCTTTAAATAAAAAAAGAAGCCAAAATGGTTCTCGTTTATGACCTGTTGATGGATTAATTCAAACAATTGAAAATATTTCGGGAAAAGATAAAGGAATTGGAGAAAGTGACTTTACAAATGCTATTGGATCAAATGGATTCTTTAACATTAAGTTTAAAGTTCATTAACAAGGAGTAATTATGTTTAAAATCAAAAATAAAAAACTAGCAAAAGCCTTAATTATATCATCAGCAACAGTGACTGCAGCTGCTGTTGGTTTGGGAGTTACTTTATACGCAATTCACTCTAATGAAGATGTTAATTTATCAACAGTTTATGGTAATTTTCTTCAAGGCGAAAACTTATTTAAAATTTATTCTCCTTATATTGAAACACCGCAAGAACAAAAAGATAAAATTACTCAAGCCTATCAAGAAGCTAAAAACCAATGAAAAGATCCAAATAAAAAACTTCGCCAAAAGTTAGATGCTTTAGATTTAGCACAAGAAAAAGCCTTTAATTTCTATATTAATCATCTAAATAATTTAAATCTTAAAGATGAAGAACCATCAACATTTTGAAATAAAATTATTTCCAATCAAGAAGATCGGATTCGCGAACTTGATTTAAAAGATGCTTTAACTCAACGCAAAAAAGACCAAAGTATTAAGTTTTTTGAAAACTTACATAATACTAATAATTCCCAAAAAAGTGAGTATTTAACGAATTTATCACAAGAAATTACTAAATTAGTTAAACAGCAAAATGATGCTTTAACTCCATATATTGTTCTTCTTGAAGGAACTGCGAATATGCTTGATGTTCTTCCTTTTGAAGGACTCAAAAAAGATACCACTTCATCCCTTAGTCATTTATATTCTCGAATTATTAGCACTGATGTTCGTTTAAATGAAATTCAAATTGCTTCTCAAGATACTAGTAGTGAAGTTGAAAAACTGCAACTTATTCTTAATGACTCGCAAAATGAAATTAACGAAATTAATGAATACTTAAAACAAATTCAACCTTATGTTCATAACTCTGCATATAATGCAACAGAAAAACAAAACATCCAAAAGTTTTTAGATTCAGCTAAAATTAATCTTAATTTAGCCCTAACTAAAGCAAATATTAACCAAATTCGCAACAGTGTAGTGACTTTTTATGAACAAATTTCCGATAGTCAAAAAACAGTAGCAGAAATTCAGCAAGTAATTAAAGATTTATCTGCTTATGTAAATAATTTTAATTCAACGCTAAGTTTTAATAAAGATACTCTTAATTTGTTAATTTTACAAGTAGCATCAATTAATGATAAGCAAAAACTTATATCAGCTAAAAATAATTTATTTAGTGATTTTTACTCATTAAAATTTGCAAACTCATTAATTGAAGAATTGACCACTAAAACTAATGAAGCTCTAGAAAATCGTATTATCAGCAAAACCAAAGCCACTTTAATTAATTCACAACTTCAATCTATTGTTAATAGAAATTTACCAGTAAAACAATTAGTTGATCAGTTATTTGCTTTTTATAGCACTCAAATTAAAGAACTTGAAGATTTAAGTTACTTAAATAGCGAATTACAACTAATTCAAAGCCAAATTACTGAAGTTAAAAACTTTAAATTTACCAGTGAAGATATCCAAAATCAGCTTAATGAATTAAATAATCAAGTTATTAAAACTTATTCAACTAATATTTCAACTGCTTATTTAAAAACAGTAAAAAATAAACTTAATGAAACTTTTAGAAATATTTTAAAGAGCAATTTAAAAGAATTGATCCCTTTATTAGAACATGAAGTTAAAATTCTTAAGACATTAAATACCCAAAATAATAAAACAATCATTGAAGAAGCAAACAAATTAAATGAACAATCCCTACCAATAACTGAGGATTTTAATCCAATTCCTTCTGTTGAAATTATTAAGCAAATAAAAATTTATGAAACAAAGCTTCAAAATTTAATTAACGCAAATAAGCAAACTCATGCTGAAGTTTTTTCATCTTTTACTGATGATTATTTAAAAGTAGTCTTTTCAAATAATGATGATACTTATGTACCAACTAAAAATGAACAAAAACGAATTGACTTATATAACAAATATAAACAAAATTTAGATCAAATTCGTAATAAAGTTAACTCTGGAAGTGGAGATGATAAACTAGAAGCAGAAATTTTAGATCTTGATCAAAAACTAAAAAATTTAACTAATACAGCTAATGACTTTCGTAAATTATCACTTCTTGATAAAGAAGCCTTAGCTACTTTAGATGAGAAAAAAGCTAGTCCTAATGCAAATGTATTTAAACCCTATATTAACGCTCTTGAACAAGCTCATGCACAATTACAGGGACTTTTTGAAAATCCAAATGCAACTACTAAGCAAATTATTGCTGCTCAAAATAAACTAGAAAAAGCAATTAAGGATCTAAATGAAGCGGATTTGAAAATTTTATTAAGTCAAAAAATAGCACAATTAAAAACCAGCATTGACACAAATTATCAAAGCGATCTTTCTTCTCAAGGAGCTAAAAATTTACTAAAAAACTACAATTTGCTTTTAGCTGATTCTTCAAATAATTTAACTCCTCAAGAACAAAGAGATGCAATTTTAAAAGCAAATCAATTAATTAACACCACTCCATTTTTATATGAGTTAGAAATTAATAAAAAACGTTTACTTACAATTATTGGAGAACACACTTCTGCACCATATACAGCAAATAAAACTAATCAAACAATAACTACAGCTCAAAGAGAAATTAAATCTGCTGATGAGTTAGTGGCTCGTTTAAATGATTTAAAAAATATTCCAAATGAGCAATCATTTGAAAATAAAAAAGATGAGCTATTTAAGCGAGGGAATGAAATTTTACTTGCTTATGAGCAAGATAAAATTGAAAAAATTAACAATCACATTCAAGCAACTAAAAAAACTCAAGCAAACCCAGCTAATAATAATTATGTTACAACTCTTGGAGCAGTCAATAATTATGCTTTAGTACAAAAATCTCAGCTTAATTATCCAAAAGCTCTTCTTGCTGCAGAAAAGATGGACCTACTAAAAAATCTAGCTGATCTTTCTTCGCAATTGCTTGATTTATATACTTTATACAATCAAGGAGCAACTAAAGTCTTATCAGATTATATCGAAACATTACTTGGTAATAATGATTTATCAGTAAGTGATGAAAAAGATCAAATTAGCTTAAAAATTGAGACTTTAAGTAAAGCTAAGGAAGTTATTGAAGCTAAAAAAGAATTTCTTGAAGTTGAGCAAAAATTAAATTCGATCTTAGAAGAAAATAAAGATTGAAAAATTTATGCATCATTAAAAAGAGATATTAGCTTAGTTGAACAAGAAAGCAATTCACTTATTTATAATAATGAATTATCTGTTGCACAAATTGAGATTCAAAAAGCTCAATTTGAAGCTAAAATTAAACAATACAAAACCACTAAAAAAGATCTTTTAGATGCATTTAATCAAGCAATTACTAAAGCAGATGCTAAAGAAACATTTTTAAATAATAATGCTACAAAATTGCAAAGTACCAATGCGGGATATTCTTTTGAAACTTATTTTAGTGCTGTTAAAAATGAATATAACAAAGCTAAGGGAGCAAATCAAAAAAACATTGTTGATACTAATGATATTAATAATTTTGCAATTAAACTTGAAATTGGTTACCAAAAAGATTTAGCTTTAAATAAATTAAGTGATCTCCAAACCATTGCTTCTTCTAATACTTTTGGAAGTAGTGATTTACACACAAAAATTAAAAAATCTTTTGAGTTATTTAAAAATAGCACTACGAATAATTTAATTTCAAATAGTTTAACTTTAGATGGTGTAAATGAAATTAATAAAAAGATCGTTGCATTTGATAAATTATTTAATTTACAAAAACGAATTGCTGATTATGTAACTAAAAACATCACTCAAAGCAATCAACAAAGTACTTCAATTGAGACTCTAAAAGCTGATGCTGAAATTTCACTGGTTGTTTCATCAGATTCTTCAAACGAAATTCAAGAAAAACATACCTCATTATATAAAACTTATCTTAAAGAAGTTGAAATCCAAGAAATTCGTGAAAATATTCTTGCTACTTTAGAAAATAATGATTTAACTGCTGGTTCATATGGAATTGTCAAATTATTAAGTAATGCTCTTGGAGCTACTTATGATACTGATATTGAAACTAAATTAAACACTTTTGTTAATAAAGTTAAAACAGAAGCAACTACCATTACTTCAAAAGAAACATTAGTTACTTTACTAAATAAAGTTAACATTATCAAAGATGAAGTTCCGTCACTAGCTCAACTAGCTATTAGTGTAAATGAAGCTAAAAGTACATTAGGTTCATTACAAAATTCAAGTTCAAGTTTAGTAAACACATATTCGCAAAAGCTCAATGAATTTATTACCCAAGCAAAAGAAAACTACTTTAAAGATAAGCCAAATAATGAAGAAAATAATATTGCTTTTTATACTCAATTAAGCGATAAAATTACTTTTACTAAAGAAAAATCAAGCAATTCTGATCAACTTGCAACTAAATTATTTGAAATTAAAACATTAATTAATAATTCTACTTTTAATTTACAGAGTTTAAATGGAACATCAGGACTTGATAAACTTAGCAAAATTAATGCTTATTTAGATAGTTTTGAGCAAGCTGCAAATAATAATCAATACAATCAAGAGGCTATTAATCAAATTGAAATTTTAACTCAAAAAGCTAACTTGTTTAAAAATATTATTCAAACCGATCAAGATGTATTAACTTTCACCAATACATTATTGGCTAATAATTCTTCAAGTTCAGCTCATGATTTAAATGATGCTCTTTCACTAGTTTGAGATAGTATCCCACAAAATGAAACTTATTCAAACTCTTCACTTGGAAAAGATACTCAAAATGAGTATTTAGTTAATGATTTATTTAACTTAAATCCTCAAAGTGGTAAAAGTGTTAATCAATATCAGACTTTAACTAATAAAATTATCCAAGAAATTAATCTTAAATTATCTTCAATTGAAGCTAAAAGTAATTATCGTAATGAAACAAATGAGAAAATTATTCTTTTAAAAAGAACTTCATTTACTCCACTTGTTCATGATAAACTTAAAAATGATTTAACTGCTTTTTTAGATACTTTAGAAAATCAAAATAACACTCAAAATACACTTACAATTTCTCCAAACGAAAATGGTGAGTTAAACACCATTCGAAATAAAGTAAATATAATTCAAAGCAATATAGATAATCTTAAAACTTTAGCTCAAAAAGCTTATGAGTTAAATGCATACAATAATATCATTATCAGCAACGAACCGCTAGTTATTGATGCAAAAAATCAAGCTAAAGAATTAATTAATCAAGCTAATGGATATTATAATGATGCTGCTAAAATGGCTCTTACAGATGATAATTCAATTAATAATCTTATTGAGAAATTGACCAATATGCATTTTAAATTGAATTTACTAAATAAATATGATGCAGTTAAAACTAAATTTGATAATGATTTTACTTTAACTACAGATGAAAAAACAGTAATTCAAAATAAATTAAATCAATTTACCAACTCATATAATACAGCAAATGCTAATTTGCAATCATTATTTAACACTTACTTTAGAGATGTAAAAGATATTCAACCAGGTGAAGGACAAGGAGCTAAAAATTCATTAATTGATTATGTTCTTAATAATGCTATTAATTTACAAAGGCAATACAATCAAGCTCTTGGTTTTATTGCTTTACAAGATTCAAATTTAGATAGTGCTGCAGTACAAACAATTTTTAATCAAATTAATAGTGCAATCAGCGGAGCATCTGGAGTACTTGCTACTTTAACTAATAATGATAATAATGAAGAAACTAAAATTCAACTCTTAAACACAATTAAAGCAAATATTAATCAATTAATCAATGCCAAAAAAGATCAATTAACACAACAAAAAAATGCTAATGATCAAATTAAAAGGTTCTTTGACACCACTAGTGCTAGCATTAATCCTAATAGTTCCCAAAGTACATATGTTGATAATTTTGTTACAAAAGGAATTAATGATTTAGACACTGCAATTCAAAGTAAAGATTCTTTATCATATTCAAAAGTCAATGTGTATTTAAGTAATGCTAAAGAAGTGGCTAATTTACAAATTTTTGCTTTATATTCCAAAACTGTTAATATTTTAGAAAATATTCAAAGTACAGTTTTAGATTATGTTAATGATTTTGCTCCAAGCAAAACAATTGTTCGTGCGGCTTCACATTTAGATAATTCTTTATATCAAAATATTGTGACTTTAAAAGATTCAATTGATACTGCTTTACAACTTGATTTTAGTAATGTTAATGATTATGAACAAAAAATTAGCTCATTAGTAAATATTATTAATGGAAATTATCGTGATATTTTAAATAATTTTTCAAATTCACTCAAAGCAAAATTTGCTGAAAAATTTGAAGCTCAGCAAGGAAATAGTCAAGGTGGATTTTATGTTAAATTAATTAGTCAATTTGATGCTTTAAAAGTCAATATAAATGGTAAAAGTTACAATTTATTTAAAGACAACAATATCGAAGAACTCGAAAATCAATACGATACTTTTAAAAATCAATACGAAAGTGTCAATAACATTTATCAAACCTTACAAAATAAAAATGATTCTGGATCACTAGCTAATTTCGCAATTTTAGTTGATAAACTTAACCACAGTTTTTTAGAATTAGAACAAGCAATTAAAGATACAGTGAGTCAAACATTAAGTAAAAACCCTCTTGAAACAGTATTTGCTGATTTATATTCAAATATTAAGTATCAAACTAATTCATCAGATACTGATGATATTAAAAATTCTTTTAAAAGTTTTAAACAATCAATTGAAAGTATGTCTAATAATATTCGTGCGGATAATAATTTTGATTTTAGCACCCTAAATAAAAATAATGATCTTAATTTGAATTTAGCTAATTTAGTTAAAAAAATCAATGAATATAATAATTGAATTAAGCAAGAATCAAATAAAGTCTTATTATTAAAACAACTTGAAGATGATCCAAATAAAACCAATCCACTTCAACCAATTGAAAGTGGATTAGACACAACTTTTGATAAAAAATACAAAGTTATTATTGCTAAAAATGAAATTACACGCAAGAAATTTGTTAATACTATTAATTCTTTAGTTACTGCTAATGCAACTGCAAACACTTCACAAATGCTCGAAATTGATAATAATGACCAATTTCTTGATATGTTTGAGCAATTTGCTTACACTGATAAAGACATCAAAGATACTAGTGACCTTAAATCAATTTTTTCACCTTTAAAATTAAAAGTGTATCTTAAAAAATACTCTCCTAATGGTTGATTTAACTTGGTAACTCAAACCCAAGATGAAGTTGATCGTCAATCACTTAAAGCTAAAATTGTGTATTCATATGAATCAAATAACACTAATATTGGAGAGTTAAAAATTGAAAAAGAGGTAGTAATTACATTTAAAACTTTAGATACTATTGCTATTCCAAATGAAACATCAAGTATCTTTATCAATAACAATCAAGCTGGAATTAATGCTAAAGTCGAAGTTATTGATGTTGATGATGCTGGATGAAATATTCCGCAAGTAGCTAATGCAAATGCAAGTAATGCTACTCAAGTTAAAAATGATGTCATTACTAAAGTGTATAACAAAATGAAAGCGGCGATTTTTGATTTAAATACTCAAAATTCGAATTTTTCTTCAAGCATTATCACACCAAACAACACTTATTTGACTAACTTAAATTCTTCAACTAATCCAAGCTTACAAAATGTTCGTTATTCAACTGAAACAAGTTCAAATAATACTACCACCAATCGTTTAAGTGCTTATTTGGATAAAAATAACCGTAATATACAAAGAAAGTATGGATTTGATTTTGAAAATCAGCTTGCTATTCCAATTACTTATAATGTATCATTAACTTCAAATAAAGATTTTGAGATTTTAAATATTATCCCTAAAGATAATGATAAAGGATTTGCATTTTTACAATTAAACGGAGGATTTATTACTGGATTACCAGGTTATGGTGGAAATAGTGGATCTGGACAACCCGGAACATATGAGGAGATTTTTGTTCATCGACAAGCAGGACATGCTAATATTTACAATGATGCACATTTTTGATATAAAACACCTCCAAATCGCTTACCAACTGGATTAAATTTAAATTTATATAACTTCAATATTGATTATGATGTAGTGACTAGAAAAGTTTATTTTTATAATTCATGAACCGAAAATACTTTATTTGTCTTTAATAAAGGTAGTCTAAAGCAAAATTTAGATAATTATAAAACTAATAGTTCATTAAAAAATTCCGATCAAATGCTTTTAACTGAATTTTCAGGTCATTTTGGAAGAAATGTGGTTAATTATCAACCAAAACCTATAGAATTAGCTGAAGCATTTTCTATTTTCGCTTCCTTTGATAGTAAAATTTTTAGACCTAATATATCACCTAATAATTGATTACCAACAACTAAAGATGATGCTTTTGGTGGATTTCCAGTATTCCCAATTAATGGTGGACAAAGTACTGTTTATAGAACTAATCCAACTAATCCAAATTCAGCTATTTTAAGACCGCTACCGCCTAAAGATTGACAATCATCTGGAAATCAGCTTAACAAAGCAACAGCTCGAAACTCCTTAACTTCAGCTTTAGTTAATGAATTTTGATTTAAAATTCGTTAAATTAAAATAAGACAGGAAAAGAAGTAAATACAAAAATTAGAAAATTCAGCTAATTTAGTAGTTTATTTTTTAAAACTCCTGTCTTTTTATTTGTTTTTAAAGAAAAATTACTCAAAAACTATTTAAAAAAGACTTTTATGAGTTTTTTTCGATATTTTCAATTTTATTTGATAAAGCTAATTTTGTAAATGGCACTATTAAAAATAAATTATTTGAAATCAATATCTCTCTCTTAAAATTATTTTAGTAACTATTTTAATGCTCCAAGCTTAATTTAAGTTTCATTTAGAAAAATTGATATTATCTGTAGATGCAAAAATTATCCAATTTTAGATACTTATAATGTTATGAAAAATAAGATTTTATTACATTGGAAATTAAGGCAAATTGAAAAGAATTTTACAATGTTTATAAAAACTTTGTTGATACAGATCTTTTCCGACAATGAGTGAATTCTTGAAATAAATTTTGATATGAAACCAAAATTATGGGTTTCATATCATTTTTTAATTCAGTTTAGTTTTTTTATTTTTTAGATTCAATATTTATTAAAATATTGTAATATTTAAATTGTTAATTAATTTATCTTCAATTTAGAAATGCAAAAGATAAATTTATCCAATCATTCAAAAATGAGGTTTATTATGAAAAAAACAAATAAAGTACTTAAAAAATTAGGAATAGCAACTGGTATTACCGGAGCAGGTGCAATTGCATCTTTAGGTGCTATATTGTCATTGCATAGTAATCACAGAAATTTTACTAAGCAAACATATTTTTTTATGGAATTAAAAAACGAAGTTGATAAAACAATTTCTCAGTTAAAAGATCTTTCAAATTCAGATCAAAACAATAAAGAGATTAAGGATCTTTATTTAGAAGTAGATTATGCAAATCAACTTCTTGCAAATGAAAATTCAAGCATCGCAACAATGCTTCAACAAAGAAACAAACTAAGGCACTCTACGCCTAAGGCACTCTACGCCTAAGGCACTACTTAATGTTGCTAAAGACTCCCACGAACAAAGAAATCTTTTAGAACAATACTATTCTTTAGTTAAAGATGTTGATTTTCAAAACTCTGTTAAAAAGTCTAAAGAAAAAGTAATTAGCCAACTTTTTACACCAAATAAGCAAGATGCTCTTAAAGCTTTTTATCAAATTGTTGATCCGCTCATAGATCAACAAAATGATTTTTCAATTGGTCTTGAAACTAAAATTTGGACCAATCATGAGCAACTCATTAAAAATAGCACAAATAAATTTAGTTCCCAAGAAAAAAGTTCTTTACTTTCTACTATTGATCAAATCTTAAATTTACTTAATCAACCTCAATATTCAAGAGATGCATTAGTTGAATATGAAAGAGTTTACGATCAAATGATTGATAAACTCTCAACAGATAAAGAAAAATTCAATAAATCATTAAATAATTTTCTTGAAAATGTCATTAAAGTTCGTAATGAAGTTATTGATTTAAAAGCTGATGAATCACTAAAAAAGAATTTTTTAAATAGAATTGATAATTATAAAAATCAAGCTTTAAGTCCTTCACCACGTTTAGCTATAAATAAAGATAAAGAAATTAGTTATTTAAATGACTTAGTTAATAATCAGCTTAAAACAATTATTAGAGAAACCCCTAACACAAATAAGTTGTTAGAAAATTTATCAGTAAGTTTAAATAATCTCAAATCCATTTCAAATGATCCGCAAATTCAAAAATTAGTTAATTTACAAATTCAAAAGATTCAAAATAGCCGTAAAGAAACTCAGGGCGATGTTTTAAATAGCATTGTTCAAGCGACAAATTTAGTTTCAAGTGTTAAAAATATTGAAAATTTAATTAGTTCTATTAAAAGTAAAATAGGGCAATATTTAAACGAAAAAACCCTTAGCGGAGTTGACGCTGAGTCTTTTAGTGATTCATTAAGTACCATTATTAATTCTGATTTTGATAATATTGATCAATACTTAGAAAAACTTAATTCATTACACAATAATATTTATGATAATGTTTTATTAGCTTCGCTATTTCGAAACTCGTTATCAAAATTAAATGAGCAAGTTTTAGATTCGCTTAATAAAGGTTTTAATATTGATAAAAAAAGTTTATCTGAAATTAATCTTGAAATTAATAAGTTACTTAATTCAAATCCATCAGTTAAACAATTAAATGAAGCTTTATGGATTAAGTCAAATCAATTAAGAGAAATTAATCGAACCGAACTTAAAAACTGATATGATTTTGCTCAATCTTTTACTAGTGATAATAATTTAATTGCTAGTGATATTAAAAACCAATTAAATTTTTTAAACAAGCAAGCCCAAACTTTAATTCCAACTAATTCAGCTGCTATTAGAGAAGATTTACAAAGATTAATTAAACTTTATCAAGAAACTCGTAAAAAAATTCATATTAGCAAAGAATACGAAAAATCTTTATTACAACAAACCCAAACAAAGAATTCAATAATTAATATTTTTGCTAATGAAAATGGAGAAATTAATTCACCATTTGGTAAAAAATTATTTAATCAAATTCAAGACTTTAGAAAACAAAGTCAATTCACAACTCAAAATCCGTCTTTAACTAATGAACAAAAAGAGTCAAAATTTAAGGAAATTTATAATGGACTTAATAATTTAGAAAAAACTTCGGAATATTGAAAAAAATTAGAGAAATTAGTAACTTTAGGGGATCAAACTCTTGATTCTTCAAAAAATAAAAAATCTGAGCAAGCTTATTTAGAAAGTGAAATTTTAAAAATTAAAGAAGCTAAAAATAATATTTTAAGTGCTTTAGATAATGCTATAAATGTAAATAATTTAGGCGATCTTACTCAACAAATTACTCAAGCTATCATAAATTATAAAGATAAACAAATTTACTATCAAATTAATAAAGCCCCATTAGAAAATATTAAGGAAATTAATCAAACTTTTGCTCCTTATTCATTAAACGGTACTCCAACTACAATGCAAAAGAAACTTCTTGATAAGTTAACTGAGTATCAAAAACAATTGAGTTCAACTACTTTAAGTGATACCGAAAGAAAAGAGGCTAATGAAAAAATTACTCAATTAATGGATTCGCTTCAATTAGTCAAAGATCTTGAAGTTAAAAATAACACTTTAAAAGCATTAGTTGGCAATGAAAATTCTGATTCTAATTTTGCTCAGACAAGCGAATTTAGTAAAGCTAAAAAACTTAATACTGAATTTGATTCTTTTATTAACACTTTGTTTAATTCTAATTTTGATAAAAACCAAATCAAAGCAAAAATTGAGGAAATTAATAATTCTCATAAAGCTTTATCACTTGCTATTTCAGTTGCTTCATTACAAAAAACTAATCAAGAAATTCAAGATAATAAAGTTTCAGATTCAAATTTAATGAATAAAGAACCTTATTTATATATTAATGCTTCAATTGAAAGTATTAATACAGTAACACAAAATTTAATAAATGATAATAACAAAAACCAAGCTCAAGTTGATGAACTTGAAAATAACATTAAAAACTATTTAAAATTAGCTAAAACTCTTAAAGCTAGTGCGGATAAATTACAAAAACTTAATCAAAATGATAATCCAATTGCTTATGAAGCATTACGTAAGGCTCTTTTAGATAAACCAAATAGTGGTACTGCAAATGAACCCACTAATACTTTAATTCATTTTGGAGATAGTATTAGTGTAATTGATTTTAAAACTCATATTTTAACAGATGAAATTGATAAAATTGAAAATCGTATTCAAGCTGAAAATCATCTAAAAAAATTGCAAAATATTTATACATCAAGCGACCGAAATTCCGCTATTTTTGATCACGCGATTAGTTCTTATGATAGCAAAATCCAAAATTACAAAGAGCAAATTGAGCTATTTTATATCCCAAAAGCAACCTTGGTAACCTTGCAAGATGAAATTGATTTTTACATTAAAAATGCAACTAGTCAAAAAAATGAGATTCAAAATGCTTGAGACGCAGCTCTAAATTTAAAAAATAGTAAAAAAACTGAATATGATAATCAAAAAAATGCTGATGGATTAACAATTACTAATCATATAGATAAAGTTTTTGCTGATTTTAATACTTTAAAAGATGCTACTGATAATAGTGGAAAAAAGACTACTTTGACAGATCAACTAATTGCTAAATTAGATGAACTTCCACTTGCTTATGCAAAGGATAAATTTCTTCAATCTTCAGTTAATTTAATTAATAAGCTAGATCCATTTAATAGTTATTCTGAAGAAATTAAAAATACTTATAGTAATTCATGAAAAGATATTATAAGTAATTGAATTGATGCTTTAAAAACCACTGTTAATAATTACAATCAAACATCAGATTTAGCTAAAATTAAAAGAGATTACCAAAAACTTTCGGCTCTAAATTCCTTAATTACACAATTTAAGGTTGTTTTTGATTATTTTGGAAAAAATTCAAAAACTAACAAAAATCAAACTAACTTACAAGCATTAACTTCTGAAAAACCAAATAACAATCTCTTTATCCAACTGAATAACAAAATTCCATATCAAGGAACTGGTAATATTTTATATGAAAAAACTCCTGAAAGTATTTTTGATTTAGCAAATCAAATTAGAGATGCTTATTTTGATAATGTTTCGATTAACGATGCAAAAGAAACTCAATCTCAAAAAATTACAAACTATAAAACTGATATTGATGCTAAACTTGATGCTTTAAATGCTAATAATAATCACATTGATACAAATCTAAAAACTCAAATTAATTCTAAATTACAAGAACTTTTAAGCAAAATAAATTCTGTTAATAATAAAAATGAATTAATTAGTATTGACAATTTACTTGGAGAATTCCAATTTAAAGAAAATAATTTAAAAGAATTAGCAATTCTTACTAAGCAAGCTGAAAATTTAGTAAATTCAAATACAAGTATACCTACTGATCAAAGTGGGAAGCAAAGCATAATTACTGCTATTTCAAATATTTATAATGGATATAAAAATTCTTATTTATCGCTCAGTTCCTCAGAATTAATCTCAAAAGAACAAAATTTACAAGAACAAATGGTTTTATTTAATAAATTTGTCCAAGTATACGATCTAATTAAAAGTGAAAAAAGTAAAATTCCAACTCAATACGTTGCAGGAACCGCTGATAAAGATAATGATCAATCAGTTAAAACTAAATTCGAAGCATATTTTGATCATTTAACAACAATGTTAAATAGCACTCCAATTACTCAAGTAAAATTATTTAACATTAAAAATACTATCAATTCTTTAAATGATTTAATTTCAATTCAAAAAGAAAAGCTAAATATTCAAAATCAAGTTTTAAATGATAATTCATATAAAAATTTTACCTATAAAAATGCAACAAACTTTAATTATGGATTTGAAAATGATGCTCAAAAACTAGCTGATATTATTTTAAAAAGTATTCCTGATACTACAAAAAATGCCACCGAAATTAGCACTACATTAATTCCGACTTTAGTTAGTGAGTTTCAAAATCAATATGATTTATATTTAGCTCGCAAAAAAGCTCTTAATCTTTTATATAGCAATACTGCAACTGATAAAGGAATTAAAGTTAAAGAAGTTGAAACACTTTATCAAAGTGGCAACCAAAATATTGAATCACAATTTACGAAATTAAAAGATAAAGCTGATGAATTTTTCCACACTCAAGCTCAAGCAATTAGTAGCGCTACTGATAAAACTCAAATTGATCAAGCAATTAGCAATGCAGTTGAAATTGATGCTTTCTTTGATAAATACAAGCAAATAGCTCAGTTAATTACCCAAGCTAATGCTAAAATTACTTCATTAAATAGCTTAGATTCAATTATTCAAAGTAACGTTAATGTTACTGTTTCAAAAACTATGTTACAAGCACAAATAGATACTGGTTTGTCAAATTATTACACTCTAAAAGATAACATTCAACTTGATCGTAATATTTTAATGCTTGATACATATGTAGCTCGCTTAAATTTAGCTATTTCAATAGCTAAAATTCAAAAAGATTTAAATAATTTTAACTCCACTCCAGGAAATGCTGAATATCTAACTAGTGATGCTAAAGCTCCTTTACTAGAAATTCTTAATAAACCATTTGCTGAGTTAAATAAAAATTCTAATTTGGAAACTAAGGATGATTATGATCGCTTATTAGAAAAATATATTACTGGTTCAACGGATAATTCATATACTATTGCATTTATTAACTCACAAATTTTGCAAGCAAATATTTACAAAGCGCAACAATATTTGGATACTTATAAAAAACATCATAACACTAATCCAAATTATGAACCTCGAGATATTCAAGACCTTTACACTCAATTAGAAGCAAAAATAACTGAAGCTACCACCATTTTAAGAGCAAATCCACATAATGAAGCTCAAAAACTTAAAATTGCTTCGGAGATTTACAATTCTCACAGTGGAGTGCTTGATCAGATTATAAAAGCAAAAACTCAAAAAGCTAAAAGAGATTTATCGCTACATTTATCGCTTGACAAATATATTGATAACCATTTTCCCAATGTAAATAATTCTCCACGGATAAGCGATTTTAAATCAGTTGCTCTAGATCCGCTTGAAAATATTGATATTTCCAGTCCAACTAAATTAGAAACCTTTAATACTAATTTGATTAGCGCTCATGAAAAGTATATCCAGCAACAAGTAGTAGTTTTTAAATGAGAAGCTCATAGATACAATTCATATAAAAATAAATTCAATGAGTTTTATACTTTATTGAACTCTCAAAACACCAATGGAGTAAGTCAAAGTTTTATTTTTGAAACAACCGGAATTACTCAAGCGGATTTAATTGCGTTTGGAAAAGCAATTAATCCAACTGCTGCTGATACACTTCATACCAAAGCTAAAGAATACGCAAATAAAGCAAATCAAAGTGAAGATGATCTTAAAAAATGAATTAAAAATATTAGTGGAAATGAACCAATTGAAACTTTAACAAAGGTAGCTGATGAATTTGTTAATTATTATCAAAATCTCATTTCAATTAAATCAATTCCTTCAATTTTAATTAAAATTAGCAATCTAACACGTATTAAAGAACAATTAAGTGATACTAGTTCATCTGAAAATGTGCGTAAAGTTCTAAAAGATACTCATTTACAAACAGATGATTTAGAAACTAAAATTAATGACTTTTTAAGTGAAATGAATGGATTAATAAGCGTTGCTCAAAGTGATATAAAAAATGAAATTGATGAATCAAATGTTTTATTTACTACTGATACTCCAGCAAATATTACCACTGAGAGACAAACATACTTTAATAATTATAAAAATATTGTTGTTGCATTATCTAAAGCCAAAGAAAAATTGCTTAATTTAGTTTTTGGAAACAGTGATGCTGATCAAAATACTTTACAAAAAGCCTTATCGAAATTCCTTACAGGGGTTTCAGACTATGAGGGAAGAGCAAATTTAAATAATTTGTTAAAATATCTTGCTTCAAGTACTCAAGCTAAGCCTAATATTGCTCCAGAACAAGATAAATTCACTTTAGTTAAAAGCGAATATAACAAGCTTGTAACTCCTTCATTAGAAAGTATCGAAGAATTAAATAATCTCACAGCAAATTCAGCTAGTGATGTTGATATCTTTAGTGCTATTACTAAAGGATTTGACTTAGCTTACAAATTATTTAACTGAACTACCGATCCAAATAACATTAATTTATTTTTTGAGTATTTAACTCAAAAAAGTGACGGAAAATTCAATTATGAAGATATTATTGCAAAAGCAAGTACCACATTGGTAGCCTTTAAAAAAATTCTTCAAGAAAATAGTATTAATGAAGAAAATATTACTATTGATGGCATTACTTATAAAGCGAAAAAATTAAATTCTTCATTTGATGCAAACGGTGGTGGATTATTAGGAGATTTATTTGATAAATTCAATATTTTAAAAGGAAATGATTTAGTTTTTAATACTAATAATATTGAAGTGTTTGCTTATAAATCATCTACTGATCCAAATGCTGAGTATGTGCAATCTCACTTAACAGATGATCCAAAAATTCGAAGAGGATTTATTGATCTTTACTTTAGGTTTACTGAACCTACTTCAGTAAATAACTCAAATAGTGCCTTTAGCAATGTTCATAGTTTTGGAGTTAAATTTGAAAATGTCGGAATAAACTTTAAAACAATTGATACTTTTAGTATTACCAAAGACAATATTTCTGATGAAGCTCATTTAAATGAAACACTTTTTACAGCTGAAGAAGCTGGGTGAAATAATTTGGAAGCACCATCACGTTTAGTTAGTGCTTTTAATAAATATTCTTTAGTTAAAGGAATTCAAAATAATACTTATTTTTATTCTGAAGATATTACCGAAGATATTGATGCAGATCCTTCAAAAAACACTACTTCTTCACCTGATTTTAGAATTAAAGTTAAATTAACTAATGCTTATAAAGGATACACCCAAGTTGGAAATCAAATTTTTTGAAGAACACTAAATCCTAATTTTGCTTCTGATGAAGGAGTTCAATATCAAAATGTGGCAGATCATTCTAGAAAATACATTGGATCAAAAGAACAAACTCAATACGATTGAGCAAATCAATATCAATATAAATATAACGCAAATACAGATAAAGGAAAAATTTTATTATTTCTCCCTTTTGTAATTGGAATTCCTATGCAGAAAGATAACAATGAAGGAAAAGTATTAATGGTAATCACTTGACAAATTTTAAATAGATTTGACAAAAATCAAACATCTAATTCTCAAAATATAACTCTTGGAGGAAACAATGATGTTTTAAGACACGTTTTCTTCTTTAAGCGTTCATCTAGAGGAAAAAGTGATAATAAAACTAAACAAGATCAAAATTTCTTTAGATATGTCATGAGTAAAATTGGATATAGAGATTTAGAAGGATTATCTTTTAAAGCTTTAAATGAAAAAAGAAGAAAAGGTGGTTCTCGTTTATGGTCTGCTGATAATTTAATTGAGACAATTGAAAATATTTCAGGAAAAAACAAAGGAATTGGAGAAAGTGACTTTATAAATGCTATTGGACAAAACGGATTCTTTAACATTAAATTTAAAGTTCATTAATTAGGAGAAATTATGTTTAAAATCAAAAACAAAAAACTAACTAAAGCATTAATTATATCATCTGCTATAGTGGCTTCAGCTACTGTTGGTATGGGAGTGACTTTATACGCAATTCACTCTAATGAAAATGTTAATTTATCTACAGTTTATGGCAATTTTCTTCAAGGAGAAAACTTATTTAAAATTTACTCTCCTTATATTGAAGAGTCTCAAGGACAAAAAGATAAAATTATTCAGTCTTATTCAGGAGCTAAAAATCAATGAAAAGATCCAAATAAAAAACTTCATGAGAAATTAGTTGCTTTGGATTTAGCTCAAGAAAAGGCATTTAGTTTTTATATTGCACACTTAAATAATTTGAATTTTAAAGGTCAAGAATTAGCAACATTTTGAAATAAAATTATTTCCAATCAAGAAAATCGTATTCGTGAACTTGATTTAAAAGGTGCTTTAACTCAACGTAAACAGGATCAAAGTATTAAGTTTTTTGAAAACTTACATAATACTAATAATTCCCAAAAAAGTGAGTATTTAACGAATTTATCACAAGAAATTACTAAATTAGTTAAACAGCAAAATGATGCTTTAACTCCATATATTGTTCTTCTTGAAGGAACTGCTAATATGCTTGATAATCTTCCTTTTGAAGGACTAAAAAAAGATACCACTTCATCCCTTAGTCATTTATATTCTCGAATTATTAGCACTGATATACGTTTAAATGAAATTCAAATTGCTTCTCAAGATACAAGTAGTGAAGTTGAAAAACTGCAACTTGTTCTTAATAGTTCACAAAATGAAATTAACGAAATTAATGAATACTTAAAACAAATTCAACCTTATGTTCATAACTCTGCATATAATGCAACAGAAAAACAAAACATCCAAAAGTTTTTAGATTCGGCTAAAATTAATCTTAATTTAGCCCTAACTAAAGCAAATATTAACCAAATTCGCAACAGTGTAGTGACTTTTTATGAACAAATTTCCGATAGTCAAAAAACAGTAGCAGAAATTCAGCAAGTAATTAAAGATTTATCTGCTTATGTAAATAATTTTAATTCAATGCTAAGTTTTAATAAAAATGATCTAAATTTATTAATTTTGCAAGTAGCATCAATTAATGATAAGCAAAAACTTATATCAGCTAAAAATAATTTATTTAGTGATTTTTACTCATTAAAATTTGCAAACTCCTTAATTGAAGAATTAACCACTAAAACTAATCAGTCTTTAGAAAATCGTATTATCAGCAAAACCAAAGCCACTTTAATTAATTCACAACTTCAATTAATTGTTAATAAAAATTTACCGATAAAACAATTAGTTGATCAGTTATTTGCTTGTTACAGTACTCAAATTAAAGAACTTGAAGATTTAACTTACTTAAATAACGAATTACAACTAATTCAAAGTCAAATTACTGAAGTTAAAAACTTAAAATTTACCAGTAAAGATATTCAAAATCAACTTAATCAATTAAATAATGAAGTTATTAAAACTTATTCAAATAATATCTCAATAGCTTATTTAAAAACAGTTAAAAATAAGCTTAATGAAACTTTAAGAACTATTTTAAAAATCAATTTAAAAGAATTAATTCCTTTATTAGAACACGAAGTTAAAATTCTTGAAACGCTAAATAATCCAAAAAATGAAGTAATTATTAAGGAAGTAAAGAAATTAAATGAACAATCTCTAAAAATGGCTAAAGATTTTAATCCAATTTCTTCTGCTGAAATTATTAGTCAAATCAAAATTTATGAAACTAAACTTCAAAATCTAATTAGTGCAAACAAACAAAGTCATGCCGAAATTTTTTCATCTTTTACTGATGATTATTTAAAATTTGCCTTTTCAAATAATGATGATAGTTATGTACCAACTGAAAATGAACAAAAACGAATCAATTTATATAACAAGTATAAACAAAATTTAGAGCAACTTCGTAATAAAGTTAACTCCGGAAATGGAGATGATAAATTGGAACTAGATATTTTAGATCTTAATTCAAAATTAAAAAATTTAACTAATACAGCTAATGATTTTCGTAAATTATCACTTCTTGATAAAGAAGCTTTATCTACTTTAGCTGAGAAAAAAGCTAGTGTCAATGCAAATGTATTTAAACCATATATAGAAATACTTGAAGAAGTTCATGCACAATTAAAGGAACTTTATGAAAATCCAAATGCAACTAATGACCAAATTATTGCCACTCAAAACCAACTACAAAAAGCAATTAAAGACCTAAATGAAGCAGATCTTGATTTTTTATTAAGTCAAACATTAGCAAAATTAAAAACTAGCATCAAAACAAATTATCAAAATGATTATTCTTCGCAAGGAACTCAAAATTTACTAAAAAATTACAATGAGCTTTTGAATAATTCTTCAAATAATTTAAGCCCTCAAGAACAAAGAGATGCAATCTTAAAAGCGAATCAATTAATTGTTATTACTCCATTTTTATATGAATTAGAAATAAATAAAAAACGTTTACTCACAATTATCGGAGAACACGCATCAGCACCATATATAGGAATCAAAACTAATCAAGCAATAGCTACTGCTCAAGAAGAAATTAAATCCGCTGACGAGTTAATGGATCACTTAAATAATTCAAACAAAATTCCAAATGAGCAATTATTTAAAAACAAAAAAGATGAGCTATTTAATCGAGGAGATGAAATTTTACTTGCTTATGAGCAAGACAAAATTGAAGAAATTAATAATTTAATTCAAGCAACTAAAAAAACTCAAACTACGCTCAGTAATAACAATTATTTTACAAATCTTGGAGCAATTGCTAATTATGTTTTAGTTCAAAAAAGCCAACCTAATTATCAAAAAGCCATTATTGCCAGCGAAAAAATGGAACTATTAAAAAAATTAGCTGATAAATCTTCGCAATTACTTGATTTATATAATTTGTATAATCAAGGACCAACTAAAGCCTTATCAGATTCTATTGAAAAATTACTTACTAATAACAATTTATCACTCAGTGATGAAAAAGATCAAATCAATGCTAAAATTGAGATTTTAAGTAAAGCAAAATCAGTTATTGAGGCTAAAAATGAATTTCTTAAAGTTGTTCAAGGATTAAATGCAATTTTAGAAGAAAATAAAGACTCAAAAATTTATGCATCATTTAAAAGTTATATTGCTTTAGTTGAACAAGAAAGCAATTCACTTATTTATGATAATGAATTATCTGTAGCACAAATTGAGTTTCAAAAAGCTCAATTTGAAGCTAAAATTAAGCAATACAAAACCGCTAAAAAAGGTCTTTTAGATGCATTTAATCAAGCAATTATTAAAACTAATGCAAAAGAAACATTTTTAAGTAATAATGCTAAAAAGTTACAAACCACCAATCCTAAATATTCTTTTAACACCTATTTTAGTGTTGCTCAAAGTGAATATGACAAAGCTAAGCAATCAGGTCAAAAAAGCATTTTTGATACTAATGATATTAATAATTTTGTAATTAAACTTGAAATCGGTTACCAAAAAGATTTAGCTTTGAATAAATTAAATGATCTGCAAATTATTGTTTCTTCTAGTGCTTTTGGAAGTAGTGATTTACACACAAAAATTAAAAAAACTTTTGAGTTATTTAAAACAAGTATTACTGATAATTTAAATTCAAATAACTTGAATTTAGAGAACACTAAAGAAATTAATCAAAAGATTATTGCATTTGATAAGTTATTTAATTTACAAAAACGAATTGCTGATTATGTAACTAAAAATCAAGATCAAAGTAATCTAACAACTTCAATTGAAAATTCTTTATTTATTTCTACAGATTCTTTAAATCAAATTGAAGAAAAACATACTTCATTATATAAAACCTATCTTAATGAAGCTAAAATTGAAGAAATTCGCGAAAATATTCTTGCTACTTTAGAAAATACTGATTTAAATAATGGATCATATGGTGTTGCGAAATTACTAAACAATGCTTTAGGAGCTACTTATGATACTGATATTGAAACTAAATTAAACACTTATGTTAACAAAATTAAAACAGAAGTGCCAAACATCACTTCAAAAGATTTATTAACTGAAGTTAATCGTATCAAAGACGAAATTCCAGCATTAGCCCAACTAGCTATTAGTGTAAATCAAGCTAAAAGTACCTTAGGTTCATTGCAAAATTCAAGCTCAAATTTAATTGGTATATATTCACAAAAGCTTAATGAGTTTATTAATCAAGCAAGAGAAAATTATTTCAAAGATAAACCAAATAATCAAGCAAATAACATTGAATTTTACACTCAATTAAGTAATCAAATTAATTTTATTATTCAAAAATTAAATGTTTCAGATCAACTGGCCACTAAATTATCTGAAATTAAAGTTTTAATTAACAAACCTTCTTTTAATTTACAAAGTTTAAATGGTAAATCAGGACTTGATAAACTTAGTAAAATTAATACTTATTTAGATAACTTTGAAAATGCAGCAAATAATAATGAGTATAATCAAGAAGCTGTTAGTCAAATTGAAGTTTTAATTCAAAAAGCTAACTTCTTTAAAAATATTATTCAAACCGATCAAGATGTATTAACATTTACTAATGCATTATTGGCTCACAATTCTCCAAGTTCAGCTCATGATTTAAATGACGCTCTTTCACTAGTGTGAGATAGTATCCCTCAAAGTGAAGTTTATTTAAACTCTTCGCTTGGTAGAGAAACTCAAAATCATTATTTGGTTAATGATTTATTTAACTTAAATTCTCAAAGTGGTAAAAGTGTAGATCAATATCAGGATTTAACTAATAAAATTATTCAAGAAATTAATCTTAAATTATCTCTAATTGAAGCTAAAAGTAATTATCGCAATCAAACAAATGAAAAAATCGCCCATTTAAAGAAAATTGAATTTACTCCATTAGTTCACGATAAGTTTAAAAATGATTTAGCTAATTTTTTGGATATTTTAGAAAAAGAAAATAACACTCAAAACACACTGACAATTTCTCCAAATGAAAGTGGTGAGTTAAACATTATTCGAAATAAAGTTAATGTAATTGAAAATAACTTAGATAAGCTCAAAAATTTAGCTCAAAAAGCTTATGAGTTAAATGCCTATAATAATATTCTTACTAGCAATGAAAAATTAGTTATTGATGCAAAAAATGAAGCTAATAAACTAATTAATCAAGCTTATGGATATTATAATGATGCTACAAAAATGGTTATTACAGGTGAAAATTCAATTGAAAATCTTACTCAAAAATTAACTAATATGCATTTTAAATTGAATTTACTAAGCAAATATGATGCAGTTAAAATTAAATTTGATAATGATTTTACTTTAACTGCAGATCAAAAAAGAGTAATTCAAAATAAATTAGATCAATTTATTAGTGCATATAATGCACCAAATACCAATTTAGAAGCATTATTTAAAATTTACTTTAGAGATGTAAAAGATATTCAATCAAATGAAGGTCAAGAAGTGAAAAATTCTTTAATTGAATATACTCTTAATAATGCTATTGATTTGCAAAGAGAAAATAATCAAGCTCTTGGTTTTATCGCTTTACAGGATTCAACTTTGGATAATGTTGAAGTTCAAACAATCTTTAATCAAATTAAAAATTTAATTAATGGACCATCTGGAGTGATCGCGACTTTAGCTAGCAATGACAATAATGAAGAAGCTAAAATCCAACTTTCTAACACAATTAAAGCAACTATTGATCGATTAATCATTGCTAAAAAAGACCAATTAGCACAACAAAAAAGTGCTAATGAAAAAATTAAAGAATTTTTTGATACTACAAAAAGTCATGTTAATTCTAGCAGTACTCAAAGTTTGTATGTTGATAATTTTGTTGCAAAAGGAATTACTGATTTAGAAACTGCAATTCAAAGTAAAGATTCTTTATCATACTCAAAAGTTAATGTTTATTTAAGTAATGCTAAAGAAGTAGCTAACTTACAAATTTTTGATTTATACACCAAAGCACTTAATGTTGTCGAAAATATTAAAAATAAGGTTTTAAATTATGTTAATGATTTTGCTCCAAGTAAAACAATTGTTCGTGCTGGTGTGTATGTAGATAATTCTTTATACCAAAACATCGTTAATTTAAAAGATAAAATTAATTCTGCTTTAGGTCTTGATTTTAGCAATATTAATAATTATGAACAAAAAATCAATTCATTAGTAAGTATTATTAATGGAGATTATCAAAGTATTTTAAAGAATTTTATAAATTCACTTAAAGAAAAATTTGCTGAAAAATTTAAAGCTCAACAAGGAAGTGATCAAGGTGGATTTTATGTTAAATTAATTAATAAATTTGACACTTTAAAAGCTAATATAACTGGTCAAAATTACAATTTATTTAAAGATAATAATATCGAAGATCTTGAGAATCAATACGATACTTTTAAAAATCAATACGAAGATCTAAATAACATTTATCAAACTTTAGAAAATAAAAACGATTCAGGTTCGCTAGCTAATTTTGCCACTCTTGTTAATACTTTTAATCAAAGTTTTTTGAACTTAGTTTCAAGTGTTAAAGATGCAGTAACTAATGCACTAGCAAAAAATCCTCTTAAAGAAGTCTTTGCTGATCTTTTTGAAACTATTAGATATAACACTTCTTCAGATGATACTGATGCAATTAAAAACGCTTTTAATAACTTTAAGCAAGAAATTTTAACTACTTTAAACAGCGTAACTACTGAAAATTTTGATTTTACTACTCTAAATAGAACTAATTCTTTAGATAATACTTTAAGCACATTATTAAATAAAATCACTGAATATAACAATTGAATTAAAGAAGATCAAAATAAACAAATGTTACTTAGTTCGCTAAATGATGATCCAAAAAAGTCAAACCCTCTTACTCCTCGTGAAGCCGGACTTGATGGAGCTTTTAATCATAAATATAAAGTCATAATTGCCAAAGATGATGTTACTCGAAAAGAATTTATAAAAAGATTTGAAGTTTTAAGTCATAATGCTCAAAATGATTTAGTTCAAATAGATAATAATGATACCTTTTTAGATATGTTTGAGCAATTTGCCTATACTAATAAAGACATTAAAGATGATACTGATTTAAAATCAATTTTTTCAGCATCAAAATTGAAAGTATATATTAAAAAATATTCTGCTAATGGTTGATTTGATTTAGTGGCTCAAACCCAAGATGAAGTTGATCGTCAGTCACTTAAAGCTAAAGTTGTGTATTCTTATGAATCAAATAATACTAATATTGGGGAGTTAAAAATTGAAAAAGAAATAGTAATTACCTTTAAAACTTTAGATACTATTGCCATTCCAAATCAAACAACAAGTATTTTCATTAATAACAATAAAGCCGGAATTAATACTAAAGTTGAAGTTTTAGATGTTGATGAAGCAGGATGAAATATTCCGCAAATATCAGATCCAAGTGTAAGCAATGCTTCTAGTGTTAAAAATGATGTTATTACTAAAGTGTATAATAAAATGAATGAAGCAATTTTTAGTTTAAACGCTAATAATAGCAGAAAATTAGACACTAATGTAATTACACCAAATGATAATTATTTAAGTAGTTTAAACAATTCAAGTGATGCAAATTTACAAAATATCCGCTATACAACTACAAGCACTCAAAATGGCAAAACAGCATCTAGATTAAGTGCATATTTAGATAAAAACAATCGTAATACACATAGTAAATATGGTTTTGATTTTGAAAATCAACTGACTATCCCAATTACTTATAATATATCTCTAACTTCAAATAAAGATTTTGAGGTTTTAAATATTATCCCAAGTGATCAAGAAAAAGGATTTGCCTTTTTACAATTAAATGGTGGATTTCTTACTGGATTACCAGGTTATGGTGGTATTGTTGGAGATTATCAACCTGGAACATATGAGGAGCTTTTTGTTCATAGGCAAACAGGGCATTATAACATTTATAATGACCCATATTATTGATATAACACCCCTCCAAATCGTTTACCAACTGGATTAAATTTAAATTTGTATTTCTTTAATATTGATTATGATGTTGTCAAAAGAAAGGTTTACTTTTATAATTCGTGAACTGAAAATAGTTTATTTGTTTTTGATAAAAATGCTTTAAAACAAAGTTTAAGCAATTACAAAACGGACGCTTCTTTAAAAAGCGTTGATAAAGAATTTTTAAGTAATTTTTGAACTAGTTTTGGAGGAAATATTAAAAATTATCAACCAAAACCTGAAGACTTAGCTAAAGCATTTTCAATTTTTGCTTCCTTTAATAATAAAATTTTTATAACAAATTCTTATAGTGTTACTAACTGATTGCCAACAACAAAAAATGAAGCTTTTGGCGGATACCCTATATTTCCAATTAATGGTGGACAAAGTACTGTTTATCGAACTAATTTCAGTATTCCAAGTTCAGCTTCCTTAAGACCACTTCCAAATAAAGATTGAAAAGCAAGTGGGAATCAACTTAAAAAAGCAACAGCTCGAATTGCTTTAACTTCCGCTATGATTAATAAATTTTGATTTAAAATTCGCTAATTAATTAACCTTATTTAATAAGAAATAAACACTCTAAAAAATTATAATTTAAAACCCACCACTGTAATCTAGATATTAAAACTAGCTTACAGTGGTGGGTTTTATTTCTTTTTTAGATTATAATTAAGATATGAAGAAACGCTGAATTTTCGCACCTATTTTACTATCAGGATCATTAATTAGTACTCAATGCAGTAGTGCAAAAGCGCAAACTACAAATGAAACCAATCAAGGAGAAACCAATCAAGGAGAAACCAATCAAGGAGAAACCAATCAAGGAGAAACCAATACTAATGCTTCTACAAATGTTGATTTTAACAAAGAAATTAATTCAACATTAGATTTTGAGAAATTTAATAACGAAATCATTGATTCAGCAAATAATGAATATCCAAGTGTATTTATTTCACGAAATGCTTCACAATTTTTTATTTCTAGTTTTATTGCCATGGTTGCTCAATTACAATTAATCAGTAAAATAGAAAAACAAAAACCACATAATGATGTAATTTATTTAATTGATTCTAGTGTTAATTCATATGAAAAAACTTCAAAAAAAGAAATGCAACGTTTTAATTTTGCACACTTATTAGATAAATACGGAGATGTTACTTTAACTGATCAAAACAATAATTATAATGTTGATAAAGGCAAATTATTAGCTTTAGATAATCCAAATTATCTAAATCTTTCTGGTTATCAAAATTATTCAGTTTATCCACGAAATCTTACTGAACTTCAAGGATATTTAAAACCTTATTTAGATAAACAAGTAAAATTATTTGATTTTTATATTCCAGATATTTCCTTTACTGCCTTAAATTCGCAAGTGCGTAATTTTATTTTAGAGCATGCCAATAAAATTGTTATTTTAAGTGATGGAAATGCTCAGCCATATTCATTTATTAATGATGATTATATTAAATGAGTTAAAAACCAAAAGACACATTTTTCGCAAGAAGAATTGCTCAAAGCTTGAGACAGCTTAAAAACTAGCAACCCACAAAAAATCGATTTTCATTATTTTTATACTTTAGAGGATAAGTTTAAAATCTACAATTTAAACGGAAAATATGCCAAAAGTTTTAACGATCAATTGGAAAAAGAAGGTTTTGAGTGAGCTAAAATTAATATTTATGATTATCCACTAAATTATTTAAATATAACTAAAAATTTACCACAACTTAATGAACAAGAATTTTTAAGTGACTATAATAAGTTAGTTAATTTAGATAATAAAAAATTAGAGGATTTAATCGTTGCTGGAAAACAAAATTTTAATAAATCCAAAAAGAATATCGTTTTTACAGGTTCTTCATTATTTAGACAAGACAAAGGTGGTCCATGACGAATTAAATCTGACACTTTATCTCGTAAAGAATTGCACGCATATTTTAACAAAATTTTAGATCTTTATCCTCCTGATCAATATAATTACCTTTACAAGCTTCATCCTGTTTATAAAGGAAATCAAGCTCTTGAATATATTAAGGAATTTACTAATGGTCATGAGAAAGAAGCAATTATTTTAGATCCATCAATTTCGTGAGAAAATATGTTGGCTTTAGATATGCAGGCTCTAGAAAATAATGAATCAGTTTTATTTGATAGAGATGACTTTACTAGCGGACAAGTTAAAACAAAATTATTTGGTATTCAACCAACTTCAACAGTTTTACTAGCTACTATTGTTATGCTTCAAGCACAGTTTAAGATTACTTTAGAACAAGCACTGGTATTTGTTGATCCGAAAAACTTCCCAATTTCAGATACTTTTAATATTGTTAAAAGGGATTTTCACTACACTGGAAATGATGGTCAGGAAGCAAATCGGAAAGAACTTTATAAAGTTTATAAACATTTTATTGAAACTGGACTTTTTCCATCTATAGAATTATTTCCAGCAATGAGTGAATTCCTCAAATAAAATTTAATATAATTTTAATATATTGATTTAAAAAGGAATTTTATTTTATCATGAAAAAAAGATGATTACTCACTCCATTGTTACTTTCGAGTTCAATTATTGGAGCAAGTTGCAGTAATAGTGTACAAACTAAAAGAGAACCCTCTTTAGAGAACCCTCTTTAGAGAACCCTAATAATTCTTCTAATTTGAAACAAGAAATTCAAAGTCAACAAACTTTAAATTTTCAAAAATTTAATAACGAAATCATTGATTCAGCAAATAATGAATATCCAAGTGTATTCATTTCTCGAAATGCTTCCCAATTTTTTATTTCTAGTTTTATTGCCATGGTTGCCCAGTTGCAACTTATTAATAAGCAAGAAACGAAAAATTCTTATAATGATGTGGTATATTTAATTGATTCAGATGTTAATTCATATCAAAAAACACTAGAAAATCAATCTCAAAGATTTAACTTTGAGCATTTACTTGCAAAATATGGTGATGTAGCACTTAAAAACTATCAGCAAAATTTTAATATTAAGCCAGGACAATTATTATTACTAGATAACTCTAAATATTTAGATGATTTTCGCTTTGTAGATTATTCGATTATACCTAGAAAATTAGAAGAGCTCCAAGCATATTTAAAACCATATTTAGATAGGGGAGTTAAGCTATTTGATTTTTACATTCCAGATATTTCTTTTACTGCTCTAAAACCAGAAGTTAGAGATTTTATGCTTGCACATGCTAATAAAATTGTTATTTTAAGTGATGGAAATGCTCAACCATATAAATTTATTAATGATAATTATATTAAATGAGTTAAAAATCAAAAAACACATTTTTCAAAAGAGGAATTACTCAAAGCCTGAGATAGCTTAAAAACTACTAATCCACAAAAAATCGATTATCATCACTTTTACACTCTTGAAGATAAGTTTAAAATCTACAATTTATCAGGAAAATATGACAAAAGTTTTAATGATCAATTGGAACAAGAAGGTTTTGAATGAGCCAAAATTAATGTTTATGATTATCCGTTAAATTATTTAAATGTTACCAAAGATTTACCACAGCTTAATCAAGATGAATTTTTAAGTGATTACAATAAATTAGTTAATTTACATAACAAAAAGTTAGATGATTTAATTGTTGATGGGAAGCAAAATCTTGATAAAACTAAAAAGAATTTAGTTTTTGTTGGTTCAAGTTTATTCAGACAAGACAAAGATGGTCCATGACGAATTAAATCTGATACTTTATCTCGAAAAGAATTGCACGCATATTTTAACAAAATTTTAGAGCTTTATCCTCCTGAACAATACAATTACTTTTACAAACTTCATCCTGTTTATAAAGGAAATCAAGCACTTGAATATATTAAGGAATTTACTAATGGACATGAGAAAGAAGCAATTATTTTAGATCCATCAATTTCGTGAGAAAATATGCTGGCTTTAGATATGCAAGCTCTAGAAAATAATGAATCAATTTTATTTGAGAAAAATGACTTTGCTAGTGGCAAATTTAAAACAAAATTATTCGGAATTCAACCAACTTCAACAGTATTACTAGCTACTATTGTTATGCTCCAAGCCCAATTTAAAATACCTTTAGAAAAAGCTATGCTTTTTGTTGATCCAAATAATTTCCCAATTTCAGATACTTTTAATATTATTAAAAGAGATTTTCACTACTCTGGTACCCAAGGTCAAGAAGCCAACCGAAAAGAGCTTTATACTGTTTATAAACACTTTATTGATACAGGATTATTTCCTGCTTTAGACCTTTTTCCAGCTATGAGTGAATTTTTGAAAAAGTAATTTTTCATCTTCAAAAACCAAAAAACATTGGCAAACCAAAAAGTTTTTTTGGTTTTTTATTTTACTTTTGTAAAGGATAAAAAAATTAAAAACATCAAAAAAGCTTAAATTTTTGAGCATTTTTTGAATAAATCCCCACAAATATCGCCTAAAAAATTTTTTCTTTTTTATTTTTAAAAATTAAAAATCCATTAAAATTTCTATGGCAAATTTAAGTATTTATTTAGAGAAAGTTTTATGTAGATTAAATAAAATTGTTTTTAAAAATTTTTAATATACAAAACAAAAACTTTTGGAGATAAAATATGAAAAATTTAAAAAAAGCAATCACTACATTAGTAATTGTTGCTGGTAGTGCTGGTTTTGGCACACTTTTATCAGCTGGTTTAATGCTATCACTACACAGTAGCTATAAACCTCCCTATAAGCAAACATATCATTTTTTAGAATTAGAAAATCAAGTTCTAAAAACCCAAGATGTTCTACAAAATTATTCAATTTCTCAAGAAGATTCACAAAGCAATTTGGAAGTAAAAACTCTTTTTGAAGAATTAAATTATGCAAAACAACTTTTAAACATTGAAGATTCAAGTATTGCAATGATGCTTGAACAAAGAAATAAGCTTAAATGTTGTACTTTAAAAGCACTTCTTAGTAAAGTCGAAGATCAAGAAACACTTAAAAATTTAATTAATGAATATGCTTCACTTGTTAAAGAAGTTGATTATCAAGAACAAGTTACTCAAAGCAAAGACAAAATTATTAATTCTATTTTATTTCTTGAAAATAAAGATAAAGCATTATCAGAATTTTATAAATCAATTGATCCTTTAATTGAAGAGCAACATAATTTATCTTTTGCTTTAGAAACTAAAATTTGAACCAATTATGTTGAACATACTAAAAATATTTCTGCTTTAGCAAATAATGAGCAAAAAAGTGCTTTACTTTTAGTTATTGACCAAATTTTATCTTTGCTTTCAAAAGAGCATTATTCTAAAGATACTTTACTTGAGTATGAAAAAGTTTATGATGAAATTATTACTCAATTAAGTTCACAAAAAGAACAACAAAATAAGAATTTAAATAAATTTTTGGAGAATCTAGTTCGTGTTAAGAATGAAATTTCATTGTTAGAAATTGACAAATCAATGAAAGATAACTTTTTAAAAAGAATTAATAACTATAAAGCAATAGCTTTAAGTAAAAGCGCAACTTTAGCTCTTGATAAAGACCAAGAAATTTTGCATTTAAATGATGCTATTAATAATGAATTAAATATTTTAACAACTAAAAAATGAGGATTTAAGGAAATTGCATCATTAATACCAGCTCAATTAGAAAATTTAAAAAATCTCAATTTAAATGACCAAATTCAAGCTTTAATAAATAAA